>DATJZQ010000231.1:0-27521 GCA_035499005.1 Burkholderiales bacterium | reverse complement strand
CACATAGCGCCGGGAAGTGTGTCTCCAGAAAAGAGGCGAACTTTGTCTTTGTGGCGTCTGCGTCATTCGCGGCCAACGTGTCGATGAAGCAAACCATCAACGTCACGGACGAAGGAAAGGCCTGGGCGTCCCACAGCAACTTTACATCCTTGATCAACCCATCGTGAAAATGGGCTGGGTCCCGGGTCGAATAGAGTTGCTCTCTCGCAAGTCTTATCACAGGGTGACCATCCTCGTTTGCCGAGCGCCCTAACTATAAATGGACATCAAATGATGGAAAATAAAGCATCAATTGATTAATAAAACAGAAACACCGAACCAAGGTCCGATCGCGCGCCCCCTTCCCGCGCCGCGCCAGTGACCTAGCTCCTGCTCAACGACCGCGGCATACGCATACAGCATGCCGGGGCGCGTCGAGCGGTGGTCGCTGTTAGTTAGCGCTGCCCCTGACCTCGAACCGCACCGCGTCCAGCTGCTTGCCTTCGGCGTCGTGCAGGGTGAGCAGCCATTTCCCCGGCTGCGGCCGCCAGAGACCGCTGGCGTCGAGCGGCTCGCCGTTCAGGCGCCACTGCGCACCGGCGCCGGCGCCGAGCGCCTCGAATCGCACCCTCTGCCGATCTTCCGGGATGTCCGGGTCCACCGCGATGATCTGGCCCTCCCCGGGATAGGCGATGGTCGGGTGAGTCTGGTCGGGACCTTTGGCTTCGACGCGGTCGACAACGGTCCCGGCAACGAAGAGCTCGCGCCGCGGCGCTTCGACGGGTGGCTCGAAGGTGATCTGCTCCGCCTCGACGCCGGGCGGCTGGGACGGGGCCCCTGCCGCCGCTGGCAGCTCCTTCATGATCTCGAGCCACAGTGGCGCCGCCCCAGTGACTCCCGAAACGTCCCACATGGGGCTGCCGTCGAAGTTTCCGACCCATACGCCGACGGTATAGCGTACCGAAGAGCCGACGCACCAGTTGTCGCGCATGTCCTTGCTCGTGCCGGTCTTAACCGCCGCCCAGAAGCGCGCGGTGAGCGGATTGGCGAGTCCGAACGTGATGCTGCGAGCCGCGCGGTCGGACAGGATATCGGCGACGATGTAGCTCGCCGCGCGGTCCATCACTGACTGCCCCGCAGGCTTGGTTCCGGGGAGCAGCGACAGCGGAGTGAGCACGCCGCCGTTCACCAGCGCCCGGTATGCGTTGGTCAATTCCCACAGGCTGACCTCGGCGGAGCCGAGCGCGAGCGAATAGCCGTAGTAGTCACCGTCTCGGTCGATGTGCTCGAAGCCGAGCGCACGCAGGCGCTCCGCGAAGGCATCGGGGCCGACAAGCGAGAGCGTGCGCACCGCGGGCACGTTGAGCGAGCCGGACAGCGCAGTGCGCAGGCTCACCAGGCCCTTGAACTCGCGGTCGTAGTCCTGCGGCACGTACAGCCCGCCGGGCGT
Organism: Burkholderiales bacterium; assembly: GCA_035499005.1. Taxonomy (GTDB): domain Bacteria; phylum Pseudomonadota; class Gammaproteobacteria; order Burkholderiales; family SHXO01; genus SHXO01. Next base: position 26,092 of record DATJZQ010000231.1, on the reverse strand, counting down.
GACGATGTTGACCGCAGAATCGTCCAGAAGCGAAGCGGCGGTCAGGAGGCGCTGCTCCAGAGCGAGCTCATAGAGGAACGGCTTGAGCGTCGAGCCGGCCTGACGCGCCGCCTTTACGCCGTCCACGTAGCGCGCCGAAGAGGACTCGCCGGAATTGCCGACATAGGCGAGCACCTCGCCGCTCGCGTTGTCCACCACGAGCGCTGCCGCATCGCTCACGTGCTGCGGATCGAGCGTAGCGAGCTGACGCTTCATCGCGTCCAGCACGTAGGCTTGCAGCGCGCCGTCCAGCGTGGACTGCACGCGCCGCTGCTCCACGCCGAGGAGCGTCCGCGCCACGTGCGGGGCGAGCGCCACCGCCGGCCGCAGATTGGGCACGCCGTCGAGTGCGGTACGCGCAGCGCTCTCGAGTCCGTCACAAGGACGCGGCGGCAGCATCGATTTTCCCAGCGCGCACGCCCGTTTGGAGGCGGCGTCGGGCGTGGCGTTCGGGCCGCGCAGCAGCACGGCGAGCAAGAGCGATTCGCGCTCGTCGAGGCCGCTCGGTTCCTTGCCGAACAGCGCGCGCGAAGCGGCACCCACGCCTTGCAACTCCCCGCGGAAGGCGGACAGATTGAGATAGGCCTCCAGGATCTGGCGCTTGGTCCAGGTCTTCTCCAGCTCTTGCGCGGCTTTGATCTGGTCCCATTTCTGCCCGACGGTGCGATGCTCTTTGCCGCGCTTGAGCCTTCCCTCCAGCATCGCCGCCACCTGCATGGATAGCGTGCTCGCCCCGCGTGGCTTGGACGAAAACAGGCTGGCGAGGGCGGCGTCGGACAATGCCAGCCAGTCGACACCGCCGTGCCGGTAGAAGCGCTTGTCCTCGGCCCGGATCACGGCCTCGAGCAGCGCCGGCGACACATCGGAGAGCTGCACCCACGACAACCGCCTCCCGTGCAGATCGACGCGCAGCTCTTGAATCGGCACGCCGTTGCGGTCGAGCAGCACGCCTTCGGTCGAGGCGTAGTCCTGCTTGACCTTGTCATAGGTGGGAAGAGCCGAGAGGGTCAGGGCGGGCGCGAGCAGAAGCGCGACGGCGAGCAAACGCAGCCTCCACCCTGGGGGTGCCTTAGGGTGCGACTGTGACTTTCGCATTGGGCGCCTCACCAAACATCTCCGGCGCATACAGCGCTTCGACGCGCGTCTCCGGCAGCAGGAATTCTCCCGCGTTGTTCAGGCGCAGCGTGTACTCGAGCGTCCATTTGCCCTTGGGCACAAAGCGGTAGTAGGCGCGAAAGGAGTCGAACTTGCGCTCCTCGAAGGCAGGCCACACCCATCCCTGCTTCTTCTCGCCGCTGCTGAGAATCTGCGAGTCGCGCCCGAGACCGGTGCCGAGAATCGCCGCTCCCGCCGGGACAGGATCGTTGACCACCACCCAGCTCATGTCCGATTGAGCCTCCAACTCCAGGCGCACGCGCAGGACGTCGCCGCGGCTCCACTGCCCCTGCTTCTTCTGTTCGACCGCGGAGACCGTGCGTGCGATCCGGTACCCAGAGGAGAACGGCTCGGTGAGCGGGATCGCGGCGAGGCTTTGCACGGTTGCCCACGGTTTGCCGGTGCCCTGCTGCGCGAGCACAAGACTGGCTTCCCCCGCGGGCCATGGGAACAACAGGCCGCCCCCTTCCGGCTGCTGGCTCCAGTCCAGTGCGCGGTCCTGTTTGGCGAGCTCGGCGGACGTGACACCGGTTACCGCTTCTGTCTCGAATTTGGCGGCGAAGCCTTCGAGCGCCAGAACGCCCCAGGCGTTGGCAACCGTCGTATTCCAGCGTCCGCGCTGCTGCCGTCCCAGGCTGCCGCGCACCAGCCGCGGCACGTCCTCGCGCCAGGCATCCCGGTCCAGCACGGACAACAGCATCCGGTTCGCGTTCACGTCGCCCGACACCATCAGCCACCACAGATAGTCGGTGCGCTCGGTCGAGAAACCCATCGTCGTACCCTGAAAACTGAGCCGCGAGCGCAGGATCTGCTCGGCTTGCGACTGCTGCTCCTCGTGCTTCGAGAGATCGGGAGCGCGCTTGAGCAGGTCCAGCCAGTCGATCACCGCCGAAGTAGGCCACAGATTCGGTTCGATCGAGACCGAAGCGAGATCGGCGTCTTCCACTTTGCGGCTCCAGCGCGCCAGCGCCTGCAGCGCCGCGACCTTGCGAACGGAAAGATCCGCCGCACGCCATTCGGGCTCGCGCTGGAGCTGGCCGCGCACGAAGCGCTCCAGCGCCGTCATCATCCGGCTGCGCGACGAGGCGGGGATTTCCCAGCCCGCCGCGCTGGCGATCGTGAGAATGTACGTCGTGAGCACGTCGCTGCCATACGGCAGGATCGGGAAATACTTCGCGAAGCCGTCGTGATCGAGATACGAGGGCAAAGCTGCGGTAAGGGCAGCCCACCTTGCGCTGTCGCGCAGGGCGACCGCCTGCGATGCGACCTGCTCCAGACAGGTATAGGGGTAGCGGCTCATATACTCCTGCACGCCGCCGAGTTGTCCCGCGAGACTTTTGAGCAGGCTGACGCGAACCCCGCCGCGCCCCGGGATGGCGCCGGAGGGGAGAGCGACCGGCAGCTCGAGGCGCTGGTCGAGCTGCGAGATGGTGGCCTGAAAGGTGCGCACGGGGATGGCCGCGATGACTTTCTGCACAACTTTCAATTTGTCCGTGGACACCGCACCGTCGGTGCGTTTGGCCTGCGCGCTGACCTCCCAGCGCAGCGTGTCGGCGTTGACCGGCGCTTTCACCTCCCAGCCCACTTCGCGCGACATGCCCGGGGCAAGACTGAACGAGATGGGCTTCAGCTCCTGCCCCCCGAAGCGCTTGCCGCCTGCCTCCGGGAAGAGCTTCGCCTGCAGCTCAACGTCGAGCGCCACCTCCGTAGCGTCGCGCACGGTAAACCCGGCTCGAAACGAGTCCTGCTCGCGCACGAGCGGCGGCAGGCCAGAGAGCAGCATCAGGTCCTGGGTCGAACGGATCGATGTCTCGCCGGTGCCGAATAATCCAGTCTCGCCGTTGGCCACCGCCACGATGCGGAACGACGTGAGCGAATCGTTGAGCGGCACCTCGACGCTCGCGCGGCCTTGCTCATCGAGCTTCACGCGCGCTTTCCAGAACAGCAGCGTGTCGAACAGCTCGCGTGCGCCGTGCCTCCCTCCTCCACCACCGGCCTCGCGTGCTTTGCGGCCGAAGTGGCGCTTGCCAATGACCTGCATCGAAGCGGTCGCCGTGTCGACTTCGATGCCCCGCCGCTGCATCATGGCGCTCAACAGCTTCCAGCTCTCGTTGGGAGCGAGCTCGAGCAGCCCCTCGTCCACTGCCACCAGCACAACTTCGGAATCCTTCGGCGCGGGCGTTCCGTCTATCGCCCGCTTCACCTCGACCGTCACTTTCGCTTTGTCGCGCACGCGATAGACCTCACGGTCTGTGCTCACCCTCACGTCGAGCTCATGCGCGCGCCAGCCCACGTTGATCTCCGCGACGCCCATCTTGAATGTGGGTTTGCCGAGGTCCACCAGCGCGGTCGGCTGCACGTCGGCGACGCGCCCACGCACCGCGAGCACCGAGACGAAGATATTGGGTGCGTGATTCCCGCGCACTGGAAGCTCGACCACGGGCGACGTCCCGGATAACTGCGTGACGAACGCATCCATCACGCCCTCGCGTTCGACCGTGACGAGCGCAGTGGCTTTGCGGAACGGCATGCGCACCTGGAACACGGCCTTTTCGCCCGGCTCATAGCGCTTGCGCTCCGGCAAGACGTCCATGCGATCGCCGTTGGACGCCTCGAACCACCACTCGCCGCCGCCCGCCACCCACACCGAGCTGTTTGTGAAGGCAGGGTTGCCAGCCGCATCGACGGCGCTCGCCTGCACCGAGATCTCGCCCGACACCGGCGAGCTGAACTCGCACCAGAGGCGCCCTTTGTCGTCGCTCTGTCCCTGGCACACGGTGTCGAGGCGCTTCACCTCGGTGCCGCTCTGGTACGCGTAGAAGCCGCCCAGCAGCCGCTTGCGGTGCGAGAAAGTGCGGCGCTCGAACAGATCCAGCTTGAGCTTGACCCCGGGCACCGGCCTGCCCGCAACATCGAGCGCCGCCACTTGATATTTGATCTTGTCCTTGGACAGCGCCCACGAATCGGGCTTGAGCCCCAGCACGATCTGCGAGGGCCACAGCGGAATGCGCGTCGATGAGGTCAGCACCTCGCCGTTGGGGTCGTTGTATTCGAGCTCGGCCAACACCTCCTGTGGCGTGTCCTGCTTCGGGATACCGGCTATCGTGGCGCGCCCACCGCCCGCACCGTCGAGCACGAGCGACACGCTCTTCAGCGCTCGAGTCTGACCGCTGGCGGCATCGGCATCGAGCGGCGCCTCCTCGTCATCGTCCGACAGCGCGTAGTCCCCGCGATACCAGCGATAACGCCGTTGCTCCTGCAGGCCTTCCTTGACCGCACCGCGAGCCAGCGCAAATTCTTCGAACCCCGGGAAGCTGACCGCGCGGGGCTGCACGACGCTGCGCAGCTTGACCGGCAGGAAGCTCGCGCCCCCGCCGGCGAGATAGCTCACCTGCACGCCGACGTCCACACGGTCGACATCGACCAGCGGCGTGGCGGGCAGATCGAGCCCGGCGCGCATGAGCGGCACGCGGAACTCCTCGACGCGGAAGGTGCCCGACACGCGCCGCCTGCGCTCGTTGCGCTGCGCGCCGCCCAGGTTGTCCTCCGTGATCACCTGATAGGTCCCGGTCCTGGCCTCTTTGGGCACGTCCCACACCGACTCCGCGCTGTCCTTCGCGTCCCACTTCACCGGCACTTCGTACTTCTGATCGCTGCCGACATGCTCGATGATGATCTTGTCCGGCAGCGCATCCCACGCGACGAGCCGGAATCCCGTGCGCGCGTGCTGGCGGTAGAAGTGCTTCATGTGCACGCTCTCTCCCGCGCGCAGCAAGGTGCGGTCGAACACAGTCGTCGCGATGTACGGTCCCTCGTAGCCGAGCTGCGGCAGGTTGAACCGCCAACGGGAGATGCCTTCATTCCAGTCGGAGAGCACGAAGCTCACGTCCCCGCTGCGCCGCGCGAACACCATGTACTGCTGGTCGTAGGCGCCGAAACAGCCGGGCAGCCGCCGGCGCTCGGGCAGCTCCTTGTTGATGCGCGCGATGCCGTTGGCATCGGTGAAGCCCTTCCAGTGCTCAACCGCATTGCAGTCCTGCACCGACACCTCGGCCTTGGCCACAGGCATCCCGGTATCGAGCGCCGTGACCCACACGAGCGAGGATTCGCGGCCCTGCTTGAAGTGCACGGCGAGGTTGGTCACGAGAGCGGCGGTCGAGACGTGATAGACCGGCTTGCTGCCGGTGGAGGCGCCGCCGCCCAGCAGCGCCTCCCCGAGCTTCGGGCTCGCGAGCTCCACCACATAGAAGCCGGGTTGCTTGAGCGGGATTCCGACGACCTCGAACGCTTGAGCGCCGTTCGGCTTGGGGACCTTGATGGCTCGTGTCTCGACCGACGCGCCGAAGATCGACGCCGCCGCGGCGTAGCGCGGTTCCGGCTCGCCGTTGGACCGATCGCCCCAATCCACCCGCTCGGAATCGTTGACGTGTTTCATCCAATCGACGATGCGCTTCGCATCGGCTTCGCCGATTCGAAGCACGCGGCCGGGGATATTGCCGGTCGCGCTCCATTGCCTGCCCCCTACGTCCGCTTCGACATTGCGCAGGCTGACTGGCAGCGCCGGTTCCGCATTCAGCTCGAGAATCCCGAACTTGGCCGGAAACTTAGCGAGCGGCGGCGCAACGTCGGTCTCGACGCTGAGCGGGAAGCGCTTCTGATTTGAAAGGCGCCGGCCCGCGTCGTCGCGCAGGTCGGCGGGGATGTCGAGCGTGAGCTGCGCCTGCTCCGGGAAAGGCCCGGGAAAGGAGACATCCTCAACCCAGTCGCCGACCTGTTTGGCGTCAGGCAGCGTGGCCTTGTAAATCTTGCCCTGATCGTCGCGTAGCTTGATCTTCGCGGCGCTCGCCCGCGCAATGGGTGCCGAGAAGCCGAGGTGCATCGGCAAGAACGGCAGACACGCCGCTTCGCGGTTCACTCGCTCGCAGGAAAACTTGGCCGAGAACGCCGGCCGCACCTTGAACTCGAGCACCTGATCGCGGCTGGTCGGCACCCCGCTGGCCGACTCGATGCCCTGCCCCCACACCAGCCTTAGCTCGGCTTCGCTCGGCAGGCGCCGGGCGCAGCGCAAAACCACCACCGGAAACTTGGATTCATCGGCGGATTTGAGCTGCTCGGCGCGCGTCCCTCGCAGCAGTTCCCGCTCCGGGACCGCGGCGACGCGTCCGCTCTTGAACAGCGCCCCTAGGTAGCGGTCGACGAAATCCTTGCGCGCCTCGAGCAGCTGCAGGCGCTCGTCCCCGGTCACGAGCTTGACCGGGATCTTCTCGGTCACGCCCTGCACGTCGCAGTAGGCGTGCCGCGTCACAGAATCCAGCCGGGCCGCCGCATCCAGCCCGAGGATGAACACCTGCTCCTCGTCAGCCCGCTCGTAGCGCTGCGGCAGGTATTCGATGACCGCCGGCCCGCCGGTGGTGAATGAAAAGGTCGCGGGTTCGACCGCGGCGCCGCTGTTGGCTTGGAGCTGCGCCTTCACTTTGAAGCTGCAGCGCACCCCGGCTGGCAGATCGCGCTCGAAGTCGAACACCCAGTTCTTCTGGTCGGCCCACCGCCCGCTGCCCTGCTCTGGACAGTCGACGTCGAAGGGCTCCGCCAGGCGCGGATCGCCGAACGCGACCATGGCCTCGGAAAAGCGGGCGGTCACCTGGCGAACGCCTTTGACCTCACCCTGCGGCGAGAACATCTCCACCTTGGCGGCGAACGCGGAGGCGGAGAGCAAAAGCGTGGCGAGCGCGACAGCGCGTGGCAGGGCCGTCATCGAAGGTCCCCTTGGCGGCGCAGCATTCAAGCTGCGAAACAGGCGCGCTAGTTTAGAACCTATCTTGGCGGCCTGCGCGTGCGCGAAGGGCGAAGATCGCGATGCTGCGGCGCGGCAGACACCACGATCGCTGACGGCGTTGCGCGAAAGCACCATCGCCTTGAACGGAGTGCAAACATGACATTTAGGTTTGCCTTGAGCCCTTCCAGGGCGTGTGATAGGTTGAGAAATCCGCATCGTTTGCCGCTCGCGCACGTACGATCGGGTCTCCACCCCCCGGGTGGCCGGCACTATAAAAGAGGAGACAACCAACATGATTCCAGCCGGATTCGACTATCACGCCCCACGCACCCTCGCCGACGCCATCAAGCTGCTCGGGGACCTCGGCCCGGACGCCAGGCTGCTGGCCGGCGGCCACAGCCTGCTGCCGATGATGAAGCTGCGCTTCGCCGAACCGGCCCACCTCGTCGACCTCGGCAAGATCCCCGAGCTGCGCGGCATCGCGCAGGTCGGCAATGAGATCCACATCGGCGCGATGACGACCGAGCACGACCTGCTTCGGTCCGCGCTGCTCGCCGAAAAGGTCCCGCTGCTAGTCGAGGGCACGAGCTGGATCGCCGATCCGCAGGTGCGCTACAAGGGCACGATCGGCGGCGACATCTCGCACGGCGACCCCGGCAACGATCATCCGGCCTTGATGCTGGCGCTGGATGCGTCATTTGCTCTAAAAGGCCCGCGCGGCGAGCGCGTCGTCAAGGCCGATGGCTACTTCCTCGGGCTGTACTCGACGCTGCTGGAACCTGGCGAGATCCTGACGCAGATCCGCATCCCGCTGCCGGCCGCCGGTACGGGCTGGTCCTACCAGAAGCTCAAACGGAAGACCGGCGATTTTGCCACCGCTGCGACCGCCGTATTGCTGCAAATGAAGGGCAACAGCGTCGCCAAGGTCGGCATCGGACTCACCAATTTGGCGCCGACCGCACTCAAGGCTCGCGCGGCAGAGGACTACCTGGTTGGGAAAGCGATCGACGAGCGCGCCTTGACCGAAGCGGCGCGCCTGGCGATGAGCATCTGCGATCCCATGCAGGACCAGCGCGGGGACGCAGCCTACAAGACGGCCATGTGCGGCGAAATGACGAGGCGCGCCCTCGCAGCCGCGCACGCGCGCGCGAGCAAGTCGTAAAGCACGGAACTTAAGGGAGACGGCGATGGCCAAGACGTACAAGGTGGCATTCAAGCTCAACGGCAAGGACGTCGCGGCCGAGGTCGAGCCGCGCGAGCTGCTGATCTACACGCTGCGCGAGAAGCTTGCGCATACCGGATCGCATATCGGCTGCGAAACGACGCACTGCGGTGCCTGCACGGTCGACGTGGACGGCATGTCCGTGAAAGCTTGCACCGTGCTTACGGTCCAGTGCGACGGCTCGCAGCTGCTCACGGTCGAAGGATTGGAACAGGGCGGTGTCCTGCACGCGCTGCAGCAGGCTTTCCATGAAGAGCACGGCTTGCAGTGCGGTTACTGCACGCCCGGCATGCTGACCCGCGCCTATCGGCTGCTGCAGGAAAACCCGAATCCGACCGAGCACGACATCCGCTACGGCATCTCCGGCAACCTGTGCCGCTGCACCGGTTACCAGAACATCGTGAAGGCGGTGCAGTCCGCCGCACGCAAGCTGGCGGCGACGGCGGCCAAAGCGGCCTGACGCACCGGACACCGAAGCGCACATCGAGAACACCATCACACCGGACACAACGGAGACCCACATGGGCGACCTGTCGGACATCAAAGAACGTGAGGAAAAACTGCAGGGCATGGGCACCTCGCTGCTGCGCAAGGAGGATGCGAAGTTCATTCGCGGCCAGGGTGCGTATATCGACGACATCAAGCTTCCGGGCATGCTGTTCGGCGCGATCGTGCGCAGCCCCTACGCGCATGCGCGCATCAAATCGATCAACAAATCCAAGGCGCTCGCCACGCCCGGCGTGGTTGCAGTGCTGGTAGCCGATGACCTGAAGCCGGTGAATCTGCACTGGATGCCGACCGTCGGCGGCGACGTGCAGGCGGTGCTGGCCGACAAGAAGGTGCACTTCCAGTTGCAGGAAGTGGCGATGGTGCTGGCCTCCGATCGATACGCGGCCTATGACGGGGCGGCAGCGGTCGAGGTGGACTACGAGGAGCTGCCGGCGATCATCGACCCGAAGAAGTCGCTGGCCAAGGATGCGGTGATCATCCGAGAAGACATCGCCGACAAAAAAGAGGTTGGTCACGGTCCGCGAACGCACCCCAACCATATCTTCACGTGGGAAGCAGGCGACAAAGCCGCGGCGGATGCGGCGTTCTCCGGCGCCGCCGTCACGGTGCGCGAAGAGATCCTCAACCCGCGCGTGCACCCCTGCCCGCTCGAGACCTGTGGTTGCGTGGCTTCCTTCAACAAGGCTACCGGCAACCTGACCTTGTATGTCACGAGTCAGGTTCCGCACCTGCTGCGCACGGTACTGGCGATGCTTTCGGGTATCGCCGAGAGCAAGATCCGTGTCGTCGGGGGCGACATCGGCGGCGGCTTCGGGAACAAGGTGCCGATTTACCCGGGATATGTAGTCGCCACGGTCGCGTCGATCGTCACGGGCGTGCCGATCAAGTGGATCGAGTCGCGCATCGACAATATCTCTACCACAGGGTTTGCCCGCGACTACCACTGCGTCGGTGAGCTCGCCGCCGACAAGGACGGCCGCATCAAGGGTCTGCGGTTCACGGCGATCGCGGATCACGGCGCATTCAATTCGCATGTGTCCGCGTCCAAGCTGCCCGCCGGATTGTTCTCGATCTGCACGGGCTCGTACGCGATCCCCAATGCGTATTGCCGCGTGGACGCCGTCTACACCAACAAGGCGCCCGGAGGCGTGGCCTACCGCTGCTCGCTGCGGGTGACCGAAGCGGTGTACCTGATCGAGCGCATGATGGACGTGCTCGCCCACAAGATGGGCGTCGACAAGGCCGAGATCCGTCGCCGCAACTTCGTCCAGCCCGAGCAGTTCCCGTACACGACCGCCTTCGGCTGGACCCTCGACTCGGGCGCCTATCACACGGCGCTCGAGAAGGTGCTCAAGGCAGTCGACTACGACGGCTTGCGCCGAGAGCAGGCCGCGAAGCGCGCGGACCCGAGCTCACCGACCTTGATGGGCATCGGTATCGCGACCTTCACCGAGATCGTCGGCGCCGGGCCGACCAAGGTGTGCGACATCCTGGGAATCGGCCTGTTCGACAGCTGCGAGATCCGGGTTCATCCGACTGGCGGCGTCATCGCGCGCCTGGGCACGATGAGCCAGGGCCAGGGTCACGCGACCACGTATGCGCAGATCATCGCGACCGAGCTGGGCCTGCCCGCCAGCGATATCGTCGTCGAGGAAGGTGATACCGACAAATCGCCCTACGGCGCGGGCACCTGGGGCTCGCGCTCGACGCCGGTCTCGGGTGCGGCCACCGCACAGGCTGCTCGCAAGATCAAGGAAAAGGCCAAAAAGATCGCGGCGCATCTGCTCGAGGTTGCCGAGGGCGATCTCGAATGGGAGATCGACCGCTTCAAGGTCAAGGGCAACCCGAGCCAGGCCAAGACCATGAAGGAGATCTGCATGGTTGCGCACACCGGCAACCTGCCTGCGGGCATGGAGCAAGGCCTGAATGCGGTGACGTACTACGACCCGCCGAACCTGACGTTCCCGTTCGGCGCTTACCTTTGCGTGGTCGACATCGACAAGTTCACCGGCGAAGTCAAGGTACGCCGCTTCTACGCGCTCGACGACTGCGGCACGCGCATCAACCCGATGATCATCGAAGGTCAGATCCACGGCGGATTGACCGAGGCGTTCGCGGTCGCAATGGGGCAGCAACTCCCCTTCGACGAGAACGGCAACCATCTCGGTAACAGCCTGCTCGACTACTTCCTGCCGACCGCGATGGAGACACCGCACTGGGAGACCGATCACACCGTCACGCCCTGCCCGCACCATCCGATCGGAGCCAAGGGCGTGGCTGAATCGCCGCACGTCGGCGGCATACCGTGCTTCAGCAATGCGGTGATCGATGCGTTCGCTCACCTGGGTATCAGCCACATGGACATGCCGCACAGCGCCTACCGGGTCTGGCAGCAATGCAATGCACTGGGGGTCAACAAGCGATGAAGGGGGAGAAACTCCCCTCCTGCCCGAGGAGGGGTGGCACGCGCAGCGTGACGGGGTGGTGGGAGAGAGAAGTGCCCGCGCTTGCTTCAACGAAAGCGCGCTCCTGCATTTTGCAGGCTAGGCGCGCATGAAAGTCCAGCTCGAGAAAACGTTTGCGCTGCCCGCCTCGGCCGACACGGCGTGGGAGCTGCTGCGGAACATCGAGGCCGTGGCCGGATGCATGCCCGGCGCGAGCATCACCGAGCGCGTCGACGCGCGGCATTACAAAGGGACTGTGGCCATCAAGTTCGGGCCCGCCAGCATGTCGTTCCGCGGTGAGCTGCAAGTGATCGAGCTGGAGCCGGTGAGCAGGACTTTGCACCTGATCGGCAAGGGCACCGACAGCACGGGCAGCTCGGGCGCGTCCATGGACTTGACCGCCCGTGTGGAGGCGGTCGACGCAGCGTCCTCCAACCTGCTCGGCAGCAGCGAGGTATCGATGAGTGGAAAAGCGGCCGCCTTTGGCGGCCGCATGATGAACACCGTAGCCGATCAGGTGCTCAAGCAGTTCGCGGACAACTTCGCCGCTCGAGCAAAAGCGCTGCAGGCGCAGGCTACGGATGCACCAAAGGATCCGCCCAACGCGGACGCCGGCACGCGCGCGACGCCGCCGACGCCACCACCGACATCGACCCAGCTCAACGGCCTGGCTCTGATGTGGGCGGTGATCAAGGATTGGCTGCGTTCGCTCTTCGTGGCGAAACGGGCATGACCTCGACGCGCGCTCAGGAACTCGCTGCCTGGCAGCAGGATCTGGCGCGCGCCGGTTATATCGCCGAGCCCAGCCTGGTGGCCGCCCTGCTGCTGATGCAGGATCTCGGCCGCCCCCTGCTGCTCGAGGGCGATGCCGGGGTCGGCAAGACCGAGGTCGCCAAGGTATTGGCTGTACTGCTACACACGCGCCTGATCCGCCTGCAATGCTACGAGGGACTCGACGCGCACGCAGCGATGTACGAGTGGAACTATCAGCGGCAGCTGCTCGCGATCAAGCTGCTCGAGCACGACGAGCGCGGCATCGCCCAGAAGGAGCAGGACATCTTCTCGGAGCGCTACCTGCTCAAGCGCCCGCTGCTCGAAGCGATCACCTGCGATCAGTCGCCGGTCCTGCTGATCGACGAGATCGACCGCGCGGACGAAGCGTTCGAAGCGTATCTGCTCGAGCTGCTGTCGGACTTCCAGCTCTCGATCCCCGAGCTCGGCACCGTGCACGCGGTTAGCCGGCCGGCGGTGGTGATCACGTCCAACGGCACGCGCGAACTGTCCGATGCGCTGCGGCGGCGCTGCCTGTACCAGTACATCGACTATCCGGACTACGACAAGGAGCTCGCCATCGTGCGGAAGAAGGCGCCCCAAGCGGCGGCCCAGCTCGCCCAGCAGATCGTCGCCTTCGTGCAGGGGGTTCGCCGGATAGAGCTGCAGAAAAAGCCCGGCATCGCCGAGACGCTGGACTGGACTGCGGCGCTGCTGCGCCTCGGTATCTCCGCGATCGAGGTCGACGGCGTCGACCGCATCATGGAAACGCTGAGCGCCCTGATCAAGACGCGGGAGGATCGCGCCGCGTTCCCGCGCGCAGTCGTCGCTCGGCTGGCCGCGGCATGTTGAGCATGGACACAACGCCGTTGGATGCCCGAGCTGCAGCGCGGCTGACCGGCTTCTCAGGCTTTCTGCGGGCCAACGGTTTTGCGGTGGGCGGCGGCGACGCCGTGCAGGTGCTGCGAACCGCGCAGCGCGTGGGCGTACTCGATGCCGATCTGCTTCGCTGGAGTTTGCAGGCTGTATTGTGCGGTCGTTGCGACGAATGGCAGCGCTTCGACGAATTGTTCGATGCGTGGTTCCTGCCAGCCAATCGCTGGCAGCGTCCGGAAGTTCAGGATGCCGGCCCGGGTGGGTTGAGCGGCGACGGGGCGCAGGGTTCGGACAGTACTGACGACGCAGCGGACGACGAAGAGGACATCCGTACGCGCGAAGCCGCGAGCCGCCAGGAGATCTTGACCTCTGCCGACTTTCGAACCTTGACCGAGCGCGAGCACGCGCTCGACATCGAAGCGCTGATGCGGCGCTTTGCCAGGCGGTTGCGGCGTATTCGGCTGCGCCGCGAGGCGTCCGCTCGCCGTGGTCGTCGTCTCGATCTGCCGGCGACGATCCGGCGGAGCGTCGCAAGCGGCGGCACGCCGTTTCATCTCGCGTGGAAGGATCATCGCCGCGTGCGGCCGCGCCTCATCCTCTTGATCGACGTGAGCCGCTCGATGGCGCTGTACAGCTTCTTCTACCTCCGGCTCGCACGCGCGCTCAGCGATGAGCTGGCGGACGTGCACAGCTTCATCTTTCACACGCGGATCACCGCGGTATCGCAGGCCCTGCACGATCCGGATCCGTGGCGTGCGCAGGAACGGCTGCACGTGCTCGCGCAAGGTTGGGCCGGCGGCACGCGCATCGGCGAGTGCCTGGCGCAGTTCAACCGTGAGCACGCGTCGCGCATTGTGCATTCGCGCACCGCCCTTCTCGTCATGAGCGACGGCTACGACACCGGCGACCCGCAGGAGCTGTCCGACGCCCTGGCGCGGCTGCGGCGCCGCGCACGACGTGTGGTCTGGCTGAACCCCCTGTGCAGCCGACCCGGGTATGCGCCGATTTGTCAGGGCATGCAGGCGGCGATGCCGCATCTCGATCTGCTGGCGCCCGGTGCGGATCTCGCCAGCATCGAGGCGGTGCTGCCGGACCTGATCGAAGCGCTGAGATGACTGCCGAATCTGATTATCGCGCCCGGCGAACGCCACAAGGAGTTTGACCATGGGTTGTCCATTCAAAGCCAACGGACTTTACAGCCGCATGTCGGTAGGCGCCGTGCTGCTCGCGGCCGGCGCTGGCGCGCGTCTGGGCGGCCGGCCGAAGGCCCTGCTCGAGTTGGCGGGTGTCCCTCTGATCCTGCGTCAGCTGATCGCGCTCTCCGGGGGCGGCGTCGACGAGGTTGTCGTCGTCCTCGGGCACTACGCGGATGCGGTCGAGGCCGCTGTCCGTCAGTTTCCGATCACGCTGGTGCGCAACCCGTCGCCCGACGATGGCCAGGCCTCGTCCGTGCGCATCGGATTGCAGGCGCTGTCTGCCAAGCTGGACGCCGTGATCGTCGCGCTCGCCGATCAACCGCTGATCGACGCGCAGGACATCGTCGATCTCATCGGCGCGTTCAAGAAGCGCGGTGACGCCTCGATGGTGGTGCCGCGCGTCGCAAGTGTGGTCGGCGATCCGGAGCCCGGCAACCCGGTCATCTTCGAGGGCGCGCTGCGTGAGCAGTGGCTCGCGGGCGATGCCAACCTGACCTGCCGCAAGTGGCGTCAGGCGCATCCCGAGCGCGTGCGCTGGTTCGACACCGACAATCGCCGGTATCGCATCGATATCGACACGCCCGAAGATCTCCATCGATTCACCGAGAGCACGGGCCACACGCTGACGTGGCCGGCGGCATTCGCTCTCGAAGAGGTACGATGAACAAGACGAGCGGCGCTACGCTGCCGAGCCTCACTCTCGCGCGCGCCTGCGCATGGGGCCTGCTGGTAGCGGGCTGGGTCGGGCTGGGCTGCTTCGCGTTGCAACTCGCACCCAGCGTCAGCATCGGGTTTGCGCTCGTCGCGTTGTGGCTGCTCGCGCTGGGGGCGGCCGCTGCCGTTGCCACACGCGGCGGCATGCGCTGGTGGACGCGCGCGGTTGCCCTCTGCGTGAGTACATCGATTGTCGGCGGCGGGCTCTGGTATGCAGCCCATGGCGGCGGTCTACCGCCCCTGCTGCTGGCCCTGATCGGCTGGGCGACTTTGACGGCGCTGGCTTCGGGCGTTGTGCGCAGCTTGCGACTCGCGCAGACCGTTGTTGTCGGACCGCCGATCGCCGCTGCAAGCTTGGGCGCCTTGTGCGCCGGCCTGGTCCTGGGGGACCTTGGCGATCTGCCGGGCCTTGCCCTACGCCTCATTGCGTTCGTCGGGTCGATCGCCGTTGTGCTGGTGTTGCTACAGCGCCGGATCGACGATAGCCTTCGCGCACCGGGTTGCCGCGCCGGCCTGTTCGATTGCTCGTTGCCGGCCTGGCCTGCCGGCGCGTGGCGCGACACCGTGCAGTGGCCGACCTTGATGGCCGGTCTCGCGATGCTGCCAATGATGGCCGCATTGCCGCTGGCTGCGGCGTGGTGCCGCGCACAGTCGATCGCGCCGCAGGCGATGGTGCTGATTCATCTGGCTGCGATGTTCGGCCCGGCTCTGGTGCTGAGGCGGTCGATCGGACGCTGGTCTGTGCGCACCTTGTCCATCGTGTGCACCGCGCTGCTCGCCTCGGGCGCCGCTCTAGCGCTCTGGGCCGCAGCACCGTTCGACTTGCTGGGCGTGACTGTCACCCATGGCGCGGCCTGGGGTCTGGCCTGGGGTGGTCAGTTGTGGGCGCCGGCGAGGCGCGGCCAGCGAGGCACATCGCCGCTGCGGGCCGGGGCGGGCTACGCGGCGCTGACGCTGGGCTTCGGTTTGATCGTGCAGCAGGCCGGCGTGATCGGCGTCGTGGCAGTGCACGCAGCCTTAGGTGTCATCGCGGCACTCGCGTGGTTGCTTGTCGCCACGGCCAGGGCCTGGTCTCGGGGTACGACTGCCCGCCCGAATCTACCTGCTGCCGCGCAGCACGCTCGTCACAGCGGGGGCCGCTGATTACAGCGCCGCCTGGGCAGCCGGGTCAACTCGCGATCCGATACGGCTATTTCTGCCGTCTGGCCTGCTGCCGTCGATAGACGGCGGTGCCCAATACGCTCAGTGAGCCGGCAGTGCTCGATCCCGCCGCAAAGACCATGCGTCCGTCGTGCAGAACCAGCACGCCGTACAGCAGCGCGACCATCGAAGAGACGGAAAACAAAGTCCAGGTGAGGAGCGAACCGGCCTGTGCGCCCGTGCGGTCGTTCCAGACGGTATGAATCTGTGGAAGGTAAATCAGCGAAACCAGCACGCCGTTGGCGCTGTAAACGAGAGCGATGACTTCTTGCAGCATGACAACAATTCTTCACATTGGCGCACGAGGCAGCGCACGGGTTCGGTCAAGAGAAAGCCGGGAGCGTCGGTTCCGATTCTTCCCGGTACAGCTCGGGGGCGCCGCCTCGTCACCAGATCCGTGATGCGCGACCCTGCTCCGCATAGAGCAAGAGCTTTGCCCAGTCGATCCAGACCGAGCTCTTTACCGGCGAGTGAAGCGTCAAAAGATCGCAACGTATCCGCAACCGTGGGAACGGTAGGAGAAATTTCGCCAGACGCGTTCACGCGACGAGGCGACGCGGCGATTCCAGGCGGGCGGAAGCAGAGATAGACCCTGCCGCGCGTTGACAGACGTGACTGCGTGGAGTCACACGTTGTTCGCGGCTTGATTTGGAGCGGCGTCCGGCCCGCTGGCCTGGCCGGTAGTCGCGCCCGCTATTGCCTGCCGAGCCTGCCGCACACGAAGTCGAGGGTCGCCTCGCCGTGAGTGTGGGGGCGCACGTCCTCCCACATACGCCGGCTCATGCGGCCGGAAGACCAGACCACATCCCCCTCGGAACCCAGCATGTCGATCTGGACCACGCGGTTGATGCGCCTGCCGCAATCCAGCTCGATGATGCCGAGCGTCTGCGTGAAGATCTTCTGAGCGCCGCCCAGCTCCTCCTTGAGCGGCTGCGGAAAGACGCCTTTCTTGAGCACTCGGACCGTGTCGCCCTCGACTTCGATCGAGGAGACGTCCACGTAATAAGTTGCCTCCGTGTCGACGCCGATCTCGACCCAGTCCGCCGCCCACGCATTGGTGGCGTACAGCAGAACCCCCAGGCAGTAAATCGAACCCCAAACGCGCTTACCACGAAGGACACGAAGGTTCACGAGGGAAGAGCGAGAACGACGCTGAGCAACCGGTTCATGCGTTTGCTCCAGACAGCGGCGCTCGGATGAGGTCGCAACTAACGAGTCCACGTTTTCCTTCGTGTTCCTTCGTGCCCTTCGTGGTGAGTGAGGTATGCCTTTTCCGGGTCACTGTTGTTGCTCGCCGGCGTGTGGACCGCCGGGCGGAAGGACGCCCTCGCGGTCGGCCGCCCGCCGCAGGTCCAGCGTAAGCGGAAATTCGTCGCTCGGACGCTCCGCGCTGTATTGCATCGCGCCCGGCGTATGGCCATGCGGCGTGAAGCGCGCCATTCGGCGCGCTTCCGCTTCGTTGGCATTGATCGGAAAGCGCTCATAGTTGCGCCCGCCTGGATGCGCGACATGATAGGTGCAGCCGCCGATCGAGCGCCCGCTCCACAGGTCCAGCAGGTCGAACACCAGCGGAGAGTGCACTGGAATGGTGGGATGCAGCGCAGAGGGCGGCTGCCACGCCCGGTAGCGAACGCCCGCGGCGTACTCACCGTGCGTGCCGGTTGCCGCGAGCGGGACCGGCCGGCCGTTGCACGTGACCACGTGCCGATTGCCCGTGAGATTCCTCACCTTGACCTGCATGCGCTCCACCGACGAATCAACGTAGCGCGAGGTGGCGCCGGCCTGCGCCTCCTCGCCGAGCACGTGCCACGGCTCGAGCGCCTGGCGCAGCTCGAGCTCGACGCCCTGGTAGACCACCGTGCCGTAGCGCGGAAAGCGGAATTCGAAGAACGGCGCGAACCACTCGAAGCGGAAGGCGTAGCCGGCGTCCTGCAGATCGAGCACCACGTCGCGCATGTCCTGCGCGACGAAGTGCGGCAGCATGAAGCGATCGTGCAGGCTCGTGCCCCAGGGTATCAGCCGCCCCGCATTCGGGCGCGTCCAGAAGCGCGCGATCAGCGCTCGCAGCAGCAGCATCTGCACGCAGCTCATCTGGAAGTGCGGGGGCATCTCGAAGGCGCGGAACTCGAGCAGGCCGAGCCGCCCCGAGGCGGAATCGGGCGAGTAAAGCTTGTCGATGGAGAACTCGGCGCGGTGCGTGTTGCCGGTCAAGTCGACCAGCAGGTGCCGCAGCAGGCGGTCTACCAGCCACGGGGTGAGCGTCTCCTGGCCCGGCGTGTGGCGGCGATCCATCTCCTGGAATGCGATCTGGAGCTCGTAGAGATTGTCGTCGCGAGCCTCATCCACCCGCGGCGCCTGGCTGGTCGGCCCGATGAACATCCCGGAGAAAAGGAAGGACAGCGCGGGATGGTTCTGCCAATAGGTGATCAGGCTGCGCAGCAGATCAGGACGGCGCAGCAGCGGGCTGTCTTCCGGCGTGGGACCGCCCACCGTAACGTGGTTGCCGCCGCCCGTGCCGGTGTGGCGCCCGTCCAGCATGAACTTCTCGGTGGCGAGGCGCGTGAGGCGGGTTTCCTCGTACAGCACGCGCGTGTTCGCGACGAGCTCGTCCCAGGAGAACGCGGGATGAATGTTGACCTCGATCACGCCCGGGTCGGGCGTGATGCCGAAGCGCTTGAGCCGCGGGTCGGGGGGCGGCAGATAGCCTTCGAGAACGAGCGGCAGGCGTGTCTCGCGCGCGCTCTCCTCGACCGCGTTGACAAGCGCCAGGAACTCCTCGACCGAGGACACTGGCGGCAGGAATATGTGCAAGGCGCCGGAGCGCGCTTGCACGCACAGCGCCGTGCGAATCACGCCGCGCACCTGGTGTGCGCTTCGCGGCGGGGTAACGACCGGCGCCTCGACCTCTCCGGCTGCGGTAACGATGTCGCCAGCTCCCGGCGCTGACAGCGGCTTGCGTTCCTCAAACGGATCGGGCGGAAGAGGAGCATCGTCCTGCGCCGCGGGGCCCGCCGGCAGCGAGTCCAGCGGCAGTCGAAGGCCGAGCGGAGAATCACCGGGGATGAGATAGAGGTGCTCGCGGCGCAGCGGCCACGGGCTGCTGCGCCAGCGGTGCCCGCCGCCTGCATCAGCGGGCGGCGCAAGCGGTAATACGTATCCGGCCGGCAGCGTCATTTCGCCCTGCAGCAGTCGGGCCAGCCGAGAGCGCTCGGCCGCATCGGCGAGATCGCGCTGCAGGGGATCGAAGTTGACGGGGACATCCTGTTCCTGGCGCAGGATGTCCCAGACATCCTCGTAAGCCGGAATGATGTAGTCGCGGTGGAGCCCCAACCGCGCTGCGAGCACACGAAGGAACGCGAGCGCGTCCGACTGCTTGTGCCCGTAGTCCTTGCCATCCTCGGCCAGCAGCTTGGCGTCGCGCCAGAGAGGGAATCCGTCGCTGCGCCACAGGCAGCTCAGAGCCCAGCGCGGCAGCGGCTCGCCCGGATACCACTTGCCCTGCCCGTAGTGGAGCAGGCCGCCGGGACCAAACCTCTGCTTGAGCTGAGTGAGCAGCTGGCCGGCCAGCTTGCGCTTGTTCTCGCCCAGCGCCGCGTAGTTCCATTCCGGGGCATCCATGTCGTCGATCGACACGAAGGTCGGCTCCCCGCCCATGGTAAGGCGCACGTCCCCGCGCTCGAGCTCAGCCTCCACCGCGCGGCTCAGCGTCTCGACGTCGTTCCACTGCACTGCGGTGTACGGCTTGGTCACGCGCGGATCCTCGTGGATCCGCGTGACTTTCATCTCGAAGCCGAAGGTCGTCTCGCACACGTCGGTGAAACCGAAGATAGGCGCGGCGCTGGCGGGCACCGCGGTGCAGGCGAGCGGGATATGGCCTTCGCCGGCGAGCATCCCCGACGTCGCGTCCATCCCGATCCAGCCCGCTCCGGGGAGGTAGGCTTCTGCCCACGCGTGCAGATCGGTGAAGTCCTGCGGTGGCCCTGCCGGACCATCGAGCGGCTTGACGTCCGCCGTGAGCTGGACCAAGTAGCCAGAAACGAAGCGCGCCGCGAAACCGAGGTGGCGCAGGATCTGCACCAGCAGCCAGCCGCTGTCGCGGCACGAGCCCTTGCGCAGATCGAGTGTCTCTTCAGGCTGGTACACACCGGGCTCCAAGCGCACGATGTAGCGGATATCGCGCGCGAGCCTGCGGTTCAAGTCGACCAGCAGGTTGACGGTGTTCGTACGCCCATGGCCCAGCAGCTCCGATCGGGCGCGTTCGATCCACTGGCTCAGGAGCGGCCCCGCCGGCTCGGTCTCGCGAAACGGCTGCAGCTCGCGGGCGAGTGGATCGGAATAGGCGAAGGGATAGTCCTGCGCGTACTCCTGGACGAAGAAATCGAACGGGTTGATCACGGTCATGTCGGCGACCAGGCCCACTTCGACCACCAGCTCACGCGCCTTCTCCGGAAACACGTACCGCGCGACCCAGTTGCCGTAACCGTCCTGCTGCCAGTTCAAGAAGTGCTTGGCGGGCTGCACCTTCAGTGAATAGGACAAGATGGGCGTGCGGCAATGCGCAGCCGGCCGCAGCCGCACCTCGTGCGGACTCAACGCCACCGCGCGGTCGAAGGCGTAGGTGGTCTTGTGATGCAGGGCTACCTGGATGGTCATTCAGGTCAATTTCGGATTAACCGCGGAGACGCAGAGAGCGCGGAGAAGAACTGAACGATTCACTCCCGCATTATCGGCAAACCTCATCACCAGCCCGGAAATAAACTCCGGTTCCTCCGCGTCTGCGCAGTTCAACTCGCATTACCCCATCCAATCGGGATTGGGCAGCTCTGCGAACACCCGCCGCAGGCCCGAGCCCCAGCCCTGGCGCAGCATGTTGAAGTATGGGTTACCGTCCTCGATGCGCTTCTGTATTCCGACGCGCAGCGCATCGCGCGGATACCACAGCATGTCGAGCGGCAAACCCACCGAGATGTTGCTGCGGATGGTGGAATCGAAGGAAACGAGCACGCACTTGGCCGCATCTGCGGGATGCGTGGCCGTGGTGATCACGCGATCCAGCACCGGTTTGCCGTACTTGCTCTCGCCCAACTGAAAATAGATCGTGTCGTACGTGGCCTCGATGAAGTTGCCCTGCGTGTAGATGTGGAACAGACGCTGATCCTCGCCTCGGATCTGCCCGCCGAGCACCATGGAGGCGCTCCCCTCGACGCTGGCCTGCGCGAGAAAAGGCCCGTCGCGCCGCTGCACTTCCCGCATCGCGTCGCCCACCAGGCACGCGACGTCGTACAGGCTGCTCGCCTTCCAGATCGTCGCAACGCCTGGATCGGCGTTGCGGTGCTTGTCCAGGATGTTGATGACGCTCTGGGTGACCGAAAGGTTGCCCGAGCTGAGCAGCACCATGACGCGATCGTCGGTGCGTTCGAACACCTTCATCTTGGAAAACGTGGCGATCTGGTCGACGCCGGCGTTGGTGCGCGAGTCCGAGCAGAACAGCATGCCGGAATCGAGGCGCATGGCTACGCAGTAAGTCATGACAGGCAAAATTCCACGAGGTCGATGCGGGCATGATAACGGCCCGCCGGAAACAGTGCAGGCGCCCCGCCCTGGGGAAGCTCTAGCTCAACGTGAAGTAGCTGCGATTGATCTCCTGGCCCAGCGCGTCGGTCCGGGTGAGGAACTCGGTCAGGTATTCGTGCAGCCCGCGGTTGAAGATCACGTCGATGCGCCCGAAGTGCAGCTCCGACCACAGCGCGCCTGCGCGCCGCAGCGCCTCTTCCGCCTGCGGCCTCGCGAGAATCTGCATGATGTCGTAGGCCTCGCGCATGCACGCGTGCAGGGACCGAGGCATGTCGACGCGCAGGATCAGCAGCTCGGCCACCCTGAGCGGCGTGATCACGTCGCGGTAGACCTTGCGATAGGACTCGAACGCGCTCACCGAGCGCAGCACCGCCGCCCATTGGTAGTAGTCCACCGCTCCGCCCACATCTTCGACGCTCGGCAGCAGAACGTGATACTTGACATCCAGGATGCGGGCCGTGTTGTCCGCCCTCTCCAGGAAAATGCCCAACCGGTTGAAGTGGAAAGCTTCGTCCTTGAGCGCTGTGCCCACCGTCACGCCGCGGAACAGGTGCGCGCGCTCTTTCACCCAGTCGAAGAAGTGGCTGACCCCTTCCGTGTCGAGGCGCGACTCGTTGAAGTTCTGCAGCTCGAGCCAGGTCGAGTTGAGCACCTCCCACATCTCCGAGGTGATGGCGCCGCGCACGGCACGCGCGTTCTCCCGCGCTGCCCTCGCGCACGACATGATGCTCGAGGGGTTGTCCGGATCGAGCACCATGTAGCGCAGGACGTCGTGCGCCCCGACCGTGCTGAAGCGCCCGCTGAACGGGAACAGCGTGCCGGTGATGTTGAGGGGCGCGAACCACTCCTTTTGCGCCACGGAGCGGTCCTGCGGCATGAGCGACATGCGGTAGGTAATGTCCAGGATTCGGGCCGTGTTCTCGCCTCGTTCGACGTAGCGGGCCATCCAGAACAAGTTGTTGGCGGTGCGGCTCAGCATCGTCGGGGAGTCAACCCACGATCCACGTATCTTTCGTTCCGCCGCCCTGCGATGAGTTGACCACCAGCGACCCCTCCTTCAGCGCCACGCGCGTGAGGCCACCGGGGACCATGACGACGTCCTTGCCAGACAGCACGAAAGGACGCAGATCGATGTGGCGCGGCGCGACACCCTGCTCCACGAAGGTGGGACAGGTCGACAGGCTGAGGGTGGGCTGAGCGATGAACTTGTGGGGGGCGTCCAGCACCCGCTGCTTGTAGGCCTCGCGCTCGCGCGCCGTGGAGGTCGGTCCGATCAGCATGCCGTAGCCACCCGAGCCCTGCGTCTCCTTGACCACCAGCTCCTGCAGGTGCTCCAGCACGTAGCCCAGGTCTTCTTTGTTCTCGAGGCGCCACGTCGGCACGTTGGAGATGATCGGCTCCTCGCCGAGGTAGAAGCGGATCATGTCGGGCACGTAGGGATATACCGACTTGTCGTCCGCGACGCCCGTGCCCACCGCATTCGCCAGCGTGACATGCCCCTTGCGGTACGCGGACACCAACCCCGGGACGCCCAGCATGGAGTCCGCGCGAAAGGCGACCGGGTCGAGAAAGTCGTCGTCGATGCGCCGGTAGATGACATCGACCGGCTGCGGGCCGCTGGTGGTGCGCATATACACCACGTCGTCCTTCACGAACAGGTCTGCGCCCTCGACCAGCTCGACCCCCATCTGCTGTGCCAGAAACGCGTGCTCGAAATAGGCCGAATTGAACTGGCCCGGCGTAAGCAGCACGACAGTCGGGTTGTGCACTCCGTGCGGCGCCACGCTGCGCAGCATGTCGAGCAGCAGATCGGGGTAGTGCTCGACCGGTGCTATCAATTCCTGCGCGAACAGCTCGGGCACAAGACGCATCATCATCTTGCGGTTTTCGAGCATGTAGGACACGCCCGACGGGGTGCGCAGATTGTCCTCCAGCACGAAGTACTCGCCTTGGCCCGCGCGCACCAGATCGACACCGGCGATGTGCGCGTAGATGCCGCCGGGCACGCCGATGCCCTGCATCTCGCGCCGGTATTGCGCATTCTGCAGGACCTTGTCCTCGGGGATCTTGCCGGCCTTGACGATCTCGCGATCGTGGTAGACGTCGTGCAGGAACATGTTCAGCGCCCGCACCCGCTGGCGAAGGCCGGCGTGCAGCTCGCGCCATTCCGACACAGGGATGATGTGCGGGAGGATGTCGAAGGGGATCAGCCGCTCGGCGCCGCTGTCCTCACCGTAAACCGCGAACGTGATGCCGACACGGTGGAATAGCACCTGCGCGGCCTTGCGCATGTGCGCGACGCGCTCAGCCGGTGTGCTCGCGAGCCAAGCCGCCAGACGGGCGTAGTGCGCCCGCACGCTCCCATCGGGCGCGTACATCTCGTTATAGCAGCTGTCGGAGAACATGCCGGTTGGGCCGGAGGGCGTGGCGTCGCGAAGCGGGATTTGCATTTGATGTGCCCAGCAGCCTTGCACCGCCGCGAGGCAGGCTAATCGCAAGCGGATGAGGTAGTTAGGTCTACCGAGTGACCGCGTTTCACGCAGCGCCCGAGCGTTCGTGCACCAAAATGCCGCTCACTAGCGGTATCGCGCCCACGCTTGGTGCAGATATGTTACGCCGAGGCCAGACGAGCAGTAAGAGTGCAGACCTCGCCGACGACAGCCGCGAGCGCAGCGCGATGGCCATCCTCCTTCAATGTGCCGTCGTCGTTGAAAGCGCTCGCGGCATGCGCCAACGCGAACTGCGTCGGAAGCACGAGAACGCCGAGCGTGTTGAGCACCTGCCGGACGGTGAGCAGCGCGCGCACGCCACCCAGATTGGTGGGCGAGGCCGAGAGCAGCCCGGCGACCTTGCCTCTGAACGCGACGTAGCGCGGCTCGTCCGCGCGCGGCCGGGAGATCCAATCGATGGCGTTCTTCAGCACGGCCGAGATCGATGAGTTGTATTCGGGACAGGACAGCAGGAACGCCTCGCTCGCCACCATGAGCGCTTTCAGCTCACGGGCCGCTGCCGGCAATCCTTCGGCCTGCTCCAGATCGCCGTCATACAGTGGCATCGGATAGTCGCGCAGATCGATCAAGGTCACCTCTGCACCCGCGTCCTCGGCGGCCTGCGCGGCGATGCGGATCAGCTTCTTGTTCCAGGATTGGCTGCGGGTGGACCCGGCGAAAGCCAGGATCTTCGGCGTGCCCATTCACCTTCTGCGAGCGGCGTAGAGCTGGTGCAGGCTGATCTTTCGGGCTTCGGCCTTGCTCGTCTCGATGTGAGCGCAGAGCAGCATGATGGCCTGATCGGCACGCCTGCGCAGCACTGCGCGCAGGATCTGGCCGTGCTCCTGGTAAGTCGCTGCGATGCGCTCCGGTTCGGTGAAGTCCAGGCGCCGCAGGATACGGATGCGCTCGGTCACGTCGCGGTGGCAGCGCACCACCTCCGGGTTGCCCGCGGCCGCCACCAGCGACGAATGGAAGTCTTCGTCCAGGCGCGCAACTTCGTCGCGGTCTGCGAGCCTCTCGTCCACACCCACCAGCCAGGTCACCTTGAGGTGCTCGAGCGGAGCGCGCTCGGCGCGGTCGCGATCGCACAGCTCGCGCACGGCCGCCACCTCGAGGATGATGCGCAGATCGTAGAGATCGTCGAACTGCTTGAAGTCCAGTTCGCGTACGCTCCACCCCGCGCGAAAATGGACTTTCAGGTAGCCCTCTTTCTGCAGGCGCTGCAGGCCCTCGCGCACCGGCGTGCGGCTCACGTTCAGACGCGCGGCGACCTGTCCCTCGCTGAAGCGGTCGCCGGGGAGCAGGCGGAAGTCGAAGATATCCTGCTTGACCTGCAGGTACACCGCTTCGGCCAGCGACGGTTGGCGCGCTGCGTTCGCGGCCTTCGGTTTGCGCACTCCAGCTCTCGCCTGTAGCACAGCTCTCTCGCTTCCCTGTCCGGACACCCAACGCTCCCGCCGCATCAGCCCGCTGCCGAGCGCCCCGGGGCGCCCTCTATCATCCAATCTCCCCATCCGGTTGACAACGGGGGCTTCATGCCGCTTTGGCCGGCGCGTCGTCCATCGCGCCCTCCGCGTGCCCTGCCATGCAACGGCCGATGACCCCGATGTCGGCGCGAGCGGTCTGCGTCTCGTGCACCAGGCGCCCGTCGAACATGACGACGATGCGGTCCGACAGCTCCAGCAGCTCGTCCAGGTCGCCGCTCACCAGCAACACAGCCGCTCCGGCCTCGCGCGCGGCCAGGATCCGGCCGTGAATCTCGGCCACCGCGGCGAAGTCCAGCCCGAACACAGGGTTGGCAACGATCAGCACCGACACATCGCCCGACAGCTCGCGCGCCAGCACCGCGCGCTGCACGTTTCCGCCCGACAGGGTGCGAATGGGCGCGTCCGGCCCCGGCGTCTTGACCTTGTACTCGATGATCAACCGGCTCGATTGGGCCCGGATTGCGCTGCGGCGCAAAAAGGCGCCTGCCGCCAGCGGCGAGCGGTCGAAGTTGCGCAGAGCCATGTTGTCGGCCACGCTCAGGCTGCCGACACACGCGTTGCGCAGCGGCTCCTCGGGAAGGCTGAAAACGCGGTGCTTGCGCATCTCGGCGCGAGTCGCGCCATAGCGCTCGCCCT
>DATJZQ010000230.1:0-9120 GCA_035499005.1 Burkholderiales bacterium | reverse complement strand
TGAAGTGGTGCAATAGCGCCTAGCCGCCATGCACGCGCCCGCCCTGCGCCACCCGCATCTCCTGGTCCTCTGGCTCTCTGCCCTGGCTCTCTGCCTGGGCGCGATGCCAGCGCGCTCAGTGGAGACTGTCGCGCCTGCTGTCTTCCTCGTGGCCAAGGAAAACCTGCTCGACCCGAACTTTGCGCACTCGGTGGTTCTGGTGGTGTTCCCCAAGGATGCCGGGCCGGTTGGAGTAATCCTGAACCGACCGGTGCCCTTGACACTCAAGGAGGTCTTCCCCGGTGAGCCCCGGCTGAAGGACCGCGGCGACAAGCTCTATTTCGGCGGGCCGGTACGCCTCAACGGTCTCATGTTCCTGTGCCGCCGTCCCACCGCGCCGGAAAATGCCTTTCCGGTCGTGGGCGACTTGTATCTGAGCGGCGACGGCGGGCTGCTGGACGAGATGCTGTCGGGTCCCGACGCGCAGGTGCAGCGCTATTTCCTCGGCTATTCAGGCTGGGCACCGGACCAGCTCGAGTTCGAGATCGCGCAGGGCGGCTGGTATGTGCTGCCCGCCGATCTGGACACGGTGGTGAAAGGCGATCCCAAGACGCTGTGGCGCGATCTGCTGTTGCGCGCAACGGCCGTCAAGACGTGAGGCTCCGCAACCTTCCACTGGCAAACCATGTGCATACATCTCAAATGTCTTGAGTGCTTGGCAGCCGCGGCGCTGCTGGGTCTGCCACTGGCCGGCCGCGCCGAGATAGCCTGTCCAGATACCCTGGGTGTGAACCAGCGTGCCGAGCCGCCGAGTGGCTGGAGCGTGATTTATGGAGAGCAGGCGCCGCGGCTGTCGGGCGTGACTATTTTCGACGGGCAGCCTGCCAATCGCGTGAGCATCAAGCACACAGGCCGCCGTCAAAACGACAAGGAGCTCACCTTGACGTGGGACCTCGGCAGCAATCCGCGCAGCTTCTACCTGCAGTGCAGCTACGAACGCACCACGGCACAGATCGCGACCGCGCTGCCGCCCGGCGTGCGTACGTGCGAAGTCGTCTACGACCGCACGACTTCCTACCCGGGCGGTGGGTTCGCCATCAAGCGCATGTTCTGTAGATAACCTCGCATCGAGCGCGGCGGTGCCGCTTCACGTGTGAGACTTGATCAGAGCTTCCTTAAGTGAAGGTTCTGGTGCTGGGGGCAGGCGTGGTTGGGGTGACCAGCGCCTGGTATCTGGCGGAGGCCGGCCACGACGTGACGGTGGTCGACCGCCAGCCCATCGCCGGCTACGAAACCAGCTTCGCCAACGGCGGCCAGATCTCGGTCAGCCACGCTGAGCCCTGGGCGAATCCGGGCGCGCCCTTCAAGATCCTGCAATGGCTCGGGCGCGAGGATGCTCCCCTGCTTTTTCGTCCGCGCTTGAGCCCGCGCCAGTGGGCGTGGGGACTGAAGTTCCTGTACGAATGCCTGCCTGGGCGCACCCGCCGCAACACCCTCGAGATCCTCAAGCTGGCGCTGTTCAGCCGCAACGAGCTGCATGCATTGCGCGGACGGATCCGCCTCCGCTACGAGCAGTCGGAGCTCGGGATCCTGCACCTGCACAGCGATTCGAGCGAGCTGGAGGCAGCACGTGCGCGCGTCGAGCTCATGCGCAGCCATGGCTTCGAGATGGAGCTCAAGACGGCACGCCAGTGCGTGGAGATCGAGCCGGCCCTCAAGTACAGCCGTACGGCCATTGCCGGGGGGACCTACTCGCCGTCCGACGAATCCGGCGATGCACATCAATTCTCCCGGCAGTTGGAAGAGGCTTGCCGCCGGCGCGGTGTCACCCTGTTGTTCCAAACCACGGTTCAGCGGCTGCTGCGCGAGGGGCAGCGCGTCACCGGGGCTCGCGTGCGGCATGTCGAAGGGCCCGAAGAGCTGCTGCGCGCCGACGCGTACCTCGTGTGCCTCGGCAGCTACACGCCGTTCCTGGTCGAGCCGCTGGGCGTGCACGTGGCGGTTTATCCGGTGAAGGGATATTCAGTCACTGTTCCGATCAAGAATCATGAAGCGGCGCCGCGAGTGTGCCTCACGGACGAGAGCGCGAAGCTCGCGATTTCCCGTCTCGGCGACCGCCTTCGCGTAGCCGGAACCGCCGAGCTCAACGCGTACGACACCTCGACCAGCGCCGCGCGCTGCAACGCCATTCTGGACCGGGCCGAGGCGCTGTTTCCCGATGCCGCGGACTACTGGCGCGCGCAGTTCTGGGCCGGACTGCGCCCGGCAACGCCGAGCAATGTCCCCGTTATCGGGCATACAGCGTTGACCAATCTTTTTCTGAACACCGGTCATGGCACGCTGGGCTGGACCCTGGCGTGCGGGTCCGCCCGCGCGATCGCCAACATCATCGGTGACCGCCCGCCCGGGGTGGATTTCCCTTTCACCTGAGGACGCCCAGGGTCGTGAAAATTCACGCCTGACGGTGACAATCCTCACGCGATCTTTTCCGCGTCGGTTGCTATGGTGTCGTCATGGGCGCTGTGCTCATGATCCAACCAATGGAGTCAGCCATGAACGTGAAATCGATCGCTGTGCTGCTGGTCGCGCTTGCGGTGTCCCCCGTCTCCTTTGCTGGCGAGCGGTTTGGCCGCGACAGCACGTACGCAACGCAGAATACGCCGTCGAGCAAGGTGGTCACGGGCGTCTCGCTGCAGCGCCATGGGCGCGACAGCGTGTATGCGACGCAGACCACCGGTCCCAAGCAGGATATCAAGGTCGGCCAGCTGACGGACCGGCCGGGCCGCGCCTGATACATTCGGCGGGAAGTATCTGAAGCCCTCCTGGCCCCGTGCGGGCGCCGGGAGGGGTTGCGTTTTGACGTGCACCCTTGCTCGGCGGCTCTGCTAGCGGCACACTGGGCCGATTGCGCAAAGCGAACGGAGCTCCCATGGCGTCCGCAACATCCAGCGATGGACCTCTCTGGTCCCTGCCTGAGAAGCACCTGAAGGCGCTCGCGGAGCACGGGGCGGTCAAGGCTTATCCCAAAAACACGATCATCGTCAGCGAGGGCGACCGCAGCGATTCGCTCTACGTGATCCTGGCCGGCAAGGTAAAGGTCTACCTGGCGGACGAAGAGGGCAAGGAGGTGGTGCTCAATACCCAAGGTGCAGGCGAGTATTTCGGTGAAATCATCCTCGACGAGGGCCCGCGCTCGGCGTCGGTGATGACGCTGGAGCAGAGCAAATTCTCCGTCGTCTCCCGCGACCAATTCAACCGGTTTCTGACGCAGAACCCCGAAGTCAGCCTGGAGCTGGTGCGCAGCCTCATCCATCGCGTCCGCGCGTTGACCAAGCGCGTAGGCGATCTGGCGCTGCTCGACGTCTACGGACGCGTCGCGCGGCTGCTGCTGGAGCTTGCGACGGAGCAGGAGGGGAAGCTGGTAATCGAGCGCCTCACCCAGCAGGAGATGGCGAGCCGCGTCGGATGCTCGCGCGAGATGATCAGCCGCATCCTGACCGACCTGCGCAGCGGCGGGTACATCCAGGTGCAGGGTCAACACATGATCATCGCCAAGAAGCCGCCACGCAACTGGTAGCGCCCATGAAGTGTCCCCGCTGCCAGCGCGACAACCGTGCCGGCGCGAAATTCTGCGAGCAGTGCGCGGCGGCGCTGGCGCGCTTCTGCACCAACTGCGGCATTCCCCTGCCCGAAGCGGCCAAGTTCTGTCCGCAATGCGGTCAGCCCGCGCATGCCTCGTCCACTCCTCCAGCCGAGGTCGAGCCCGACGCGCAGCGGTTGTCCGGTTCACCGGGGGAGCGCCGGCAGGCGACCGTCCTGTTCGCCGACATCTCCGGCTACACGGCACTGTGCGCAAGCATGGATGCCGAGCATGTCCAGGCGCTGCTTGGCAGCGTCTATCGGGTGACCGATTCGAGCATTCAGGCGTTCGGTGGCCATGTCATCGACCACGCCGGCGACGGTGTGCTGGCTGTGTTCGGAGCGCCGGTCGCACACGGCAACGATGGCGAGCGGGCGGTGCGCGCCGCTCTCGAGCTGCACCGGGCCGCCGCCGACGTCGACGACGGCGCAGGAGCGCCGGTGCGCCTGCACATCGGGATTGCGAGCGGCGAAGTGGTCGCTGCGGTGATCAGCGGCGGCGCTCAACCGAAGTACGCAGTCACCGGTGACAGCGTCAATCTCGCGGCACGCCTCGACACGCTCGCGCGTGCCGGGGAGACGCTCATCTCCGAAGCGCTGCACGAAGCTGTCTCGCATCTGGTCGACGCCGAAGCGCTGGGCGAGGTCCCGGTGAAGGGCTTCGACAAGCCGCAGCGCGTGTGGAGAGTGCTGGGTCTCAAGCCGGCTGCATCGCAGCGCGGCCCGTTCGTCGGCCGCCAGAACGAAATGCGCCAGCTCGCCGGAGCGGTCGACGCAGTGCTGGAGACGCGCGCCGGGCAGGCCATCTGCATACGCGGCGAGCCCGGCATCGGCAAGACCCGGCTGGTCGACGAGCTGCGCGCCACCGCTGCCGCACGCGGCTACGCCTGCCACGCGGGCCATGTGCTGGACTTCGGCGTCGCCAAAGGACAGGACGCGATCGCCGTCATCGTACGCGAGCTGCTCCGAATAGCGGCCCACGACGACGCGAGCGCTCGCCGCTCCGCGGTGGAAGCTGGCCTGAGGGACGGCTTGATCGATCCCGAGCAAGAGATGTTCATCAACGACCTGCTGGACCTGGAGCAGCGGCCCGAGCAGCAGGCTGTGTTCGACGCCATGGACAACGCCACGCGAACACATCGCGCAGGCGACGCGGTGGCGGCCTTGCTCAAGCGCGCGTCGGCGCGGCAACCCCGGCTGATCGTCGTCGAAGACATCCATTGGGCCTCCAGCGCACAGCTGAGGCACTTCGCGCATCTGGCGGTCGCAGCGAGCGAGAGCCTGGCGCTGCTCGTCATGACCTCGCGGCTGGAAGGCGACCCGTTGGACAAGATCTGGCGCGCATCCACGCACGGCAGTGCGCTCATGACGATCGATCTGGGGCCGTTGCGGCCAGAAGAAGCGCGCGTCCTCGCGAGCGGGTTGATCGAAGCATCGAGCCGTGTTGCGGCAGGCTGCGTCGAGCGCGCGGAAGGCAATCCCCTGTTCCTCGAGCAGCTCCTCCGCAACGCCCGTGAGAGCGAGGCCGCGAATATCCCGCCCACCATCCAGAGCCTGGTGCTGGCGCGGATGGACCGGCTAAAGGCGCGAGACAAGCAAGCGCTGCAAACCGCCTCAGTGGTGGGCAAACGCTTTTCTCTCGCCACTGTGCGCGCCTTGATCGACGATCCGGAATACGGCTGCGACGCGCTGCTCGCCTGCGATCTCGTGCGGCCGCACACGGGCGACTATCAGTTCGCGCACGCGCTCATTCAGGAGGGCGTCTACTCGTCTCTGCTCAACAGCACCAAGCGAGAGTTGCACCGCAAAGCGGCCGCATGGTTCGGCGCACGGGATCCGATCCTGCGCGCGGAGCACCTCGACCGCGCGGACGATCCAGGTGCTGCGCAAGCCTATCTGGATGCCGCCACGGATGAGGCGCACCGCTTCCGCTACGACACGGCGCTGCGCCTGGCCGAGCGCGGACTGGAGCTCGCGCGCGCGGGACGCGAGCGGTATGCGCTCACCGTCCTGCGTGGCGAGCTGCTGCGTGAGATCGGCCGCTCGCAGGAATCGATTCGCGCGTTCCAGCAAGCGGTGGAGCTGGCAGATGACGATCTCCAGCGCTGCCACGCGTGGATGGGGGTTGCGGCCGGCAACCGCGTAACGGGGGAGTTCGCCGCGGCGATGCAGGCGCTGAGTGAGGCGGAACCCATCGCCGAGCGCTTGGCGCTTCTAGTCGAACGCTCGCGCATCCGCCACACACGGGGCAACCTGTATTTCGCTCAAGGCAAGGTCGATCAGTGCCATGAGGAGCACCAGGCAGCGCTCACCTATGCGCAGCAAGCAGCCGACCTCGAATGCGAAGCGCACGCTCTCGGCGGGTTAGCAGATGCGCAGTATGCACAGGGACGCATGCTCACTGCGCTCGACTACTTCAGCCGCTGCGTCGAGCTGTCTCGGAAGAGTGGGTTCCTCAGGATCGAGATCCCGAACCGCTTGATGATCGGGCATTGCCTGCAGTACAGCAACGAGCTCGCGCGAGCCTTCCAGGAAATGCAGGCGGCCTGTGACTCGGCTCGCAAGGTGGGGTTGGTTCAAGCCGAGATTTTCGGCCAGGAGTCGCTCGCGCTGCTGCTCACGATGGCTGGGCGATACGAGGAGGCCGAGAGCGCGGGCAGTCGATGCCTTTCTCTGGCGCAGCCAGCGGGTGTACGTCGCTACGAGTCAGCAGTGCGGTTCGTGCTCGCGGCGGCGCGCCTCAAACAGGGAGACCGCATCGCGGCCAAGGAGCACCTGGGTTTAGCGCTCGAGCTGGCGCGCCAGACGGGAATGGGGTTTCTCGGGCCAGCTATTTTCGGGGGGCTGGCCTACGCCGCCGAAGGGGCCGCCGAACGCAAGAGCGCTTTCCAGCAGGGCGAAGCCCTCTTGCGCCAGCCCTGCATAGGTCACTGCCATCTCTGGTTTTACTGGCTCGCCATCGACGCCGCGCTGATGGCTCGTGAGTGGGACATAGCCGAGCGCTACGCGGGCGCGCTGGAAGACTACGTGCGAGGTGAACCGCTGCCCTGGGCTCACTTGATCGCCGCCCGCAGCCGGCTGCTGGCCGCAGTGGGCAGAGGTGGCGCTACGCCGCCAACTCTCGAGAAGCTCAGAGGTCTGCGCGCCCAAGTCAAGCAGGCGGGACTTCTCTCAGCCCTGCCCGCCATCGACGCCGCGCTCGAGGCGGTGCGACAGTAACTGCGCCGCGCCTTAAGAGTCCGAACAGGCCAGCGTTCCGCCGGACGTAAGACCGGTCGAAGGCGGAGTCCACGACGGATTTGCCGACTCGCCGACAACGGGTGGAGCCGCGCGGCGGAGCAGGTCCGCCCCGGTCTTGATGCAGTCGAAGTGCAGGCCCATCCCACGGGGCATGGCTTCACCCTGCTCCTGCCAGCCGCTCGTCCAAGCGCCGCCCGAATCCAGATCCGGCCGGAACCCATGCTGGATCGCGAGCAAGGGCATGAGCGCGAACGCCAACGTCAGGGTCAATGTCAGTCTCAGGTTCATCGCTGCCTCCTTCGCCGTTCGGGATATGCGTCCCTCAGGCTCGATCGGATTTACGCAGTCCCGGTTGCCCAGCCCGAAATCGGACCGGCAACACGTTACCTAGGCTAGCCTCCCACGTAGCCCAGCTCCCGTGCGAATTCCCGGCCCGGATGTGAACTATTCACACTTTCGGGCTGGATCGGCAGCCCGATAGGCAGGCGTTCGCCTTGAAGACCTTCGGAGCAGCGACGCATGGGGGGGCCAAGCGACCTGCAAGCGGCGTCACTGCCACCTCGACATCGGTCCTCAGGCGAGCGAAGATGGCCAACCCCGACCAACACGCGCCATCATCCATGGACTCCTCCGGCATCGAAGACATCCGCGCGTTCCGGCTGATTTCGCCACGGCTGGGCACCTCGGGCATGCCCAGAGAAGAGCACATCCCCGCCATCCGCCGGTCGGGGTTCGAAGTGGTGATCAACCTCGCGCTCGTCACCTCGGAGGGCGCCATTCCTCACGAAAGCAACCTGGTCACACGCGAAGGGATGGCCTACTTCCAGATCCCGGTGCAGTTCGACTCGCCCACCTCCGCGGACTTCGATCTGTTCTGCGGCCTCATGCGCGCGTGCAAAGGCCGCAGCACGTTCGTCCACTGCGCAGCCAACAAGCGGGTTTCCGCTTTCGTCTATCTATATCGCGTGCTGCACGAAGGCGTGCCCGAGGAACAAGCTCGCAAGGACCTGGACGCGATCTGGCAGCCCGACGAGGTGTGGGGCCGTTTTATCGTCGAGCAGCTCGATAGGCGCTGACAAGAGGAAGCACAGAAGCGTGAAGCTCAAAGCCGCGGTGCTGAACCAGGTGGGCAAGCCGCTCGAGATCGAGGAGATCGAGCTCGGCGAGCTCTCCCCGACGGATGTTCTGGTGCGCATCCACGCGAGCGGACTGTGCCACACCGATCTGGAAGTGATCGAAGGCTCACTGGCGTATCCGCTCCCGATCGTGCTCGGTCATGAGGGCGCCGGCGTGGTCGAGGCGGTGGGCGCTGCGGTGACGTACGTCAAACGCGGCGATCACGTGATCTGCTCGTGGAATCCGCACTGCGGCCAGTGCTTCTATTGCGAACACGATTTGCCGATCCTTTGCGAGCCCTTCACGCGCTGGCAGCCGAAGGGCATGCTGCTCGACGGGCGTTCGCGCCTTTCGCGCAGCGGACGCGAGATTCATCACTTCTCGGTGGTATCTTCCCATGCGCAGTATTGCGTCGTGCCGGAGTCGGGCGCCATCGCGGTGCCCAGAGAGATCCCCTTCGACCGCGCTTGCCTGATCGGCTGCGGCGTGATGACCGGCGTCGGCGCGGCGACGCGCAAGGCGCGCGTCGAGCCGGGCGCGAATGTACTGGTGATCGGTTGCGGCGCGGTCGGGCTCAATGTGATCCAGGGAGCGAAAATCGCTTCGGCCGGCATGGTCGTGGCGGCCGACGTGAGCGACGACAAGCTGCGCGTCGCCAGGCTGTTCGGGGCCGACGTGGGTATCGACGCGTCTGCGCCGGATGCCGTGGAACGCCTGCGCAGCATGACGCAGGGACGAGGTCCCGACTACGTATTCGAGGCCGCGGGTCACGAGCGTGCGTTTCGCATGGCCATGGAGGTCGTGCGCCCCGGCGGGCAGGTCGTGTTTCTGGGCAAGGTGAACATCAATCAGGAAGTCGCGTTCCGCTGGGGCTCGCTGATGGGCGAGAAGCGCATCGTGCGCTCGAGCTACGGCGGCGGGAAACCGCGGCGCGACTTTCCCTGGCTGGTGCAGCTCTATCTGGAGGGCAGGCTCAAGCTGGACGAGCTGGTGACCCGTCGCATCCCGCTCGAACAGATCAACAGCGGCTTCGACGCGATCCGCCGCGGGCAGACGATTCGCGAGGTGGTGGTTTTCCCAATCTGAGCGAGCAGCTAACTACCTTTGAAGTGCGGCTTGCGCTTCGCGTGAAACGCCGTCACCCCT
>DATJZQ010000229.1:0-2741 GCA_035499005.1 Burkholderiales bacterium | reverse complement strand
CATCCCGCGCCTGCTGCCGAACATCCTGATCTCCGAGGTAGTGCCCGGGCCGGCCGGCGTGCGTTACCGCTATCGCCTCGCGGGCACCGCGGTTGCGCGTGCTTTCGGCCGCGACCCGACGGGGCGCTTCGTAGACGAGCTGACCAACGGCGCTTATCGCGACTTCATCATCGGGCTGCACCGCACCGTCTGCGAGGAGCGGCGGGCGCTCTTCTGCGAGAGTCGCTATCTGGCGCAGCCGGAGCTGGACATGGCGGTAAAGCGCCTGCTGCTGCCCGTCTCCCACGACGATGACCACGTCAACCAGGTCATTTCCCTGCTGGTTTTCCGCTAATGGGATGGTCCGGCCGTGCTCCTGCCCGGTCAGCAAGTAAGCTGGCCGGCGACACCCAAACTAGGAGCACGCCATGACCGAGACATTTAAGACTGCGGTTCGCACAATTGGTATCGATATCGGCAAGAACTCGTTCCACGTTGTGGGCCTGGATCGGCGCGGTGCAATCGTGCTGCGCCAGAAGTGGTCTCGCGGCCAAGTGGGATCACGGTTTGCGAACATGCCGCCGTGTTTGGTCGGCATGGAGGCGTGCGTCGGGGCGCATTATCTCAGCCGCAGGCTCAAGGCGCTGGGTCACGATGCACGCCTGATGCCCGCGAAGTACGTGCGTCCCTATTCCAAGGGACAGAAGAACGACTTCCGTGATGCGGAGGCGATCGCCGAGGCCGTGCAACGTCCGACAATGAGGTTCGTTGCGACGAAGACTATCGAGCAACTCGACTTGCAGGCGCTGCACCGTGTGCGCGAACGATTGGTCAGCCAACGCACCGGCATCATCAATCAGATCCGCGCGTTCTTGCTGGAGCGCGGTATTGCCGTGCGGCAGGGGCGCCTCTCCTTGCGCGCCGAGCTGCCGCGTATCCTGGCCGCTCCGCCCGATGTTGTGTCGCCACGCATGATACGCACCATCGAGGACCTGGCGGGCGACTGGCGTTGGCTCGATGAGCGCATCGAGGGCTTGTCAGACGAGATCGAAGCCATCGCGCGCCAGGATGCCGGCTGCGAGCGGTTGATGAGTGTGCCTGGAATCGGGCCAATCGTCTCTAGTGCAACGGTGGCGGCGATCGGCGCGGGAGATGCCTTCTCCAAGGGTCGCGACTTCGCCGCATGGCTGGGGCTTGTCCCCAAACAAATCTCCACCGGGGACCGCACGATCCTCGGCAAGATATCGAAGCGCGGCAATCGCTACCTGCGCGTGCTGTTCGTTCAGGCGGCATGGGTGGTACTGGTCAAGCGAAAGAGCCGGGAGCGTCTCGGTCTCGATCGCTGGCTCGAGGCTGCCAAGAAGCGGCTGCACCGTAACGTGCTGGCAATCGCGCTCGCCAACAAACTGGCTCGCATTGCCTGGAGCGTTCTTGCGCATGGCCGCACCTTTCAGGTTGGGAGGATCGCTGACGCAACCGCCCAGACCGCTTGATATTGGGTGCTAGGAGGAGATAGCAACTGTTCCGCCGAGGTCTGCGAGAGGATCAAACGAGATGGAGGATCGGTCTTCCCGGCGTACGCGAGCACTGGTGACCCTGATGGCCCGTTGAGGCCTGTCCGCTAATGAGATCGCATGCGCGCTGATATCCATGATGGCCCGGAGCACAATGAGCTCCAATCAAAGGCCGGATACATTGATGCAAGACCGCTACTGCCAGCTCGATGAAAACCTCTTGCGACGCACGGCCGGACCATACATCAAGAGTCACAGCGACCCTCGGCCGCCCGAGGCGCTTCCCTTGCGCAACAGCGCGCTTGAGCCCGGCCTTCGCACGCTCCTGGATCATTGCACGTTCGAATTCGGCGACAGACTCTAAAGGCGGATCCGCTTTTCGGGGTCAGGTCATTGCGTCAAGATTATGGAATGTTATAACATTATCTCTGTTGCAATATAACGTAATATTTTGGAGGGGGCGATGCGGATCGACCAGCGGAAGGGAGCTTCGACGGGTCCTGTGTTGGTACTGGCATTGCGGCGTTTATGTTCGACCGCCGTAGTTGTCGCGATGGTGTCGGCAGCTTTATTGACAATCGGGATTCAGCCCGCGAAAGCCGCGGCGCCGGCGATCGTGCAGGGGCAGGTCAAGGACGCGCTGGGTCGCCCGCTCGGGGACGTCCAGATACGATTGGAATTGCCGGATGGAACGGTCGTGGCGCGCGGGACGACAGGAACGGACGGCCGGTATTCCCTTTCCGCTGTGACGCCCGGTGTTTATTCGCTGATCGGCGAGAAGGCGGATTTCGAAGCCGGCACGGTCGTGGTTACCGTGAGCGACAGCGGCGGCACCGGCGACCTGACGCTTGCCGCCAAGCAAGCGCTGGACCTCAGCGTGACCGCTCAGAAGCTCGCCGAGGCCCGCGCCAACATCGAGCCGCGCATCGGCGCCACCGTCTATACCCTGAGTCAGCAGGCGATTGCGACCCAACCCGGCGGCGACAACATACCGCTCAATCAAACCCTATTGCAGGCGCCGGCCGTCAGCCAAGATTCCTTCGGCCAGATCCACCTCCGCAACGATCACGCCAATGTGCAATATCGCATCAACGGCTTGATCTTGCCGGAAGGCATCAGCTTCTTCGGCCAGAGCCTGAGCTCGCGCTTCGCCTCTTCGATCGACGTCATCACCGGCTCGTTGCCGGCGCAATACGGGCTCTATACCACCGGCATTGTCGATATCTCGACCAAGAGCGGCGCCTTCCA
>DATJZQ010000228.1:0-13654 GCA_035499005.1 Burkholderiales bacterium | reverse complement strand
CGCGCATGCGCGCCGAATGTTTCCTTGATCGCATCGATCTCGATCTTGTCGCCTGCGGGAGTGGCGGTTGCGTGCGCATTGATGTAGCCGATCACTTCGGGCTGAATACGCGCGTCTGCTAGCGCCGAGCGCATGGCCCGCACCTGACCGTCGACGGCAGGCTGAGTGAGATTGTACGCATCGCTCGAAGCACCATAGCCGACGACCTCAGCGATGGGTTGCGCACCGCGCGAGCGCAGCGCGCTCTCACTTTCGAGTATCAAGACAGCAGCACCCTCGCCGAGCACAAAACCGCTGCGGTCTTTGCTGAACGGGCGACTCGACGCCGCGGCACCATCGGGATGTTCCTTCGCCAGGACGCCCAAGTTCTCCCACGCGGCAACCGTTCCGTCGTTGAGCATCGACTCCGTACCGCCCGCCACCGCACAATCGAGATAGCCGTCGCGAATCGCACGAAACGCTTCGCCGATCGCCACGCCGGAGGATGAGCAGGCGATCGAGTAGGTCAGCGTGGGCCCGCGGATCCCGTAGCGCATCGAGATGTGGCTCGCCGCGGCGTTGGTCATGATGAGAGGAACCGTAGTCGGCTTGACCTTGCGCTGCCCCCGTTGGAAGTAGGCCTGATAGGAATCCTGGATCGCGTTCGAACCGCCCAACCCGCAACCGATGTAGATGCCAGCGCCCGGCGGGCCCCTGTCCTCCTTCAACAGCTTCGCGCTCACCAGCGCACGATGGGCGGCGATGACCGCCATCTGCGCGACGCGGTCCATGACGAAGAGTTGACCCTTGGGAATGACGCCAGCCGGATCGACCTCCGACTGCGCGAGGAGAACATCGGCGCCAAACTCGGCGGTCCCGCTGCGAACCTTGCGGATGGCGGACTCGCCGGAATAGAGCCGCTCGAACACCTGGTCGGGGTCGCCGCCGTGCGGCGACACGAGCCCCAGGCCCGTGACGAAGACGCGTCTGCGGGCAGCAGCGACTGGCTCAGGCACCTTTAGCTTGGACGAGTTCGTCGACCAGCGCCGCTCCATCACCCAGCGTCGTGAAGTTCGCGCGGTCGTCGGGGATGTCGATGCCGTACTTGTCCGCGACGTCGAACATCAGCTCGGCCGCCGACAGAGAATCGAGCCCGAGCTCAGCCAGCGTGGCTTCCGGGCGGATCACGTCCGGCTTGACGTCGTGCTTTTCGATGAGCAGTTGCTTGATGTAGTCGTACGTAGCCATGATACGCATCCATTGACGGGTTGCGGCTGCGAAAGCGGAAATATACCATGGCGTTCGCGTGCCGGCGCTGAGCTCCTGGGCCGGCAGGCATCGTGCCGGCGGCTGCCTTCGTCGCCGCTTTCGAGCATTCCTGACCGCCGGCACTCCGGTCCCGCCAACGGCATCTGGCGCGCCAAATGCGTCTTCTATTCCGGATTATCGCGGCCTTTCCGCTGAACGCTATTCAGGCGCTGGGCGCCTCGCTCGCGCGCCTGGCGTTTGCTCTGTCTGCGCGCGAAAGACAGCGCCTCGAGCAGAACATGCGGCTGGCCGGTTACGACGATCCACAACTGCGCAGCGCAGCGATCGCCGAAACCGGCAAAATGCTGTCCGAGATGCCGTGGCTGTGGACGCGTCCGCAGCAGGAGGTCGTCGGGCTCGTGCGAAGCGTCGAGGGCGATGCTTTCGTGCACAACGCTTCGGCCGAAGGCAAAGGCATCATCTTTCTCACGCCCCACATCGGCTCGTTCGAAGTCGCGGTCCAGTACGCCGCTTCCCATGCGCCGATCACAGCGATGTACCGGCCGCCGAGGCAAAGCGTCCTGGAGCCCCTCATTCGACGCGGGCGCACTCGCGGGGATGTACGGCTCGCCACGGCGGACATGAAGGGTGTGTTCACGCTGTTGCGAGCGCTGCGCAAAGGCGAATGGGTCGGCATCCTCCCGGACCAAGTGCCAAGCAGAGGCGAAGGCGAGTGGGCTGAGTTCTTCGGCCGTCCGGCGTACACAATGATGCTGGCGCACCGGCTGCAGAAAAGCAGCGGGGCGACCGTGGTGCTCGGCATGTGCGAGCGTCTCCCCAAGGGCGAGGGTTATCGCATTCATCTCGAGCCGCTACCTGCGCGCGAGCCCGGAGAGTCCCCGACGCGTCAACTCAACCGAGGCTTGGAGCGGCTGATACGCCGCTGCCCCACGCAATATCTGTGGTCTTATAACCGGTACAAGGTTCCGGCCGGCGTGGCGCCTCCAAAACAATAGCGGTAGCATCGACGGAGAGACGCATGCCACCACAGCTCGCGTTCCAGTCGGCCAAGGCTCTGGCTGCACGCATCCGCACAGGTCGCATTGCCAGTCAGCAGATGCTAGACCTGTACCTTGCGCGGATGGAAAAGTACAACCCACGTATCAACGCGATCATCGCGACCGACTTGAAGGCGGCCCGCAAGCGAGCGCGAGCAGCCGACGCTGCACTCGCCAAAGGCGACTTATGGGGACCCCTGCACGGGGTGCCGATGACTATCAAGGAGTCCTTCGACGTCGTGGGACTGCCGACCACGTGGGGTCTGCCACAGCTCAAAGACAACTACCCGACGCGCAACGCGCTGGCCGTCGAACGACTGCTCCAGGCGGGCGCGGTTCTATTCGGCAAGACCAACGTGCCCGTCCTGCTGGCCGACTGGCAGACTTTCAACCCGATCTACGGGACCACCAACAATCCCTGGGATTTGACCCGGGTGCCCGGCGGATCTTCCGGCGGGTCAGCGGCAGCGCTCGCGGCGGGTATCACAGGACTGGAGGCGGGCAGCGACATCGGGGCGTCGATTCGCAACCCCGCTCATTATTGCGGCGTGTACGGGCACAAGCCGACCTGGGGGATCTGCGCCCCGGAAGGACAGTCGCTTCCCGGACGATTCGCCACGCAGGACATCGCGGCGATCGGCCCGCTCGCGCGCAGCGCCGATGATCTCGAGATTGCACTCAAGATCATGGCGGGGCCGGATGCGATCGACGCCCGGGGCTGGCGGCTCAGACTGCCGCGCCCGTCGAAAAACGCCCTGCGTCAATTCAAGATCGCAGTGATGCTCAACGCGGACACGGCCGAGGTAGATCGAAGTGTTCAGGATCGCATCCAGGGCGTGGCCGACTTTCTCGCACACGCGAAGGCCAAGATCAGCGATCGTGCGCGTCCCGCCATCGAGCTCGCCGAGGCGCATCACGTGTATATCCGGCTCCTGCGCGCGGCGACCAGTCGTAATCAAACCGATGAGTTGTTCGCACGCAACCTGGAGGCGGCGCGGAAGGTTTCTCCAGACGACACCGCCTACTATGCGTGGATGGTGAAAGGGAACACGATGTATCACCGCGACTGGCTGCAGTGGAACGAAGCGCGACAGCAGATGCGGTTGAAGTGGGCCGAGTTTTTCCAGGACTACGACCTGCTGCTCTGCCCCGCGGCGGCGTCTGCTGCGTTCCCGCACAACCACCATGGCGAACGCTGGGAGCGAATGGTCACGGTGAACGGCCGACCTCAGCCTTCCACCACTCAGATGTTCTGGGCCGGCTACTCTGGCATGGCCAACTTGCCGTCGACCGTAGCACCTGCCGGGTTCACCGCTGCCGGGCTGCCTGTGGGCGTGCAGATCGTCGGGCCTCAGTACGCCGACCTGACCTGCATCCGCCTGGCGCAGCTGCTCGAACGCGAGTATCAGGGCTTCGTTGCGCCGCCCGGCTTCGACTAGGAGTCGCGCTCTTTCGCCGGCACACCGGCCTGCAGCAGCTTGGGCAGGTTGAAGGCGATCGTCTCGCGGACTCCATCCAGCTCGCGCGTGGCGGTGGCACCGAGCTCGCGCAACCGACCGAGCACCTTCTGGACCAAAACTTCCGGCGCGGAGGCACCCGCGGTCACGCCTACCCGTCCGACGCCGGCAAGCCAGCTGGAATCGATGTCGGTCTCGGCCTCGATCAGCCGGGCCACAAGACCCTGTTGCGCGGCGACCTCGCACAGACGCACCGAGTTGGAGCTGTTGGCGGCGCCGACGACAAGCAGCAGGTCCACCTCCGTCACCAGCTGCCGCACTGCGTTTTGCCGGTTCTGTGTGGCATAGCAGATGTCGTCCAGCTCCGGTCCCTGGATGGCGGGGAAACGCCGTTTCAGCGCAGCGATGACCTCGCGCGTGTCGTCGATGCTGAGAGTCGTCTGAGTCACGTAGGCGATGCGTGACGGATCGACCACCTCGAGCGCGTTCACGTCCGCGGCCGTGGAGACGAGCTGCACCGGACCGGTGACCGACCCCATGGTGCCCTCGACTTCTTCGTGCCCGCGGTGACCGATGATGATGACCTCGTAGCCCTTTGCGCTGTAGCGCTGCGCCTGCAGATGCACCTTGATCACGAGGGGGCAGGTCGCATCGACAACCTCGAGGCGGCGCTGTTTCGCCTGCTGAACCACCGCTTCGGACACCCCGTGCGCGCTGAAGATGACCACCGACCCGATTGGAACCAGCTCGAGGCTGTCGACGAACACGGCTCCACGGCGCTCCAGGTCGGAAACCACGTGGCGGTTGTGAACGATCTCGTGGAACACATACACTGGTGCGCTGAACACCTCCAGTGCGCGCTCGACGATCTCGACCGCCCGCACGACACCCGCGCAGAAACCGCGCGGCTGGGCAAGAACAATCTCCATATTCCCCGGCGTTGGAAAAGAGCTCATCGCGCGCGCAGGCAAGACTCACACCAAACTGACTCGCGCAAACTTGCGCTTGCCGACCTGGACCACGAATTGCTGCCCCTTGGCTAACGCGAGACCCCGGTCGCTGACCTTCTCGCCGTTCACCCGAACTCCCCCCTGATCAATCATACGGCCCGCCTCGGAAGTGCTGGCGGTCAGGCCGACCCGTTTCAAGATCTGGGTCAAGAGCAGCGGCTCTCCATCCACGCTAATGCTGTGTTCGGGTATATCTTCGGGCAACTCGCCTTGGCTGAAGCGCGCTTCGAAGTCAGTGTGCGCGCGCTCGGCGTCCGCCGCGCTGTGAAAGCGCGCGACGATCTCCTTGGCGAACTCGATCTTGATCTGCATCGGATTGCGGCCGTTCTTGACCTCGTCTCTCCATTGCGCGACTGCGCTCAGAGGCCGGAACGAAAGCAGCTCGATGTAGCGCCACATGAGGCCGTCGGAAATCGACATCAGCTTGCCGAAAATCTGCTCGGACGGCTCGTTGATGCCCACGTAGTTGCCGAGCGACTTGGACATCTTGTTCACCCCATCCAGCCCCTCGAGCAGCGGCATGGTCAGAATG
Organism: Burkholderiales bacterium; assembly: GCA_035499005.1. GTDB lineage: Bacteria > Pseudomonadota > Gammaproteobacteria > Burkholderiales > SHXO01 > SHXO01. The sequence goes on along the minus strand of DATJZQ010000228.1, from coordinate 8,370 downwards.
CATTGCGGCGCCTGACCATAATGCTTCTGCAGCTCCCGGCCCACCAGCAGATTGAACTTCTGGTCGGTGCCTCCGAGCTCTACATCGGCGCGCAGAGCGACGGAGTCGTATCCCTGCACCAGGGGATAGAGAAACTCATGGATCGCGATCGGCTGGCCGGAGCGGTAGCGCTTGCCGAAGTCGTCGCGCTCGAGCATCCGCGCGACCGTATGCTGAGCGGCAAGTCGTATGAGGTCCGCCGGGCGCATAGCGTCGAACCAGGCCGAGTTGAAGGCGACCTCCGTCTTGCCCGGATCGAGGATCTTGAATACCTGCTCCTTGTAGGTGCGGGCGTTCGCCTCGATCTGCTCGCGCGACAGAGGGGGGCGCGTCGCGTTCTTGCCGGCCGGGTCGCCGATCATCCCGGTGAAATCGCCGATCAAGAAGATGACGTGATGGCCGAGATCCTGAAATTGACGCATCTTGTTCAGGAGGACGGTATGCCCGAGGTGCAGGTCGGGAGCGGTCGGATCAAACCCGGCCTTGATGCGCAGGGGACGGCCCGAGCGCAGCTTGTCGATCAGTTCCTGCTCGACGATCAGCTCGTCACAGCCGCGCTTGATGATCTGCAGGGTATCTTCGTGCATACGTGCGGTCGTCTGAACGTCGGTCGATGGGCAGGGAGGGCATGCGGGTCTCGCCCCTCGAGACCGGCTTTTCTGCTACGCTTTCAGCCGCTTGTACTCGGCTGATGGAAGAAAAAAGGAGAACGGGATTCTAACGGAAAAGGCGGTCGGCCTCAGCCCTGCTGCCCGGCGGCGCGGGCCATTTACGCGCTGGCGGGCCACGCTCGCGATTTTGCCTCTGCTGGGGGTGGTCGCGGCGTTCGGCATCGCTCCGGACACAGCGACCGAGACCGTGGTGCTGCACCGAGTGATCCGGGACATGCCCGTATCGCTGCCGGCCGAGGCCGCGGCGACGGTCCCATCCCAGTACTGGCGCGAGGAGCGGATCCAGCGCGGCGATACCGTCGGCTCCTTGCTGTCCCGACTGCAGGTCACCGACCCCGACGCCATTACGTACCTGCGTGGAGCGCATCACGTGCGCTCCCTCTATCAGCTGGTCCCCGGGCGCACCGTGCGCGCGGTGACGTCTGAGGATGGGGCCCTGCTCGCCCTGCGCTATCTGAACAGCGACGGGACCGAGCTCGTGGTGCAAAAGCGCGGCGAGGATTTCTTCGCACGCGAGGAGGCGCTGCCCACCGAGCGGAAGCTACTGATGAGCTCGGGCGAGATCCAGTCGTCGCTGTTCGCGGCAACCGATGCGGCGGGCATGAGCGACAGTGTCGCCGTGCAGCTCGCCGACATTTTCTCGAGCGAAGTCGATTTTCACCGCGACCTGCGCCCAGGCGATCATTTCGGCGTGGTGTTCGAAGCGTTCTACAGCAGAGGCGAATTCGTACGCAGCGGACGCATCGTGGCGGCCGAATTCACTAACGCCGGACGCACTTATCGCGCGGTCTACTACCAGGATCCGCAGGCGCGCGGCGGCTATTACACGCCGCAGGGAAAAAACATGCGGAAGAGCTTTCTGCGCTCGCCGCTCGAGTTTTCACGCGTGAGCTCCGGGTTCTCGCTGTCCCGTTTTCATCCGATCCTGAATACCTGGCGCGCCCACCGCGGCGTTGACTACGCCGCGCCGAGCGGCACACGAGTAAAGGCCACAGCCGACGGCTATGTGCAGTTCATGGGCCGCCAAGGCGGCTATGGGAATCTGATCGTGCTGCACCACAAGAACGAGTACAGCACGGCGTATGGACATCTCTCGGCCTACGCGAAGGGCCTGCGCGTCGGGCAGCGAGTGAATCAAGGCGACGTGATCGGCTACGTTGGAATGACCGGCTTGGCGACCGGGCCGCACCTGCACTACGAATTCCGGGTGAACGGCATGCACCAGGATCCGCTGAGACGTGTCCTGCCGCCGGGGCCACCGATCACCGCCGAGCTGCGTCCTGCGTTCGAGACAGCATCGCGTCCATTGATGGAGCAGCTGGATCTTATCCGCGGGATGAATCTGGCGGTGGTCAACTAGAGAACCCTGGACCGGTCGCTGCGTCGTGCACAAAAACCAAGGGGGCCGATAGGCCCCCTTGGTTGTCCCGGTGTGACGTATCAGCTCAAGCGGAGAAGGACGACCCGCAGCCGCAGGTGGAAGTCGCGTTCGGGTTCTTGATCACGAACTGCGCGCCCTCGATGCCCTCCTGATAGTCGATCTCGGCGCCGACCAAGTACTGGTAGCTCATCGGGTCGATCAGCAGCGTGACTCCATTCTTCACCATGGGAGTGTCGTCATCGTTGACGCTCTCGTCGAAGGTGAAACCATACTGGAAGCCGGAGCAACCACCCCCCGTCACGAAGACGCGCAACTTGAGAGCGGGGTTGCCTTCCTCTTCAATCAGCTGCTTGACCTTGTTAGCGGCGGCGTCGCTGAATACCAGCGGCGCCGGCATCTCGCTTACGGCGTTCATGCCTGAACTCCTGAATCAATAGCCAAATTATCAGCCCACAGCCTATATGGGGTCAACCGAGCGTCAATCAACGGGCCGAGTCACGAACTGCTGCCCACGGGCTTTACCGCCATGGCTTTGGGGGCGGGGCTCTCCTGCTGGTGGACCAGTCGTCCCTGCACGACCGCACCGAGCTGAATCTCGAGCGTCCGGTAGTGCACATCGCCGGTAACGTTGGACTTGGCTTGTAGCTCGACGTACTCGCCAGCGAAGACCGGGCCGACGACCGTACCATTCACCACCGCATGGGAGACTCGTATCTCTCCTTCGATCCTAGCGCGCTCGCTGAGCACCAGAGTGCTGGGCTGATCGTCTGAGGTCTGAACGTTGCCCTTCACGCGCCCGTCCACCCGCAGGCCGCCGCTGAAGATCACGTTTCCCTCGACTGTGGTGCCCTCGCCGATCAGACTGTCGATGCGGGTCTGCGGCTTGCTCGTCTTGCCACCAAACATTCGCACTCTCCTAAGAAAGATTGACGGTCTGCGAGGACTTCGGCGCCTCGGTACCGTTCTCCAGCACGCGCACCTGCACCCGCTTGACCGTTGCCTCGGGCGGGACGTGGAACACGCCCTCCACCCGCTGGTAAAACTTGAAGCTCAACCCATACGCGCCGCCCTTGTCGCCGTCGCGCGGAAAGACCAGCACCTGCGTATCTCCACTCTGCTCGAGGTCCACCACGAGCTGCAGCTTACCGATGAACTCGCGGCTGCGCGTGCGCGCCTGCACCACGAGCAGCTGATAACGATACTCGCCCGGCAGCGCATCGGGGCGCACGCGGAAGCGGTTGATGCTGATCCCGGCGGTCGACTCGCCGCTCGATGTCATGAGCGTCTGGAAGAAGGCCAGATCCTCCTTCAGCAGAGCGTTCTCGTCCGTCAGCGTCTTGATCTGGCCCGCCAGATTCCCGTGGGTCGAGCGCTCGATCTGCATCTGGCGCTCAGTGCCCGCGAGCTGGCTGCGCAGCTCCGTGTTCTCATCCCGCAGATGAGCCACTTCCTCGCTCAGACGTTCCTGCTCGGCCGCCGCTTGGCTGCTCTGAAAACCAGCCAGATTGCGGCCAGCATCATAGGTAAGCCATGCGACGGTCAACACAGCCCCCACGCCGACCAGAATCAGGCTCCAACGCCAATACCAAGCCGTCTGCGTCTGTACAGCGACGCGAGGGGCCGTGATACCAAACCGTCGCCTGAAGCGTCGAAACCGCGTCACGGCAGCAGCCCGAGCATTTCCAGTCCCTTCGTCTCGGGCAAACCGAACATGATGTTCATGCACTGCACGGCTTGACCAGAAGCGCCCTTCACCAGATTGTCGATCACTGCAAGCACGATTACCGTGTCCCCGCCGCGCGGGCGATGCACGGCGATACGACACTGGTTGGCGCCGCGCACCGACCGTGTATCCGGATGGCTGCCGGACGGCAGCACGTCGACGAAAGGTTCGCGCGCGAAGCGCCGCTCATACAGCGTTTGCACATCCGCGTCTCTTGTGACTTTGGCGTAGAGCGTGGCGTGAATGCCGCGGATCATCGGCGTCAAGTGCGGAACGAAGGTAACCCCGACCTCACGCTTCGCTGCCCGTCCGAGTCCTTGCTGAATCTCGGGAAGGTGGCGATGACCCGCCACGCCATAAGCCTTGAAGTTATCGGCGGCCTCGGAGAAAAGTGTATGAACCTCGGCCTTGCGGCCGGCGCCGCTCACGCCCGACTTCGCGTCGGCAATCAGGTGGTCGAGATCCACGACCCCGGCCTCGACCAGAGGCAGAAATCCCAGTTGAACCGCTGTCGCGTGACAGCCGGGGGCGCCCACCACGCGAGCCCGCAGCAGCTGCTCGCGATTGGTCTCCGGCAAGCCGTACACGGCCTCTTCCGCCAGCTTGGGGCAGACATGCGGCACGCCGTACCACCGTTGCCATTCAGCGAGGTCCTTGAGGCGAAAGTCGGGTCCCAGATCGATCACGCGCACCCCCCTCTCTACCAGGCGCGGAGCCTGCTCCATGGCCACACCCCGAGGAGTCGCGAAGAACACCACATCGCAGCCCGAAAGATCCACCTTGGCCGGGTCCGAGAAATTCAGCCCGATGCTGCCCCGCAGGCTGGGAAAGAGCTCAGCTACGGGCATGCCGGCCTCGGTGCGCGAGGTGATTGCAATGAGTTCGACGTCGCCGTGACGGGCGAGGATTCTAAGAAGCTCGACACCGGTATACCCCGTCCCGCCTACGATTCCTACCTTGACCATGGATCAATATTCCTTTTAATCAATTATTTATATCACAAGCTTAGGGTGGCATCATAGCGCCAATCCCGTTTTCACGGGCAAATAAAAAAGCCGCCCCGCGGGCGGCTTTTTGGGTTCTTGAGCGGAAACTCAACGCTTCGAGAACTGCTTGCGCCGGCGAGCCTTGTGTAAGCCCACTTTCTTTCGCTCCACCTCTCGAGCATCGCGCCGTACCAGCCCTGCCTTCTTGAGAACGGGCTTCAGGGCGGCATCGTAGTTGATCAGCGCACGCGTGATGCCATGGCGTACGGCGCCGGCTTGGCCCGATTCGCCCCCACCCTGCACATTGACCGAGATATCGAAAGTGGCGAGATGGTTTGCCAGCGTGAGAGGCTGGCGCACGATCATGCGACCCGTCTCCCGCGAAAAGAACTCATCCACGGGCTTGCCGTTGACCTCGATCTGGCCCTTGCCAGGCCGCAGGAACACGCGCGCCACCGCACTCTTGCGGCGCCCGGTTCCATAGTAAGGCTGCTCAGTTGCCATGCTGGTATCGAAAAGTTGGTTACGCTTGCCTTACAGCTTCAGTTCCTCGGGCTGCTGGGCCTGGTGAGGGTGCTGCGGCCCAGCATATACCTTGAGTTTGCGGTACATCGCGCTGCCGAGGGGCCCCTTGGGCAGCATGCCCTTCACGGCTTTCTCGATCACGCGCGTGGGAAACGCCGCATGGAGCTTGCCGAACGTCGTGGTCTTGAGCCCACCAGCAAATTGACTATGCCGATAATACAGTTTGCTCTCCGTTTTGCGCCCGGTGACACGTACTTTGTCGGCATTGACGACGACGATGTAGTCGCCGGTGTCGACATGCGGCGTGAACTCGGCCTTGTGCTTTCCACGCAGGCGTCGCGCAATATCCACCGCCAACCGTCCGAGCACCTTGTCGGTTGCGTCGATGAGATACCAGCTGCGCTTCACCTCGTGCGGCTTGGCGGAAAACGTCTTCATGAACAAGTTGATTCCGAAGGCGACGGCCCACCCGACCGTCGAACGAAGGGGCGCATCTTAGCGGCAACTGTTAGTACCTGTCAAACAAGCGGATTTGCGCCCCCGCCCGGCATTGCCGAATGTGGGCATGCGAATGTCCATCGAGCGGACCAGGGACCGTTCCAGGCTATAATTTTGCTTTTGCAGCACGTCGTCCTGACCTGCAGCAACGGTTCCTTATCCGGTTCTCCGCGGCTGCCGCCGCTTCGCATGCGCAAGATCTGGCTAACCTTCGCCCAGGCGACCACTGTCGCGCTGGGCATTCTGCTCGTGGTGCAGACGCTGCGACCCGACCTGCTGCCCGCACGTGCGGCGAGGGGGGTGCTGACGCTCAGCGAGTCGCGTGTGCAGCCCCAGCTCAAGGAGGAAACCGTGGTACCCGGCAAGACCGCCGGCTCTTACAGCCCAGCGGCCAGAAAAGCCATGCCGTCCGTGGTCAACATCTTCACCAGCAAGCAGGTGCGGCGCCATCCGTTCATGGACGACCCTGTGTTCCGGCGCTTTTTCGGCGATCAGCTCGACGGAGAAGTCCAGCGCTCCTCCAGCCTGGGTTCGGGCGTCATCGTAGGCCCTGAGGGCTACATTCTCACCAACCATCACGTGATCGAAGCGGCGGACGAGATCGAGGTCGCCCTGAACGACGGCCGCCAAGGCAGAGCGAAGCTGGTCGGCACGGACCCCGAGAGCGACTTGGCGGTATTGAAGGTGGAACTGAAGAACCTCCCGGTGATCACTTTCGGCCACGCGGATCAGGCCAGCGTCGGGGATGTCGTGCTCGCGATCGGCAACCCGTTCGGCGTCGGTCAGACCGTTACGCAAGGTATTGTCAGCGGGTTGGGGCGGAGCCACCTCGGCTTCAACACGTTCGAGAACTTCATCCAGACGGACGCCGCCATCAACCCGGGCAACTCGGGCGGCGCTCTGGTCGACGTCAGCGGCAACCTGATCGGCGTCAACACTGCCATCTATTCGCGCAGCGGAGGCTCGATGGGCATCGGCTTTGCGATCCCGGTGAGCCTCGCGCGCAAAGTCATGGATCAGATCATCGCGACCGGGTCGGTAACACGAGGATGGATCGGCGTTGAGGTACAGGACATCACACCTGACCTTGCCGACTCATTCAGGCTCCCCGGCAACAGCAAAGGAGTGCTGATCGCCAACGTCATCCCCGGCGGCCCAGCCGCTCGTGCCGGGGTGAAAGCGGGCGATATTCTGGTGGAAGTCGAAGGCAAGCCGGTGCCCGACTCCTCCACCATGCTCAACCTCGTCGCAGAGGTGCAACCGGGCAAGCTGGCTTTGCTCAAGGTCGTTCGCAACAGCAACCCGGTTACGGTCAAGCTCACCGTGGGCAAGCGCCCGAAGCCGCGCGCGCTGCGCGGCGAAGCCGAGGAATAGCGTCGGCCGACCTTACTCCTTCTGCAGCTCTGACTCCGGGCTGCCGCGGCGAGCGACGAACGAGGCCACCAGCAGCCCCAACTCGTACAGCAAGCACAGCGGCAGGGCGAGCAGAATCTGCGAGGTCACGTCGGGCGGCGTGACGATGGCGGCCACGATGAATGCGCACACGATCACGTACGGGCGCACGTGCCTCAGTTTTTCCACCGATACGACGCCCATCCGCACCAGCAGCACCACTACGATCGGCACCTCGAAAGTCACCCCAAATGCCAGGAACATATTGATGACGAAGCCGAGGTAGGTCCCGATATCCGGCATCCACTCGACACCGGAGGGCGTGAACGCCTGCATCACGCGAAATACGGTGGGAAAGACCAGAAAGTACGCAAACGCCATCCCGCACAGGAACAGCACCGTACTCGCGACTACCAGCGGCACGACCAGCCGTTTCTCGTGTACGTACAGGCCAGGTGCGACGAAAGCCCACGCCTGGTACAGCACGAAAGGCAACGCGACAACCACTGCCGCCAGGAACGTAACCTTGAACGGGATGAAGAACGGGGAGGTGATCTCGGTCGCGATCATGTGCCCGCCCTTCGGAAGTTGCGCGAGCATCGGCTCCGACAAGAGATGATAAATATCCTTAGCCCAGGGCACGAGAGCCACGAACACGACGAGCACCGCGATGATCGACCAGAGCAGGCGATTTCGCAGCTCGACCAGGTGGGATAAGAATCCCTGTTCTTCCTGCTCGCTTTCGCTCACGGATTCACTGCAGAGGGAGAGGCCACCAAAAGTCGGTTCGCGCGCGCGAACGCCAACAAGCTAACGCTGCTCGCGCGCGCCGGGCGCGACAGCGCCGTCGAGGCCGAGCTCGAGCTGGGGCGAAAGGTCGCTCTCTGCAGGCCCCGCTTCTGCATCCGAGTTCGCAGGCATCACCTGAGGCGCCATCGACACAGCTCCAGTCCCGGCTTCTGCCTGCGACCCGTTCTGCGGGGCGGTCAGGGCCGTGCCCATGTGCGGGGCTGTTATCTCCGCCATCGATTGCTTCAGCCGCTCCTCGGCTTGCTTCAACTCCGTCCCCGCGCCCTCGAGCGCGGTCTGCGCGTCACGGAATTCCTTCTCCGCTTCCTGCACGCCAGTCTTGACGTCGTGCTCGATCGACCGCGC
>DATJZQ010000227.1:0-15257 GCA_035499005.1 Burkholderiales bacterium | reverse complement strand
GCGAAGCGCGCGTCACGCACGCGCAGACAGGCTCAGAGGCAGCACAGTCTGCACTCGAGTTCCGCGGCCGGCGACGCTCGACACCAATAGCCGTGCTCCGATACGGGCTGCGCGCTCGCGCATCCCGATGAGGCCGAAGCCTTCGTGGTGAGCGTCCGGGTCGAAGCCGACACCGTCGTCGGCTACGCACAGCGATACGGTGTCGGGACCGAACGCAAGAATCAGGTCCACCCGTTTTGCGCCCGCGTGCTTGAGCACATTGGTGATGCACTCTTGTGCGATGCGGAACAGCTCCCCTTCGGCGTCGCGCGACAGCGGCACCCGTTGCCCCTCCATGGTGAGCTGCGCATGCGTCCCGCTCGTATTCATGCGGTGCACCTGTCCCTGCAGCGCCTGCGTGAGGTCGGCGTGCTGTAGCTGGTCAGGGCGCAGGGCCCGCACCGACAGGCGAGCTTCTTCCAGGCACGCCTGCGCCAGCCCGCGCGCATGCTCGATGTGCTCCAGCGCGAGGTCCAGGTTTTGTTTGCGCAGCGTGCGGCTGGCTGCTTCGAGGTTCACAACCACACCCGTGAATCCCTGCGCCAGTGTGTCGTGGATATCGCGCGCGATGCGATTGCGCTCCGCCAGGATGGCCGCCGCCCGCGCCTGCTCGCCAAGCCTGGCCATCTGCACGGCGAGCGTGGCCTGGTTCGCGAGCGCTTCGGCGAGGTGGATCTTGCTCTCCATCTCACGCGGATCGGGATTGCCGCTGCGCACGCAGATCCATCCCACCGTCTCCCGGCCCAGCATCATCGGCACGGTAAGCAGCAGCTGCACGCCGAGGGACTTGATGTAGGCGCGGTTCTCCTCCGGCATGCCGGCAACCCGCTCGGTAAGCACGTACGTTTCCGGGTGATCGGTCGGAAAGGTGGATACGCCGCGTCCGCCGATGGGTAGAGGTTGCAGCACGGCCGGGTGGTGGGAATCGCTCGCCGGGATGACGCGGGAATCGAGGTACTCGAGGTGCAGGCGCGTGGTGCCGGTGAGCGGGTCGGGGAACCAAAGCGTGCCGCCCACGCCCTCGAGCTGCTGGACCGTGACCTTGAGCACGTGTCCGAGGAACGTGTCCAGGTTCGGCTCGGCGGCGAGCAGGCCCATCGACTGGATGAGCATCTCCGATTGCCCGCGCGCCAGCCCTTCGGCGAGCCGATGCTGTTCCACCACCTGCTCGAGCACCGCGTTGGCCTCCGCCAATTCCCGCAGGCGAAGGTCGAGCACAGCCAGCGAGGCACGCAGCGCACCGCCGCCATCCCCGTGGCCTGCAGCCCTCCGGTCCAGCGCGGTGTAGTCCATGCTCGCTTGATCCGCTTGACGCATTATCCTTCCGGTGGGCTCGGGCGTCTACGAGGCATCACGCGCGCTAAGACCGCAGTCGATTATTGGGCTTCGGGTTAGAATCGGCCCGGATCCGAAATCGAGAAGAGGCAGAGGAAATGGCCGCACAGAGAAAAGTCATCATCACCTGCGCCGTGACCGGCGCCATTCACACCCCTACCATGTCGCCGCACCTGCCGGTGACGCCCGACGAGGTCGCGGAAGCGGCGATCGGCGCCGCCAAAGCCGGGGCGGCAATTGTGCATCTCCATGCGCGCATGCCCGAGGACGGCCGGCCCACACAGGATCCGGCAGTGTTCAAACGCTTCCTGCCCAAGATCAAAACGGCGTGCGACGTCGTAGTCAACCTGACCACCGGCGGCGCCCCGACCATGAGCGTGGAAGAGCGGCTGCAGCCCGCCCTGCAGCTCAAGCCCGAGGTGGCCTCACTGAACATGGGATCGATGAACTTCGGCCTGTACGAGATGATCCCGAGGTACAAGGAATGGAAGCACGGCTGGGAGCTGCCGTATCTCGAGGGCAGCCACGAACGGATCTTCAAGAACACCTTCAAGGACATCGCCTACATCCTGCAATCGTGCAGCGGCAACGACACGCGCTTCGAGATCGAGTGCTACGACATCGGGCACTTGTATACAGCTGCGCACTTCCTGGATCGGGGCCTGGTGAAACCGCCGCTCTTCATCCAGTCGGTATTCGGCATCCGGGGCGGCATCGGTCCGCATCCGGAGGACGTGCTGCATATGAAGCGCACGGCAGACCGCCTATTCGGCGAGAACTACCAGTGGTCGGTGCTCGGCGGCGGCCGCAACCAGATGTTCATCGCAACCCAGTCGGCGGTGATGGGCGGCAACGTCCGCGTCGGGTTGGAGGACAGCCTGTGGATCGGCAAGGGCCAGTTGGCCAAGACCAATGCCGATCAGGTCGCCAAGATCCGGCGCATTCTCGAAGAGCTCGGGCTGGAGATCGCCACTCCAGACGAAGCGCGCCAGATTCTCAAGCTCAAGGGCAAGAATAACGTCAACTTCTGAGCTCAAGCGGGCGCGCTGAACCATACCCTATCGCCTTGCGGGAGAGGGACAGGGTGAGGGGTGCAACCCGTGAAAGCCTAACAATACAAGCGGAAGCCGCGCTTCACCCTCACCCCACCCTCTCCCGTCGAGGGAGAGGGAGATAACCAATTCGATGACGATGACACCCCTGCTCACGCTGTCGCGCGCAATCGACTGGTTGAACGAGCGCGTCGGGCGTGCCGTGTTGTGGCTGGTCCTGGTGATGGTGCTGGTGAGCGCGGGAAACGCGATCTCGCGCTATGCGCTGAATCTCAGCTCGAACGCCTGGCTCGAGCTGCAGTGGTATCTGTTCGCGGCGGTATTCCTGCTGTGTTCCGGCTACACGCTGCTCCACAACGAGCACATCCGCATCGACGTGGTTTCGTCACGCCTCACGCGCCGGACGCGGGCGTGGATCGATGTCTTCGGCACGCTCTTCTTCCTGCTGCCGATGTCCGTCACCATCCTGTGGCTGTCCTGGCCGATCTTTCTCAACGCGTGGCTGAGCGGTGAAATCTCCAGCAATGCCGGCGGGCTGGTGCGCTGGCCGGCCCGGCTGATCGTCCCGGCCGGCTTTCTGCTACTCACCGCGCAAGGGCTATCCGAGCTCATCAAACGGATCGCGTTTTTGCGCGGTCTCATGCCGGATCCGGCGGAAAGGCACACCGGACCACCCCTCGAGCCGTTGCGTGACGAGCAGGGCGCAAACCGGTGAGCGCCTTCATCGTCGCAAACATCGCGCCGCTCATGTTTGCGGCGCTGGTGGTGTTCCTCTTGCTGGGCTATCCGGTAGCGTTCGCCCTCGGCGCGATCGGCCTGTCGTTCGGCCTCCTGGGCGTGCAGCTTGGGCTGCTCCATCCTGCGCTGCTTCAGGCCCTGCCCGAGCGCATTTTCGGCATCATGGGCAACGAAACCCTGCTGGCCGTCCCCTTCTTCACCTTCATGGGCTTGATCCTCGAGCGCAGCGGCATGGCGGAGGATCTGCTCGACACCATCGGTCAGCTGTTCGGACCGGTGCGTGGCGGCCTCGCCTATGCCGTCATATTCGTCGGTGCGCTGCTGGCCGCGACCACCGGCGTGGTAGCGGCGTCGGTGATCTCGATGGGACTCATCTCGCTACCGATCATGCTGCGCTATGGCTACGATCGGCGATTGGCGAGCGGCGTGATCGCCGCCTCAGGGACGCTCGCGCAGATCATCCCGCCCTCGCTGGTACTGATCGTGTTGGCCGACCAGCTCGGCCGTTCGGTCGGGGACATGTACGCGGGCGCGATCGTGCCTGGTCTGGTGCTGACCAGCATGTACACGATCTACGTCCTGGCACGCACGATGATCTCCCCAGCCTCAGCGCCGGCGCTGCCCTCCGAGGCGCGCACGCTGCGCGGCTACCGGCTGCTACGGCGCGTGCTGTTCGTGCTGATCCCGCCGCTCGCGCTGATCTTCCTCGTGCTCGGCACCATCTTTCTCGGTGTAGCCACGCCGACCGAGGGTGGCGCGATGGGAGCCACCGGCGCGCTTGCGCTTGCGCTGGTCAACCGCCGTCTGACCTGGCCGCTGCTCAAGCAGGCCATGAATTCAACGGCCAAGCTGTCCTCCTTCGTGATCTTCATCCTGGTGGGCTCGACAGTGTTCAGCCTCACCTTTCGCGGCGTGAATGGCGACCTGTGGGTCGAGCACCTGCTCACGGGCCTGCCGGGCGGCCAGATCGGTTTTCTGGTGGTGGTGAACGCGCTCACCTTCGTGCTCGCCTTCTTCCTCGATTTTTTCGAGCTCGCGTTCATCATCGTGCCGCTGCTCGGGCCGGTCGCTGACAAGCTCGGTATCGACCTCATCTGGTTCGGCGTGCTGCTCGGCGTCAACATGCAAACTTCATTCATGCATCCACCGTTCGGCTTCGCGCTGTTCTACCTGCGCAGCGTGGCGCCGGCCAAGGAGTATCTGGACAAGATCACCGGCCGGCGCACCCCTCCGGTCACAACCGGCCAGATCTATTGGGGCGCTGTTCCCTTTGTCGTCATTCAGCTGATCATGGTCGCAGTCGTGATCGCGTTCCCGGGTCTCGTCACGGGCAGTCTCAAGCGATCCACGGTCGACCCATCGAAGATCGAGATCAACATTCCGACGCCGGAGTACGAACGCGATCAGTTGGAGGGCGGTGCCGCTCCCGGGGCACCCCGGCGCGGCGAAGGTCGCGACAAGCGCGGTTCGGAGACCGAACAGGGAAACGATCTCGAGCAGCTGTTCAAGCAGTCGAAGTAGCGCGGCTATCCCGTCACGCTGCGCAAACCACTCCTTCGCTTCGCGCCGCCCTCATTGAGAGGAGCGACGAGATTCTTTCTGTTTCTGCCTGGGGAGACGCCGCTATTTCCCTGCGCCGAGCTTCGAATAGAACGCATAGTTGTCGTAGGTCGATTCCGCGACACGGAACCAGAGGAACTGCTCGTCGCGGAACTTCTTCCACGCCGGGTAGACCCGCTTCCAGTGCTCGCTCTTCGCCTTGAGCTCTTCGTACAGCTCGTAGGAAGCCTTCTCCGAGGCTTCCATCACCGATTTAGGGAAAGGCCTCAGCTTCGTTCCGCCGGCCACCAGCCGGCGCAGCGCCTCGGGATTCTGCGCGTCGTATTTGGCCGGCATCCAGGCGTTGGCTTCCCCGCAGGCCGCCCTCAGCGCGGCCTGATAGGCCTTGGGCAGCTCGTTCCACTTTTTCTCGTTGATGAGCACCATCAGCATCGGACCGCCTTCCCACCAGCCGGGGTAGTAGTAGTACTGCGCGACCTTGTTGAAGCCCAGCTTTTCGTCATCGTACGGCCCCACCCATTCCGCGCCGTCCACGGTGCCCTTCTCGAGCGCGGGATAAATGTCCGGCCCGCCGATCATCTGCGGGACCACGCCAAGCTTGGCCATCACTAACCCGGCCATGCCGCCGATGCGAAACTTCAACCCCTTGAGATCCTCGAGCGACTTGATCTCCTTGCGGAACCAGCCGCCCATCTGACACCCCGTATTGCCGCCGGGCATCGCGATGCAGCCGTACTCCTTGAACAGTGGCGCCATCGCTTCGGCACCGCCACCGAAATGCCACCATGCGTTGCTCTGCCGCGCGTTCGGCCCGAATGGCACGGTGCAAGCGAGAGCGAACGCGGGGTCCTTGCCAAAGTAGTAGTACGTACCCGTGTGGCCCATCTCCACAGTACCCGCCTGCACCGCATCGAGCACCTGCAGCGGCGGGACGATCTCCCCGGCGGCGAAGGGACGAATCTGGAACTTCCCGTCCGTGATTTCGGCGACGCGCCGCGACACCAGCTCCGCTCCACCGAACAACGTATCGAGGCTCTTCGGCCAGCTCGCTGCCATGCGCCACTGGAGCGTCGGTTGGGATTGGGCGATGGCGGGTGCGGCTACCGCGCCGGCGGCGACGCCGGCTGTGGCTTTCTTGAGAAACGATCTGCGCTGCATGGGCTCCTCGTTCGGCTGGGTGATGATTCGAATTTTGCTCTATTCTGTCCTTTTTTCTGACGGGCGGTGAGGAGGCGTCACCCGATGAAGACCCTCGTGGACCAGATGGGCTTCTACGCCGCGTACCATCAGGATCCGCGCAACAAGGCGACGCATTTCGTCGGCGTGCCGGCGATCATGCTGTCGCTGTTCATTCCGCTGAGCTGGCTGCGCGTCGAGGTGGGCGGCGTCACCGTCACTGCCGCCATCCTGCTCGCCGCAGCGGTACTGGCCTATTACCTCACGCTCGACGTACCGCTGGCTCTCGTTGCCGCTGCTGTGACCGCGGTGCTGGTCTACATCGGCAACCTGATCGCGCTCGAGCCGATGTCAGTCGGAATCACGTGGTTCCTAGTGCTGTTCGTCGGCGGATGGATCCTGCAGCTCGTCGGCCATTCGTTCGAGGGGCGCAAGCCGGCGCTCACCGCCAATCTGTTCCAGATCTTCGTCGCACCGATCTTCCTGTGCGCCGAAGTTTTCTTCGCGCTGGGCTACAAACCGCGGCTGCGCTCCGCGACGCAGCAGCGGGCGTTGGAGCTGCGCGCCAGTGCGGGACTCCCGCAGGAGGGACATACGTGAACCGCGCAAGTTACGGCTGCGTTGCCGCCGTCATCACCGCGGGGCTGCTATGCATCGCTGCGCTGGACGCGCTCGCCGGCTCGTGCGCACTGCAAAGCCCCGCACACCGCGTCAGCGTGCTCGAGCTGTACACCTCGGAAGGCTGCAACAGCTGCCCTCCCGCCGACCGGTGGTTCAGCACCCTCGCCCAGCAGGGCGTCACATCGCAGAACGCGGTGCTGCTGGCCTTTCACGTCGACTACTGGAATCAGCTCGGCTGGCCCGACCGCTTCTCTCAGGACCGGTACAGCCAACGTCAGCGCGAAGTGGCTTCCCGCGCCAGCAAGGGCGTGGTCTACACGCCGCAGATCCTGCTGGACGGACGCGATCTGCGGCTCAACTACAGCGTCGAACAATTGCGCTCGAAACTGGACGTCATCAACCGGGAACCGGGGCAAGCGAGGATCGACGCGCAGGTATCCGCCTCCGCCGATGCGCTGCGAATCACGGCCGAGGTCGAAGTCACGCCAGCGGCGCGAGGTCCCGGCATCCGCTCCTGGGTGGCGGCCTATGAGAACGGCCTGCAGACACAGGTCAAGGCGGGCGAAAACGCAGGCAAGCTCCTGCAGCACGACTATGTGGTACGTGAGCTCGCGGGGCCCTTCCCGCTCGGCGCGGACGGGCGCGCCCACTTAATTCAGGTGATCAAGCTGCACAGCGACTGGGATGCGCGCTACATGGGCATCGCCGTTTTCGTCGAACGCGCGAACAGCGGTGAAGTCCTCGAGGCGGCGGCGGTGTATCCGGTTTGCACCTCGTGAGTCGCCCGTTCAGGTTGTCATTCCGGGGGCCGTGAGGTGGCCACCCGGAATCCAGCGAAAGAGATTTACATTCCGTCCCCCGCGCCTGGATTCCGGATTGCCCGCCGGGCGTCCGGAATGACGCTGCCGCTACCCGCCTGACGCGTACTTGACGCTGCAGCCGTAGGCCCGCGTGGCCGTCACCGTCACGCGCTTTCCCGCCTTCAATTCCTCGAGCGCGGCGGCCACGTAGTTCCTGGAACTTGCGATGTCGGCCGGATCGGCTGACGGCGTGTCGTCGATTGCGCCCATATAGACGAGCTGTCCCTCGGCGCTGATCACGTACATGTGCGGCGTCGCCTGGGCGCCGTAGAGGTGCCCCAGCGCGCCGGTCGGGTCCAGCAGGACAGCGGTCGGGGCAGCGCCCCGCCGCTCGGTGTCGCGATTCGCCTCCGCCGCGGTGACGTACCCTTGCGAGCCGGGTGCGGAGGACACTACCGTGAACCAGACCACCCCTTGCGCGGTGTACCTTTTCTGCAGCGACTGCATGTTGCCGCTGCCGTAATGCTTCCCGACGAACGGGCAGCCGTTGTTGGTCCACTCCAGCACGACGATCTTCCCCTTCTGCTCGGACAGCTTGCGCGTCTTGCCGTTGCTGTCCGTCGCAGTGAAATCGGGCGCGGGCGCGTTGATCCGTGCCGACGGTTCGGCCGCCAGCGCCAGTCGATTCTGGACGCCAGGGACTTGCAGAATGAGAAAAGCCCAGGCGGGAAGTGTTCTGAGAATAAGTCCAAGCATCATCACTCTCCTTGCATCGTGCTGGTCACGCACACGCTATCGGACACGCACGGAATCGACAGGTTCGGAACGGCGGGCAGAGACCTCAAAGGCGCGCGCCCTTGCTGTTCCTCCGCCCGCTCCCTCGACGATCAGAACACCGCCTAGCACGCTGATCCCCTCGACGGCAGCAGGACTCCTCCGTAGCAGGAGATCCGCATGTTGCCCGTCCAGCGCCAGCGTCTGAGGCGCACTGTGCTCAATCAGCCGGCTGTCGAACGGATAGAACGCCACGTTCGGCCGATCCACGCCCGCAAGAGCGGCTTTCGCGAAACGGAGCCGGATCCGCTCGTCGTCCATGGCGAAGGTTACCGGAAACGGCGCCGGTCTCGGAAGCTGCCGTCGCGCTTCCGCGAACAGGCTCGCCGCCTCTGCGTTCCTCTTGGGCGCAGAATCGCCGACCGGCGCCGTCAACTTGAGTATCTGCCCTCCCGGGATGCAGACCTCGGCACACGCAAGCCAGGAAACAGCGGCCTCGACCGTCAACGTTTTGGGGGCAAAGCCTTGCGGCACCTTCACGGCCGCGAGAAGCGCAACGTGCTCCCGATAGCCGTAGCCGACGATCGAGCGCGCGCTGAATCGTTCGGGGCGCGGCCATACGATCGGACCCGCGGAGATTTGATCGGGCAGCTTCCATTTGACGCTCGTCGCCATGCCAGCATCGCCGGGATTTCTCCAGTAGACGTGCCAGCCCGGCTCGATCGACAGCTCGACCGCCAGCCAACCGGCGTGATTTCGCTGGAAGCTCTTGGTTTCGGCGACCAGACGCGCATGCGCGAGGGCCTTTTGAGCGTCGTCACCCGCGGCAGAACCGCTTACGCTCAGGGCGAGCACGCAGACCAGCACGAATAACATTTCCGCGAAGCGGACATTGGCTCCGCTTTGCGCCGGCGCCATTGCACTACAGCACAAGATCGGTTTGCGGGTCGATGAGGTGCATCTGATTGAGATCGGCGGAGAGCCGCATCGTCTGCCCCGGCGCGCCGGCAGCGCTCGGCTCCACGCGCCCGCACACCTCGACGCCGTCGAGCCTGAAGTAGACCATGGTCTCCATCCCCATCGGCTCCACCACGTCCGGGGCAACCGAGAATTGGTGCAGCTGGCCGCGTTCATAGCGCGGATCGGTGATGTGCTCGGGCCGAAGCCCGAACACGAGGTCGCGCCCGGCGTGCGGCTGGTAGCGCCCGAGCCGGTTCTGCGGCACCGGAAACGACAGCGCCTGCGCAACGCGAACACTGAGGCCCGCTCCGTCTTGCTCGAGCCGACATGGCAGGAAATTCATGGCGGGCGATCCGATGAAGCCGGCGACGAAGCGCGTGCGCGGAGTGTGATACAGCTCCTGCGGCGTGCCGATCTGCTCGATGCGGCCGGCGTTCATCACCACCACACGATCGGCAAGGGTCATCGCCTCGACTTGATCATGCGTGACGTACACGGTTGTGGTCATCACCTTCTGGTGCACGCGCTTGATCTCGGTGCGCATCTGCACGCGCAGCTTCGCGTCCAGATTGGACAGCGGCTCGTCGAACAGAAATACCTTGGGGTTTCTTACGATGGCGCGGCCCATCGCCACCCGCTGGCGCTGACCGCCCGACAGCTGCTTCGGCCGGCGCCCGAGGAGATCCATGATGTCGAGAATGCGGGCCGCGTGCTCCACGCGCTGCCGGATCTCGCTGCGCGGAGCGCGTCGCAGGCGCAATCCGAACGACATGTTCTCGAACACCGTCATGTGCGGGTACAGCGCGTAGTTCTGGAACACCATCGCGATATCCCGGTCCTTTGGAGGAACGTCGTTCACCAGCAGGCCGCCGATGAAAATCTCGCCGCCAGAGGCCTCTTCGAGGCCTGCGATCATGCGCAGCGTCGTGCTCTTGCCGCAGCCGGACGGGCCGACGAGGACGACGAACTCCTTGTCCGGAATATCGAGGTCGATGCCTCGCACCGCCTCGACATCCTCGAAGCGTTTGACCACTTTGCGCAGCGCGACGTCCGCCATTGGATCGGGCTCCCGTACGACGCCAAACGGTCAAAAACTATAGCAACAAACGGCCGACCGCGCTCCGTTGTCTGGTAGTGGTTTGACGCCGCCGGGACTGCGAAGTACGCTCTACCACATGAAAACTTACAAGATTGCGGCCATCCCTGGCGACGGGATCGGAACCGAAGTGGTGTCGGCCGGCTTGCAGGTGCTCGAGGCGCTCGCCCGGCACGACGGCGGATTCACTCTGCAGATCGAGCGCTTCCCCTGGGGCAGCGACTACTACAAGCAGCACGGGCGCATGATGGCCGCCGATGGCCTGGACGCGCTCAAAGCTTTCGACGCGATCTACTTCGGCGCGGTCGGCTCCCCGGACCTGCCGGACGATCTGACGCTCTGGGGGCTGCGTCTGGCGATCTGCCAGGGCTTCGACCAGTACGCGAACGTGCGCCCGACGCGGGTGCTGCCCGGCATCGAGCCGCCGTTGAAATTGAAGAATCCGACCGACATCGATTGGGTCATCATCCGCGAGAACAGCGAGGGTGAATATGCCGGTCACGGCGGGCGCGCGCACCGCGGTCACCCCGAGGAAGTAGGTACCGAGACCGCGATCTTCACCCGCGCCGGGGTGACGCGCATCATGCGCTTCGCGTTCGATCTGGCAAAGCGCCGGCCGCGCAGGCTGCTCACCCTGATCACCAAATCGAATGCGCAGAAGCACGGCATGGTGATGTGGGACGAGATCTTCTACGAAGTGGCGCGCAGCTATCCCGACGTCTCCACGGACAAGATGCTGGTGGACGCCGCAACCACGCGCATGGTGCTCAAACCGCGGACGCTGGACGTGATGGTCGCTACCAACCTCCACGCCGATATCCTGAGCGACCTGGCGGCAGCCCTCTCCGGGAGCCTCGGCATCGCGCCGACCGCCAACCTCAACCCCGAACGCGCGTACCCGTCGATGTTCGAGCCCATCCACGGTTCGGCGTTCGACATCACCGGTAAGGGCATCGCAAATCCGGTCGGCACCTTCTGGAGTGGCGCGATGCTGCTCGAGCACCTTGGCGAAAAGCAAGCCGCCGCGCGCCTGATGGCCGCAATCGAGGCGGTCACGGCAAAGCGGGTATTCACGCCCGACCTGGGCGGCACGGCAAAGACGAAGGACGTAACCGAAGCGGTGTGCGCTGCGATCGAATCGGTCAGCGTGCACGCTTAGCGCGCACCAAAACGACCGGCCGGTTCGCGCACAATTCTGACTCATGACGAACAAGAGCCCTTCGACCTCTGCCACGAAGGGCGCGGGCGACGACGAGCGCCTGCGGCTGAGCGAAGAGCGCAACGCGCGGCTGCAGGCGTTCATGGACCACAGTCCCTCCGTGATCTTCATCAAAGATCTGCAAGGCCGCTATTTGTATGTCAACGAACGGTTCACGCAGGCCTTCGGGCTCGGGCAGAAAGACGTCATTTCAAAGACGGACTCCGACATTTTCTCGGCCGAGATTGGTGGGCAGTTTCGAGCGAATGACGCCAAAGTGTTCGAGACCGGCATAGCAATCGAGGTCGAGGAAATGGTTCGTTACGCGGACGGATTACTGCACACCAGCATCGTCCACAAGTTTCCGCTGTACGACGGCCATGGGCAGATCACTGCGTTGGGAGGCATCGCCACAGACATCACTGAGCGCAAACGCCTCGAGGAGGTGGTTCGGCAGAAAAACGTGCAGCTGGGCAGGGCCATTCAAGCGGAAGCCGAGCTCAGGCAGCGTCAGGAGCACCTCCACTTCGCGGCCACCCACGACCAGTTGACCGGGCTTCCCAACCGCGTGCTACTGCACCAGCGTGCGGAGCATGCCATCGCCGTATGCCGGCGATCGGGTCGAATGCTCGCCCTTCTGTTCATCGATCTCGATCGATTCAAGAGCATCAACGACAGCTTGGGTCATAGCGCCGGCGACGACGTTCTAAGGGAAGTCGCAGCCCGCTTGTCGGGATGCTTGCGCGAGGTCGATATGATCGCGCGCCACGGAGGAGATGAATTTGTCGTACTGCTGGAGGATATCGAAAGGATAGAGGAGGTCGAGCAAGTCACCGCGAGGATGCGTGCTGCCCTCGAAGACCCTCTCACGGTCCAGGGAGAGGACGTAACAGTGACAAGCAGCATCGGCGTGGCTCTGTACCCGCGCGACGGCGAAGCAGCATCCACGCTGCTCCGGAACGCCGACTTGGCGATGTATCGCGCAAAGGACCAGGGGCGGAACACCGTTCGGTTCTATGTGTCTCAGCTAGACGCCCCGGCGATGGTGCGCCCGCCGGTTCGGACGTGAGCGGAGAGAGCATTTCAGTGAGCGGGCAAAGAGCAGTGGACGTGGCTGTAATTCTTTGGAGGGCGGCGCTTTGCGCTGCACTCCTTCAGACCTGCGTCCCGATCGTCAGCGCGGACTACATTCCCCCTTCGCGGGTGATCGTCAGAACCAAGGCGTATCAACCGCAAGAAACCAATTTCCCGCGCGGATCCTACGAGTACGAGATCTCCTGGCAAGGCGTCCCGGTCGGCAGCGCATCGATCCGAATCGGAAGCACCTCCCGTGGCGGCAGGAAGATGCTCGACGTCGAGGCTACTGCGCGCTCGACCAAGGTCGTGGGCGTGTTCTACGAGCTCCGTCACCGGAGCGAAAGCATCTTCTCTGCGCAGGACTTGAAGCCGGTGGAGTTTCTCTCCCAGCAGACCGAGAATTCCCGCTTCACGAGTATCGACGTCAATTTCTCGCCAGACGGGGTGATTCGCGCCAAGGTCGTCAAGGGCAAAGTGAATAGCCCGGGAAAAGCCGAAGAGGTCGTGTTCAAATCAGAGAATGCGACCTTCGACCCCATCACCGCGGCGTTTCTGGCGCGCAGCCTTCCGATCAATCCCGCTGAGGACCTGAGCTTCGACATCTTCAACGGCCAGCACCGATATCTGATTTCTTTTCACGTGGTCGGCCGCGAGAAGATCAAAGTGGCCGGCAAAGACTACGATGCATTCAAGGTCGAGCCGCGGGTCAAGAAGCTCACCGACAGCCAAGGCGAAAAACGCCTGCGCAAAGCGTATCTCTGGGTTTCCGCAGACGGAAGCAGAGAGGTTCTCAAGCTCGAAAGCGAGGTTTTTTTCGGTTCCGTCAGCGCCAAGCTCGTCCGCTTCGTTCCCGACACGGCGCCAGAGACCACCACCGGCGTGGGGCTCGAACGGCCTGGCCGAAACCAATAGGGGCGGCAGTGCGGCGGCAGCGCCGCGATAGGTTACATCCCCACGCGTCCGTGCTTCCCGCCCCCACGCCTTGCGATATCGGAGCATCGGCATAGTCAGGGACCCGCGTACCCGCTACTCGCACTTGAACGGTGCGACGAATGCGACTGTTGGCACTGGAATGTGGCCTGCGTACTCGATTCGTGGATCAAACGCGCAGTTCGCGCTTGCCGCTGCTGCGGGATTGGTCATCGGTGCTGCGAGTGGCGCCGACGCGCTTGATTCGGCTTTCCGCACCGCTGGGCGATTCACGACGCTCGACTCCGGAGTCGGCGCGTATTCGCAACCACAATCTCAGCTCGATGCGGAGCAGCTCAAACAGTTCCTCGACGGAAAGGCAAAGTTCGCGCAGCCGTGGGGCGTCGCGCCGAAGTCGACCGTCGTGTGGGGGCTGGGTCCGCTATTCAACGAAGACCGCTGCTCGGAATGCCACAAGCTCAACGCCAGGGCGCGAGCGCCGGCCGACGGCGAAGAAGCGGCGCACGGGATGGTCATTCGGCTTAGCGTCCCTGGACGTGGCGCGGAAGGCGGACCGAGCCCCCACCCAGTCTATGGCGAGCAGTTGCACAACCGCAGCATTCCAGGGGTTCTACCCGAAGGGCAAGCCATCGTCACATATGAACCTCGGGAAGTAACGCTGGCAGACGGCGAAGTCGTGCAACTTCGTTCGCCGCGCGTGCGGTTTACTCAGCTCCAATTCGGTGAGCTCGGTCAGCAGGCTATCACCTCCGTACGCCTTGCGTCGTCCCTGATCGGACTTGGTTTGCTCGAGGCTGTTCCGGAGGAAGCCATTCTCGAAGTCGCGCGTACGCAGGCCTTGACCAGTGTGATGGGTAAACCAAACTACGTGTGGGACTTCGAGCACGGTCAGCGTGCACTCGGCCGCTTCGGCTGGAAGGCAAGTCAACCGTCACTACGCCAGCAAACTGCGGCAGCGTTGCATGACGACATCGGCGCGACCAGCTCTATCTTTCCGGATGAGAACTGCCCCTCGGTGCAGACCACGTGTCGAAATGCGCCCACGGCCAGCCGATGCGCACGCCCGGGCAGCTGCAGTGCACAGGATCGACCGGAGGCGCTGCCCGGTCGACTCGCCGATATCACCTTCTACCTCCAGGCGCTGGCGGTGCCGGCGCGGCGCAACGTGTTCGACCCAGAAATACAACGCGGCGAGACCCTGTTCGGACAGGCAGGCTGCAGCGGGTGTCATCTACCTGACCTGAAGACAGCGGCGAGATCGCACATGCCATCTGAATCGGACGTCTTGATCCACCCGTATACCGATCTGCTGCTGCACGACATGGGAGAAGGACTTGCCGACGGGCGCGAGGACTACGAAGCGAGTGGCAGCGAATGGCGCACCGCGCCCCTGTGGGGTATCGGGCTATTGCAGACAATCAGCGGACACGAGGAGCTGCTGCACGATGGGCGAGCGCGCAACGTCACCGAGGCAATCCTCTGGCACGGCGGCCAGGCCGAACGCTCGCGCGACGCATTTCGCGGGATGTCCAGGCCTGACCGAGACGCTATCGTCAAGTTTGTAGAGTCGCTCTAATAGCCGAACGCTTCATTTTTCGCGTCCTGAAGCGTTGTGCGCCAACGTCAAACAGATTTGTGGCGCGCTCAACTGTGCGACATCGAACTCTGAGCCAGCCGACCAGCCAAGCGGAGGTCATGCGGACTGAGTAAGGTGATCGTACCTGCCGTCGCAGCTCTAGCGAGAGCAGCGCCGCGAGTACGTGACGAGTGGTTGACTGTCCGCTTTAGGTCGAATTGGAGGGCGCGCAGGCGCAATCAACCCATTGCTAACGGTGAGGTCGAGAAGAAGCGGATGTTGGAATGGACGTCCCTCCGGGGGTCGCAGAGTAAGCGAGGCGCGA
>DATJZQ010000226.1:0-9064 GCA_035499005.1 Burkholderiales bacterium | reverse complement strand
ATTGCGCGAGCTGGTGTGCGTGCCGATTCCCTCCGTTGCCTCCAGCACGATCACTTCGCGCCCGGCCAAGGCCAGGGAGCGCGCCACTGCAAGGCCAACCACGCCGGCCCCGATAACCACGCACTCGACGCGCTCGCTGGTCATGGCCGCGCCCGCCCGGCCGCGCAAGGCGGGATCGAGAAACTTCGCACCGCGCGGGTGTACGAGCTCATCTCTGGTTCGCTGGTCGCAGGTTCAGGCGCGCGCTCGTAGTGAGCGGCAAAGCGTTTTGCCAAGGCCGGGCGGTACCATACGCGCTTTTGTCCGCAGAGGTCACGCACATCACTGAGCATGGACACACGACGCCCTTTGCTCCTGCTGGCCGCCGCCGGCTTCGTATCGGGACTCACCATCCGCCTCGCCGAGCCGCTGCTGCCCAAGGTTGCGCAGGAGTTCGGCGTGAGCCTGGCAGCGGCCGCCGTGCTCATCACCGGGTTCACTCTGGCTTATGGGCTGTTCCAGCTGGTCCACGGCCCTCTCGCGGACCGTATCGGCAGGCTGCCTGCGGTAACCGCCGCTCTGATCCTGGCCGCGCTGGCCTGCGCGGCTTGCGCCTCGGCTCAATCGCTGGAAGCGTTGGCGGTCTTTCGCTTCCTGACCGGCATGACGGCCGGCGCGATCATACCGTTGTCGTTCACGTTCGTTGGCGACAACGTACCGTATCACGAACGCCAAACCTTGCTCGGCCGCTTCATCGCCGGCGGCTTGCTCGGGCAGACCTGCGGGCCGCTGCTGGGCGGCATCTTCAGCGATCACTTCGGCTGGCGGGCCACGTTTCTGGTCCCCGCTGCCGGCTTCCTGGTCATCGGTCTGACGTTGCTCCCCGTGGCCCGCGCGCACACCGCAACGGCCTCACGCACGCCATCGAAGTTGAGCCCGCTGCAAAGCTATCTGTCGTTGCTGCGCCTGCGCCGGGTGCGCCTGGTCGTGCTCGCGGTCGGCATAGAGGGCTTCGCCTTCTTTGGCGCATTCGGCTACCTTGGGGCGTTTCTAAAACACGAATTCGGGTTGAGTTACAGCGCCGTGGGCGCTCTGCTGGCGGGCTTCGCCCTCGGCGGCATCGTCTACAGCGCGCTGGTCAAGGTTCTGCTGCGCCGCTTCGGTCAGCGCGGGCTGGTGGGAGCCGGGGGGCTCGTGCTGCTGCTGGGCTTCTCGACTCTGGCGATGGCCCCAGCCTGGCAGGCGTGCGCACCCGTCATCGTGGCGCTCGGCCTGGGCTACTACATGCTGCACAACACGCTGCAGACGCGCGCCACAGAGATGGCGCCGCAGGCGCGCGCTGCGGCCGTCTCCGCCTTTGCCTTCAGCTTTTTCATGGGGCAGGCGCTCGGCGTGTCCGCCCTCGGGCTGGGTATCGAGTACGCTGGGTACCGCCCAATCCTCGCGCTGAGTGGTGTCACGCTGGCGGCCCTATCGGCATGGTTTCGGGCACGTCTCGGCGCGCTCGACCACGCGGGCGAATCAGTCGGGTGAAGCGAACGAGAACCCTCTTCTAGGCGTCCTCGGTCGCGATGACCTTGTTGCGTCCCTGCTGCTTGGCCCGGTACATGGCCTTGTCGGCCTTGTCGATGATGACCTCGAGGTTGCCGCCGTCGGCCGGATAACTGGCGAGGCCGATGCTCACGGTCGTGCTGATGTCTCCGCCACGCACATCCATCGCGGCTCCCTCGATCGCGCGGCGGATGCGCTCGCCCATCTCCCTCCCACCCTTGGACTCGGTTTCCGGCAGCAATGCGATGAACTCGTCTCCGCCGAAGCGGGCAAGCACGTCGGACCCCCTGAGCTCCTCGCGGACGCAGCGCACCGCATGTTGCAGCAGGCGGTTTCCCGCCTCGTGACCGTGCGTGTCGTTCACGATCTTGAGGTTGTCGCAGTCGATCATAACGATGGAAAACGGCCGCGAGTGGCGCACCGCCTGCTTGAACGCGCGCTGCAGGATGGCGGAGAATGCGCGCATGTTGTACAGACCGGTGAGGTCGTCAGTGTCGGACACCCGCTTGATCTTTTCCAGCGCGAAGCGGATGTCGGCCGACAGCATGGTCGTGATATAGGCCACCAGGATGACGGGAGCGAGCAGGGCCAGGAGCTCGCCCCAGTAGGCGACGGTGGCCAGGCTGCGCGTCTTCGGATCGTAATGCATCGCCATGAAACAGAGGGCGATCGCGAGCATCTCGAAGAAGGTCATGACCTTGCCGAGGATCAGCGCGCTCGCGATGATCGGCAGCAGGTAGAGGTTGAGCAGCGGGCTCTGGATACCGCCCGCGTACCACAGCACCCACGTGATGAACACGATCATGACCCAGGTTTCGAGAGCAATCTTGGCCCGGGTCTCCTGCCGGTAGAAGCGAATGTAGTGCAAGCCGAGGATGAATGCGGCGAAGAAGAATAGCGCCATGCTGATGGCCGCCCGCGACTCTTCGCTCGCCCCTCCGGCGACCAGGTAGATGAGCACCAGCACCAGCAGCAGCCACTCGATCTCCGCGGTGGTGCGCGAGAACCCTTTCAGCTCGTCCTGCTCGATGGCGAGCAGGCCGATGTTCGGTCTTATCAGCATGTTCTACGTTCGTGTCCGGCCGCCTCGAAGGTGCCCCGGCAAAGCGCTGCGATACAAAGGCGACAAGTTACTTTTTTCTGAGGCAGATGTCACGGTCTAACGCAGCGGCCGCCCGGGTACGGGAGAGTCTCTCCAACACGACGGCGAGTGCAGCCTGCCTGTGGGCGGGCGGCGCCCTGCTGGTGACGCTCGCCGCTCCGCTTTCGGCGTGGACCGCGGGGTCGTACTACCCGGGCCCGGGAGAGCAATGGCAGAAGCGCGCCCCCGATGCCGTCGGCATGGATGCCGCGAAAGTGGCCGAGGCCGTACGTTTTGCACAGACCCACGAGGTCAACTGGTCGCGCCAGCTGCAGACCCAGATCGAAAAAGACGTAGCACAGGAGCCTTATCCGCAGGTGCTCGGCGAAACGAAGGAGCGGGGCGGGCCGGCCGGCATGATCGTGCGCCGCGGCTACATCGCCGCCGAATGGGGTGACGTCAACCGCGCGGACATGAGCTTCAGCCTGGCCAAGAGCTATCTGTCCACTCTCGCCGGTCTGGCGATCGATCGAGGTCTCATCGACAGCGTGCACGACCCAATGTGGAAGTACGTGCAGGACGGCGCCTTCGACAGTCCCCACAACAGCAAGATCACCTGGCACATGATGCTGAACCAGACCAGCGAATGGGAAGGCGTGGTGTGGGACAAGCCGGACCTCGCTGATCGGCGCCGAGGCTATGGGCGCAGCCTCGAGGAGCCGGGCAGTTTCTGGGAATATAACGACGTGCGGGTCAACCGCTTTGCGCTTGCCCTGCTGAAAGTGTGGAACAAGCCGCTGCCGCAGGTGCTGAAGGAACAGGTCATGGATCCGATTGGCGCGAGCGACACCTGGGTCTGGCACGGCTACCGCAATTCCTATGTGCAGCTCAACGGGCGCGTAGTTCAGTCGGTGAGCGGCGGCAGCCATTGGGGCGGAGGGCTATGGGCCAGCACGCGGGACCACGCCCGCTTCGGGTATCTCTTCCTGCGCAATGGCGCGTGGGAAGGGCGCCAGATCGTTTCACGGCACTGGGTGCAGATGGCGACCACTGCATGCGACATCGCGCCTCAGTACGGGTATCTCTGGTGGCTCAACAGCGGCCGCGCGACCGTGCCCAGCGCCCCGGAATCGAGTTTCTTCGCGCTCGGCTCAGGCGGCAACGTGATCTGGGTCGATCGCGACCATGACCTGGTAGTCGTCACCCGCTGGCTGGAGTTTGCGAAGTTGGACGCGTTCGCGAAACTGGTCCTCGCGTCG
The DNA here is from genome assembly GCA_035499005.1 of Burkholderiales bacterium. GTDB lineage: Bacteria > Pseudomonadota > Gammaproteobacteria > Burkholderiales > SHXO01 > SHXO01. Next base: position 5,194 of record DATJZQ010000226.1, on the reverse strand, counting down.
CTGAGAAGTGAGCGGTGACAAACTGGCAGCAGCGGAATACCTCAGCCGCGGCAGGTTTGACATGAAGCCGGACGATTCCTATACTCCGTTCACCTGTTAGACCAAGTCTAAGCTGCGCGGTTTGGGTGTCAGACACAGGGTGAGGCATGTGGCTGTCGCCGGTTCTTCAAACTCACAGGAGGGATGGATGAAAGCGCTCAAGGGAAGCAAGACCGAAGGCAACCTGAAGGCGGCGTTTGCCGGCGAATCGCAGGCCAACCGCCGCTATCTCTATTTCGCCAACAAGGCTGACGTGGAAGGCCAAAACGACATCGCCGCAGTGTTCCGCTCGACGGCCGAAGGCGAGACCGGCCATGCGCATGGCCATCTCGAGTATCTCGAGGTGGTCGGCGATCCGGCGACCGGGCTGCCGATCGGCAAGTCGCGCGAGAATCTGAAGGCCGCGATTGCCGGGGAAACGCACGAGTACACCGACATGTATCCCGGCATGGCCAAGCAAGCCCGCGAGGAAGGCTTCGATGAAATCGCGGACTGGTTCGAAACGCTGGCCAAGGCCGAGCGGTCCCACGCCAACCGCTTCCAGAAGGCGCTCGACGCGCTCGTCGACTGACGTTCACGGCCCGAATTGGGAGCGAACGCTGGCATTCCGCCTCGCTCTCCAATCGCGCCTGTTCCCCCTGCGATGACTAGCCGAGAAGGCAGCCTCGAGGCTCCGAAGCGGCACGCGCTGGATTGGCGCCAGCCGGAGTTCTACAACGAGGGCCTGCTGCTCGAGGAGCTCGAGCGGGTGTACGACGTCTGCCATGGCTGCAGGCGCTGCTTCAATCTGTGCAACGCCTTTCCCACGCTGTTCGATCTGGTCGACGAAAGCAGGACCGGTGAGCTCGATGCTGTCGACAAGAAAGACTTCTGGAAGGTCGTCGACCAATGCTACCTGTGCGACATGTGCTTCATGACCAAGTGTCCGTACGTGCCGCCGCATCCGCTCAACATCGATTTCCCGCACCTCATGCTGCGGGCCAAGGCCGTCCACTACAAGGCAGGCAAGGCCGCCTTTCGCGACAAGCTGCTGTCGAGCACGGACGCGATCGGCAAGCTGGCCGCCATCCCGGTCGTGGCCGCCACGGTCAACAAGGTCAATACGATTCCCGCCGCACGCAAAGTGATGGACGGCGTGCTGGGCATCGCAAAGGAGCGCGTGCTGCCGAGCTATGCCGCACGAAAGTTCCGCAGCCATGCACGACCACGCAGCGACTTTCCGGCGCGCGACGGCGCCAGAACGCCGGGACGCGTCGCCATCTTCGCCACCTGCTACGTGAACTACAACGAGCCGGGCATCGGACAGGACCTCATCCGTATCCTGGAACACAATGCCATCCCGGTGGAGTTGGTGGAGCGGGAAGCGTGCTGCGGGATGCCGAAGCTGGAGCTGGGCGATCTGGACGGCGTCGCCCGCCTCAAGGCCGTGAACATCGCGCCGCTCGCGAAGCTGGCGCAGCGCGGCGTGGCGATCCTGACGCCGATTCCCTCCTGCACGTTGATGTTCAAGCAGGAGCTGCCGCTTCTGTTTCCGGACGAAGAGGAAGTGCGGCAGGTGGCCGATGCCATGTTCGATCCGTTCGAGTACCTGGCCTTGCGCCACCGCGACGGCTTGCTCAAGACCGACTTCCGCCAGAGGCTGGGCAAAGTCTCCTACCACGTTCCCTGTCATCTGCGCGTCCAGAACATCGGCCTGCGCACGCAGGAGGTGCTGAACCTCATACCGGGCACGGAGCTCAATACCGTGGAGCGTTGCTCGGGACACGACGGCACCTGGGGCGTGAAGAAAGAGTTCTTCGCTCAGTCGATGAAAATCGGCCGGCCGGTGTTCAAGGCGATGGCCATGCCGGCGCCCGACTACATCAGCTCCGATTGCCCGATCGCGGCTCGCCACATCATGCAGGGTTTAGGCGATGCGACTCAGGCCCGCAAGGAGCACCCGCTCACCCTGATGCGTATCGCCTACGGCTTGTAGGGCTGGAGGGCGCGGAGAAACGAACCGACGCAAGGTTGGTTTTGTTCGGATCGCTCCCATCTTGGCGGTGAACGAGCCCATCTTCGCGGTTGACGAATCGATCGGGCCGTTGTCTGCGCTCTCAGCGCGCCTGCGGTTGCACAAGTCTTGGAGATTTGACCGATGCTGAGTAATGCCCAAGCGAGAAGGAAGCGAAAGATGCCCGCCATCACCCGCGACAGCCTGATGACCCTGGAAGCTTACGCCAAGGTCCGCGACGAGTTCCGCGCGAACGTCATGGCGCACAAGAAGAACCGCAGCGTGCGTCTGGGCGAGCACGTCACGCTGCTGTTCGAGGACGAGATGACGATGCGCTACCAGATCCAGGAGATGCTGCGCGCCGAGCGCATTTTCGAGCAGGACGGCATCCAGGGCGAGCTGGACGCCTACAACCCCCTCGTGCCGGACGGCAGCAATTGGAAGGCGACGATGATGATTCAGTATCCCGACGTCGACGAGCGCCGTCAGGCGCTGGCCCGCTTGATCGGCATCGAGGACCGGGTCTGGGTGCAGGTGGAAGGCTGTCCCAAGGTCTACGCCGTGGCCGACGAAGACATCGAGCGCGAGACTGCGGAAAAAACCTCGTCGGTGCACTTCCTGCGCTTCGAGCTCGACGCTGCCATGCGCAAGGCCTTGGGAGCCGGCGCCAACATTCGCCTGGGCGTGGACCATCCCAACTACCGTGAGACGGTCGACCCGGTGTCCGCCGCCGTGCGCGCTTCTCTGCTCAAAGACTTGAAGTTCTGACCTGCGCCGGGGAGGTCGTGCGGGCAAACCCCGGCCCTGGGTAGAATAGGTGCGCGCCGTGCAACCAGCCTGACCATGGCGCACGGAGACCGAAGCATGACAACAGCGCTGGTAGACAACCGCGTGCTCTCGAAGGTGGAGCGGCGCCTGAAGGACACGCAGGCGCCGGTCAATCTGCGCCTTTGGAACGGAAAGGGATTCAGCCCGAATGCACCTTGCCCGGTCACGCTGACGGTGCACTCGCGCCAGGCGCTCCTCAATCTCGCCAAACCCAGCCTGGGCAGACTCGCCAGGAGCTACGTCGAAGGGGAGATCGACCTGGAGGGCAATTTCCGCGACGTGCTGCGCGTGGGCGAGTCGCTGGTAGCGAGGCAGCACAGCGTCTATCGCTTGCGCCGGCATGCGTGGAAGTGGTGGCGCCACAGCCGGGCCGCGGACCGCCGCAGCATCGAGCATCACTACGACGTCAGCAACGACTTCTACGCGCTGTGGCTCGATCGCAACCGCGTGTACTCGTGCGCTTATTTCAGGCAGCCGGACGATACGCTGGACCAGGCGCAGGAGCAGAAGCTGGACCACATCTGCCGCAAGCTCATGCTCAAGCCCGGGGAACGCCTGCTCGACATCGGCTGCGGCTGGGGCGGTCTGATCCTCTGGGCGGCACGCCACTATGGCGTCGAGGCCATCGGCGTCACCCTGAGCCGCGATCAGCATGAATACGTCAGCGCGCGCATCGCGGAGCTCGGTCTCGCCGGGCGCTGTGAAGTCCGCCTGCAGGATTACCGCGACGTACCGGACGACGAGCGCTTCGACAAGATCGCAAGCGTCGGCATGTTCGAGCACGTGGGCAGGCGCAACCTGGCGGGCTACTTCGGCAAGATCCATCGCCTGCTGCGGCCGGGTGGTCTGGTGCTGAATCACGGCATCACCACCAACTCCCTGCGCGACGCCGAGCTGGGCGGCGGCATCGGCGAGTTCGTCGATCAATACGTCTTCCCTGGCGGGGAGCTGACACATGTCACCGCGGTAATCGAAGAAATGTCGCGGCAGGGGCTCGAGGTGTGGGATGCCGAATGCCTGCGGCCGCACTACGCTCGGACGCTGTGGCACTGGGTGGACCGCCTGGAAGCTCGCCGCGGCGAGGCACGGGCCATGGTCGGTGAGAAACGGTTACGGACATGGCTCATCTACATGGCCGGCTCCGCACATGCTTTCACGCGCGCCTGGATTTCGATCTACCAGCTGCTCGGCGTCAAGATGCAGCCGGACGGCGGCGTGTCGTACCCCCTCACGCGCGAGCACATCTACCGGTGATGATTGCGCGGGCCGCGGGCCGGATGGCTTGGCGCGGCGCTGCCGCTGCTGCCTTGATCGCGCTTTTCGGCTGTTCGCACGTGTCGAGCGAACCCACGAAGGGGATACCGCCGCGGGGGAAACAGGAAGGACCGCTGCCGGGTGTGCCCGAAGAGCAGCCCTGGGTGGAAGCCAACGTTCCGCCGCCTCCCTATCCGAGCGATGCTAATCTCACCGAGTTCTATCTCAGCGGACAGACCGACCACCGTTACTTCATCGACACCTCCTCTCTGACGGTCGGCCCGGACCGCGTGGTGCGTTTCGCGCTCGTCATTCGCACCGCGCAAGGCATCGACAACGCCACTTTTGCCGGGCTGCGCTGCAGCGAGCGCGAATGGAAAGACTACGCGTATGGTCGCGACGACCGCACCTGGTCGGTGAGTCATGCGCCTCAGTGGCGGCGGATCCAGAACATCAATTTCAACAACTACCAGGCCACGCTGTACCAGGATTATCTGTGCGCAGGCGGGGTGTCTTCAGTCGCCCCGGCCGGCGACGCAGCCAAGCTCGTGCGCCTGCTCAAGCACCCCATACCGCGCGACGACCGCAACCCCACGTTGCCCAAGCTTTAGCGAAGCAAGCTCCGATCAAACCTGGCCGAGCTTCTCTTACCCGCCCTGGACGCTACTGACACTCTCCCACGCGCCGGGCTTGGAAGTTCTGGACCATGGGAAGGCTCTGACCGCCCATCGTCACCACCAGGTTCATCCGGCCAACGAGTTGCTCGCCAGCCGCGTCGGCTTCGCCTGAGCCGCTGACCTGCGGCTCCCCCGTGCAGACCAGATTCCACCGCGAGCGGGTGCCGCTCTGCTGCAGATCGGAGACCTGGCAGGCCCCCGCCCCGCCCATCTGCGCCATCAGCTCCTGGATCGACTGGTTGCTAATGCATTGGCGCATAACCATGGGCGTGGCGGTAATCGACTGGCCGCCGACTTCTGCTTGAAGGGTGAACTCCCACAGGCCCTCGCGTATGTCAGCGGCAGCCGCGTGACCAGCTGCGGCGCACGCGAGGACGAACGAGCATCCGACCATTGCGTGTTT
>DATJZQ010000225.1:0-19939 GCA_035499005.1 Burkholderiales bacterium | reverse complement strand
CCCGCATCCCCGAGGGATTGCCGATCTATCGCCACATTGGCATTTATGCGTATCGCTGCGATTTCCTCAAGCGTTACGCGACGCTCGAAGCGCCGGCCATAGAGCGCTTCGAGGCCCTCGAGCAGCTGCGCGCGCTGTGGCACGGATTTCGGATCCAGGTCGCGCTCAGCCAGCAGCCGCCTGCGGCGGATGTGAATACGCTGGAAGACCTCGAAGCTGTGCGCCGCCTGTTCGCGTCCGACAGCTCCCCCCTATAATTGCGCTTGTCGGCTCGACCAGGCTTGACCTCGAAACGAGCAGGGCGCGCCTGCGAGCGCCGTGGCGAACCACAACAAAGGCAAATCATCTCATGCGGCTGATTCTGCTCGGGGCACCCGGAGCGGGCAAAGGGACCCAGGCGGGCTTCGTCACCCAAAAGTTCGGCATCCCGCAGATCTCGACGGGAGACATGCTGCGCGCCGCAGTAAAGGCAGGCACCGCGCTCGGGCTGAAGGCCAAGCGCTACATGGACGCCGGCGCCCTGGTGCCGGACGACGTGATCATCGGCCTGGTGCAAGAACGCATCAAGCAAGCCGATTGTGCCAATGGGTTCCTGTTCGACGGCTTTCCGCGGACCATCCCGCAGGCCGAGGCGATGAAGCAGGCCGGCGTGGGCCTCGACTATGTTGTGGAGATCGACGTGGACGACGCGGAGATCGTCAAGCGCCTGTCCGGGCGACGCGTGCATGCGGGCTCCGGGCGGACCTATCACATTCTCTTCAACCCGCCCAAGGCCCCGAACAAAGACGACATCACGGGCGAGGAGCTGGTTCAGCGCGCCGACGATGCGGAGCAAACGGTGCGTACACGTCTTCAGGTCTACCACGACCAGACCGAGCAGCTGCTCGACTACTACTCGAAGCTGGCGGCCGACAACGCTGGGCGCGGGCCCAAGTATCGCAAGATCTCCGGGACCGGCAGCGTGGATCAGATCCGTGAGCGCCTCTTCGCCGCGCTTTCCTCGTAGTCGGCTCGCATCCGGCGAAACACCGCATCCACAGGGATCGACATGGCCAAGATGAACGCGTTTTACGCCCAGTCGGGCGGGGTCACAGCTGTCATCAACGCGAGCGCCTGCGGTGTGATCGAAGCCGCGCGCAAGCGCAAGGACAAAATCGGCAAGCTGTACGCCGGGCGCAACGGCATCATCGGCGCCTTGACCGAGGATCTGATCGATACCAGCAAGGAATCGACGAGGAGTATCCAGGCGTTGCGCTACACCCCCGCGGGCGCCTTCGGCTCGGCACGCTACAAGCTCAAGAGCCTGGCGGAAGGCCGCGCTCAATACGAGCGCCTGATCGAGGTGTTCAAGGCGCATGACATCGGGTATTTCTTCTACAACGGCGGTGGCGATTCGGCCGACACTTGCCTCAAGGTGTCACAGCTGTCGGACGAGCTGGGCTACCCGGTTGTCTGTGTGCACGTGCCCAAGACGATGGACAACGACCTGCCGCTCACCGATTGCTCCCCGGGGTTTGGCTCGGTGGCGAAATACGCCGCCATCAGCATCCGCGAAGCCGGATTCGATGTCGCCTCGATGTCACGCACCTCGACCAAGGTGTTCGTGCTCGAGGTGATGGGCCGGCACGCCGGCTGGACGACCGCGGCGTGCGGGCTGGCGGCCGAAGCGGAGGGGGAAGCGCCGCAGGTGCTGCTATTCCCCGAGATCCCGTTCGAGGAAGCCAAATTCGTGTCGGCGGTCGAACGAGTCGTCAAGCGCTACGACCACTGCGTCATCGGCGTGTCGGAAGGCCTGCGCAACACCGAAGGTAAGTTCGTGTCGGAGACGGGACTGCGCGACGCCTTCGGCCATGCCCAGCTCGGGGGCGTGGCCCCGGTGATCGCCAACCTGGTGCGCGAGAAGCTCAACTACAAATATCACTGGGCGGTGGCCGACTACCTGCAGCGGGCCGCGCGCCATATCGCGTCCAAAACGGACGTGGCACAGGCTTACGCCGTGGGGAAAGCCGCGGTCGAATTAGCCCTGAAAGGGCGCAACGCGGTCATGCCCACCGTCGTACGCAAATCGAGCAAGCCATACCGGTGGACCATCGGCGTGGCCGATCTCAAGGAGATCGCCAACGTCGAGAAGAAGATGCCGCGCGACTACATCACCGAAGATGGCTTCCACATCACGGCCAAGTGTCGGGAGTATCTCGCTCCATTGATTCAGGGGGAAGACTATCCGCCGTTCAGAAGCGGCCTTCCCGCCTACGTGCGGCTCAAGAACGCGGCCGTGCCGAAGAAGCTCGCGGCGGGCTTCAAGGTCTAGACCATCGGCTACCGTTAGAGAGCGGTCAAGCCGGCGCGAAAAATCCGGTAGAATCGCGCGTCATTTGCGCGTGTCGTCAGGGTCTTGCCGCGGTTCGGGCGAGCGGCGTCCGGACACAACGCGCTAGCAGTGCCGGATCACGCCTGCCGATCCGGTGGGCAAGGTTCGTGACATCCAAAAAAACACCTAAGGGGGATTCATGCCACTGGCACCCGGAGTCGTCATCGCGCTGGCCTGTGCTCTGGCCGCCATCATCTACGGCATCGTCTCGATCCGCTGGGTGCTGGCCAAACCCGCCGGGAACGCACGCATGCAGGAGATCGCAGCCGCCATTCAACAAGGCGCAAAGGCCTACCTTAATCGCCAGTACACCACCATCGCCATCGTGGGGGCCGTGTTGTTCGTTGTCCTGGGCGTGGCACTGAACGACTGGCTCCTGGCCTTCGGTTTCCTGGTGGGCGCGCTACTCTCCGGTGCGGCGGGGTACATCGGCATGTCGATTTCCGTGCGCGCCAACGTGCGAACCGCGCAGGCCGCTGGCGACGGCATGAACGCAGCGCTTGCCGTGGCGTTTCGCGGCGGGGCTATCACCGGGATGCTGGTGGTGGGCCTGGCTCTGCTCGGCGTCGCGCTGTACTACGCGATCGCGGCAGGGGTGTCGGGAGATTCCGGCCGTGCCCTGCATGCGCTGGTCGGCCTGGCCTTCGGCGGCTCGTTGATTTCAATCTTCGCCCGTCTGGGCGGCGGGATCTTCACCAAGGGAGCGGACGTTGGCGCTGACCTGGTAGGCAAGGTCGAAGCGGGAATCCCCGAAGACGACCCGCGCAACCCTGCGGTTATCGCCGACAACGTCGGCGACAACGTGGGCGACTGTGCCGGAATGGCCGCCGATCTGTTCGAGACATACGCGGTCACCATTGTGGCCACCATGCTGCTGGGCGGCCTGATGATGAAAGACGCCGGCGCCAACGCCATCGTCTATCCGCTCGTTCTGGGCGGAGCCTCGATCATCGCGTCGATCGTGGGCACCTTCTTCGTCAAGGCCGGCGAAGGCGGCAGGATCATGAGCGCGCTGTACAAGGGCGTGATCGTGTCGGCAGTGCTTGCCGCTGCCGCCTTTTACCCGATCACCGCATGGCTGATGCCCGACGATACCTGGCGTTTGTTCGGCTCCGCGCTGGTCGGCCTGGGGCTCACGGCCGCGATGATCGTGATCACGGAGTACTACACGGCCACGGAATACAGCCCGGTGCGGCATGTGGCGGCTGCCTCCCAGACCGGACACGCGACGAACATCATCGCCGGACTGGGCGTATCCATGAAAGCGACCGCGCTTCCGGTGTTGGCGGTATGCGTGGCGATATGGGCATCCTACGAGCTGCACGGACTGTACGGCATCGCGATTGCCGCCACGGCCATGCTGTCGATGACCGGCATGATCGTCGCGCTCGATGCGTACGGGCCGATCACCGACAACGCCGGCGGGATTGCGGAGATGGCGGAACTACCGTCCAAGATCCGCGACATCACCGACCCGCTCGACGCGGTCGGCAACACCACAAAGGCAGTGACCAAGGGTTACGCCATTGGCTCCGCCGGGCTCGCGGCTCTGGTGCTGTTCGCGGACTACACCCACAACCTCGAAGCGATGAACAAGCTCCCGCAGTTCGGGTTGTCGGACCCAGCCGTCATCATCGGCCTGTTTATAGGCGGGCTGGTGCCTTATCTGTTCGGCGCGATGGCGATGGAAGCGGTCGGACGCGCCGCCGGCGCCGTGGTGAACGAGGTGCGTCGTCAGTTCCGTGAAATCAAAGGCATCATGGAGGGCAGCGCGAAGCCGGACTATTCCAGGGCGGTGGACATGCTCACGCGCGCCGCCATCAAAGAAATGATCGTGCCCTCGCTGCTGCCGATCATCGTGCCGATCGCGCTGTGGCTGGTCGTCCGCTGGTTGATGGGCCCGGCGGCGGGAATTCAGGCGCTCGGCGGGCTGCTCATCGGCACGATCGTCACCGGTCTGTTCGTCGCGATCTCGATGACCACCGGCGGCGGCGCCTGGGACAACGCCAAGAAGTACATCGAGGACGGTCACTACGGAGGCAAAGGGTCCGACGCCCACAAGGCGGCGGTCACAGGCGATACTGTTGGCGATCCCTACAAGGACACGGCCGGCCCGGCTGTGAACCCGTTGATCAAGATCATCAACATCGTGGCACTGCTGCTGGTGCCGCTGCTGTGAGCAGCCGCACGGGGGACACATGCGTTGGTGCGCGCGCCAGGCTCCGTTAGGTTGTTCGCGGCTGGCTGCGTAGTCTCGCTCGCCGCTTTGGCGCACCCGGTCGACGGCTGGCCGGGGGCGCACGCGATCGCAAGCAGCGCAGATCCGGGCGCCCCTGTTCAAACGCCACGCTCGGCGCACGGGGGCGACGTCCGTCTGGCCGGGCCGTTCTGGCTGGAGCTAGTGGTGGCGAAAGGTTCGTTGACCCTGTATGTGAGCAACCGCAGCGGCGCGCCGATTGATGCGTCAACCGGCAAGGGCACCGCCGTGATTCACACGGATGGCAAGAGCACGCGCGTCGAGTTGAAACCAGGCGGGGGTAACAAGCTGGCGGGGAAAGGCCGGGTCAAGGTCAAGCGCACAACGGTGATATTCGTGACCGCAGCGCTGCGGGGCGAGAAGGCGCACAGAGCCGTCTTCCGCGCGTTCGAATCCTCGCCTGAGGAGCGGTGAGCGGGCGAACCTGCCACGGCTCCTCCTCGTCGTCGTCCTCGTCGTCCTCTTCCTCTTCTTCGTCCCGCTCCTCCTCGTCGTCCTCGTCATCGTCTCCGTGGCCCAAAAGCGAGCCCACGCGGGCGCTCGGGAGGCTGCCGAAGAACATTTCACCGGACGATAACGCGCCACACCAGCGAAGCGCGCAAACCAGACGGATCAAACCGCGGTGGGAAGCACGCAGCGCGTCCGCCATCGCGATCACCTGCGCGGCGAGGACAGCGTGCAGCGGCCATCGACGCATGTCGCCCGCGGCGGCGGCAGCACCTGGCACGAACCGACCGCGGTTTTAGACCGATTGACCTCCTCCTCGAGAAAGCTGTATTCGTATGCCTTGGCTTCCAGCGCTTCCCGGTTAGCGGTCAAGCTGGAATAGACCAGATATTCCGAGGGGCCGCCACACGGACGGGCGCCGAGCGCAAGAACGCGGCAGTGAACCAGATTTGCGCAGCGCGGCGCGCCGATCAGGCCGACGATCTCGCCGCGCACAGCCCTCAGCGCCTGCTCGTCGCTCGACGCAGAAGCAGCCACCTCATCACTGAGCGCTGAGGGAGGGGCGAGGGCAAGCAGGAGCCCCGCAACACCGAGCGCGAGAAACCGCATGTTTCCCTTACGCGACCGTGATGCGCTTGTCGAGATACACGTCCTGGATGGCGTTGAGCAGCTTCACGCCATCCGCGATTGGACGCTGGAACGCCTTGCGCCCGGAGATGAGGCCCATGCCGCCCGCGCGCTTGTTGATCACTGCGGTGCGCACAGCCTCGGAAAAATCGTTGTCACCCGAAGCACCGCCGGAATTGATGAGACCGGCCCGGCCCATGTAGCAATTGGCAACCTGATAGCGGGTGAGGTCGATCGGGTGATCCGTAGCAAGCTCGGTATATACCCGCTTGTCCGTCTTCCCGTACGGGTTGTCTTTGCTGCTGAGTACGTTGAAGCCGCCGTTGTTCTCCGGCAGCTTCTGCTTGATGATGTCGGCCTCGATGGTGACGCCGAGATGGTTCGCCTGACCCGTGAGGTCGGCCGAAACGTGGTAGTCCTTGTCCTTCTTGAACGCGCTGTTGCGCAGATAGCACCACAGCACGGTCGCCATGCCGGTTTCGTGCGCCATCTGGAACGCCTTGCTCACCTCGATGATCTGGCGCGAGGATTCGGCCGAGCCAAAGTAGATGGTTGCGCCGACCGCCACGGCGCCCATGTCTTTCGCCTGTTTGATCGAAGCAAAAAAGATCTGGTCGTACTTGTTCGGATAGGTGAGAAACTCGTTGTGGTTGAATTTGAGCAGGAACGGAATCTTGTGGGCGTAGCGGCGCGCGCACGCACCGAGCACGCCCAACGTGGAGGCGACTGCATTGCAGCCCCCTTCAATCGCCAGCCTCACGATGTTTTCGGGATCGAACATGGCTGCATTCTTCGCAAAGGACGCGCCCGCGCTGTGCTCAATACCCTGGTCGACCGGCAGGATGGACAGATAGCCACTGCCTGCCAGCCGGCCGTGACTGAACATCTGCTGCATGCTGCGCATGACCGACGGCGATCGGTCGCTCGGCGCAACGACGCGATCGATGAAGTCCGGCCCCGGCACATGCAGCACTTCCCTCGGAATTCCCTTGCATACATGATTGAGCAAGCTGTCCGCGTCCGCCCCGAGCAGGGCCTCGATATCCGTGGTTCCCTTGGCGATGGCTGTGACGGTGCTCATGACGCTTCCTCCGTGTGAATCGCGTGGGACATTATCCCGCGGCCGGCGGCCCTGGTAAATCGACCCTGTCTATAATGGCCTTCACGCGGCGCGCCCGTTTGATCTCGATCAATCGTGCTACGTCGCGCACGATTGGGAGCGCGCATGAAATTTTCACTTGGTGAGCGACGCGTGGAGTGCCGCGGTGAGCACTTCATCGCCCACAACGCCACCGTCATCGGCTCAGTGATCCTGGAGAATGAGGTGAGCGTGTGGTTCAACACGGTGATACGCGGCGACAACCACCCGATCGCGATCGGTGCGCGCACGAACATCCAGGACAGCTGCGTGCTGCACACCGACGAGGGCGTCCCGCTCACGATTGGCGCAAACGTGAGCGTCGGCCACATGGTGATGTTGCACGGCTGCACGATCGGTGAAGGCAGCTTGATCGGCATCAAGGCGGTTGTGATGAATCACGTCAGGATCGGCAGAAACTGCCTGATAGGCGCCAACACGCTCATCACGGAAGGCAAAGAGATACCCGATCGGTCGTTGGTCATAGGTTCTCCGGGGAAGATCGTGCGGCAGCTGACCGATGAGGAAGTCGCGGTTCTGTTATGGAATGCCGACCACTATGTGAGCAACTTCAAGCGCTACAAACGTGAACTGAAGAATCAGGATTGAATTCCGCGTGTAACGCCGGGACGACGGTCTCAAGATGGCATGAAACCTGCCGTATGAGCAGCAGTTCAACCGAAACCTGAGCGAGCGGAGAATCGGAGATGCTGCCCCATGGAAGCCGGGGAATGATGAAGTTTGGCTTCAAGATCCGCACCCGCAGCGGACTAGTGGTGGACAACCTCCTGATCCCGGGGACGGACCAGGCCGACGCCGAGCGCAAACTCAACCAGATCTACCGCAACTGCGAGATCCTGGAGACGAAGACAGTACAGCAGACGTCGGCGCGCGAGGAGACGATGGACATCGACGGAATCATCTCCCTCATCTCACACCAGGACCGGGAAAAGACGTCGTAGATCACGGCAAGAACCCGGTCTCGATCAATTCCTCCACCAGCGCATCGTAGTCCTGCGCTCCCCGGCTCTCGGGAGCGTGCGCAAAAACGTCTTCGTTCGACGCGGGACTCTCCGCGACGCTCACGCTTTCGCTGATCCGGGTGTTGCACATTTCGTCCCCATAGCGCTGCTTGATCTCGGTGTAGATGTCGTGCGACATGCGCCGACGGGAGTCGAATCGGGTAACGACGTAGCGACGCGCGACGCGCTTCTTGAACACGTGTTCCAGCGCCTTGAGCGTCTTTTCCACCTGCCACACGCCCTTGACCGCGAGCCAGTCGGCCGAGACCGGCACCAGCACCCGGTCGCACGCAAAGATCGCGTTGAGCGACAGCACCCCCAGGATCGGGCAGCAGTCGATCAAGATCGGGCGGCCCGTATTGAGATTCTCTCTGACGATGCCGAGGTTCAACCGGTTGAGCGCCAGCGGGCCTTTGCCGGACTGGGAGTCGACCTTGGACAATTCCACGTGGGCAGGGATGACCGGCCAACCGCCGTGCCCGTCGCGAATGAGCTGACTCAACGGCCTCTGCATCTGGTAAAAGCCGTAGATGCTGTCCTCCGCATTGCTGACCGACGTACCGGTAATGGCGGACAAATGGGCCTGCGGGTCCAAGTCTATAGCGAGCGGGATGTGCCCAAGGCGGGAGAGCGCCGCGCACAAGTTGAGCGACGTGGTGGTCTTTCCGACACCGCCCTTCTGATTGAAGATCGCTATCTTGGCCATGGGATTGCCGCGTGGGCCGTCGGACAGCTCAGGCAGGCGATACCGGATTGTTAACGAAATGCATCTCTTCTCAAGCGCGGTGGGGGCACCCAGCGTGCCATCGGCCACGGCCAGCAGGATTTAATCGGCCGCCCGCTCCCAGCCTTTCGCTCTAACCACTGCTCGGCGCCAGCGCGCTTTGAGCCGCTCCCGTTCCCCTTCCATCATGCGCGGCTCGAACACCCGCTCGGGCCTCCACTGCGCGTCGATCTCTGCCCCGTCTTGCCAATAGCCGACCCCCAGGCCCGCGAGATAGGCCGCGCCCAAGGCGGTGGACTCGAGCAAGACTGGACGGACCACGGGAACGCCGAGCACATCGGCCTGGAACTGCATCAGCAGGTCGCTGCGCGCCGCCCCGCCGTCGACTCGCAACTCTTTGAGGGCGATCGAGGAATCAGCCTGCATAGCCTCCAGCACGTCCGCGGTTTGATACGCGATCGACTCAAGCGTAGCCCGTGCCAGGTGGGCTGCTGTCGAGGCCTGGGTCAGGCCCACGATCGTCCCCCGGGCGTAAGCGTCCCAGTGCGGCGCACCCAGGCCGGCGAACGCCGGTACCAGATATACGCCTCCGTTGTCTTCGACCGACGACGCCAACTCGGCCACTTGCGACGCGCTGTCGATGATTCCGAGCCCATCACGCAGCCATTGAATTGCCGCGCCCGCGATGAACACGCTGCCCTCGAGGGCGAATTCGCGGCGCTCACCCAGGCGCCAGGCAACGGTGGTGAGCAGGCCCTTGCGCGAATCAACCGCGCGCTCGCCCGTATGCATCAACATGAAGCAGCCCGTGCCATAAGTGTTCTTGACCATGCCCGGGACCACACACCGCTGGCCGAACAAGGCGGCCTGCTGGTCACCCGCGATCCCCGCGATCGGGATCGGCGCACCGAACAAACCGGGCTCGGTTTCGGCCACCACACCACTGGATGGCAGCACCCGGGGCAGCATGATCCGCGGCACGCTCATCAGTCCGAGGAGCTTGTCGTCCCAGTCGCCGGTGTGGATGTTGTACAGCAGCGTGCGCGACGCGTTGCTGGCGTCGGTCACGTGCTCGCGTCCGGCCGTGAGCTTCCATATCAGCCAGCTGTCCACCGTACCGAAGCACATTCGGCCCGCTTCGGCCCGCGCGCGATCGCCGGCGACGTGCTCGAGCACCCAGCGCAGCTTGGTCCCTGAGAAGTAGGCGTCCAGCACAAGGCCGGTGCGCCCGGTGAACAACGCTCCGAGCCCTTCCGATTTGAGCTTGTCGCAGATGTCCGCGGTGCGCCGGTCCTGCCAGACGATCGCGTTGCACACGGGTTCGCCGGTGTCGCGATCCCATACGATGGTGGTCTCGCGTTGATTGGTGATTCCCAGGGCCGCGATCTCCCCGGCGCCGATGCCCGCGTTGGCAAGCGCTTCGCGCGCGCACTCGAGCTGCGACGTCCAGATTTCGAGGGGATCCTGCTCCACCCAACCCGCTTGCGGATAAATCTGCCTGGTCTCGCGCTGTGCCAGCCCGCGTACCGCACCCGCCTCGTCGAATACGATGGCGCGGGAGCTGCTGGTGCCTTGATCAAGAGCGAGCAGGAATCTCATCGAGGTCGCGCGCAGCGAGGGGTATGGTAGATTGCGTGCTTCGCCGCGCCGAACTTTCCGGAGCACTGCGCGGGCCTTCCAAGCATACACCGCGCAGCGCGAAGCACATGCCAAGACCTCGAGCCGGCGCCGCCGCCCCGACCGAACTGCTGGCGGCGCTGGAGCGTCTGCGGGTGCTTGAGCCGGGGCAGAGCGCCCAGGTCACACCTCTGAGCGGCGGAGTCTCCTCGGACATCCTGCGCCTCGATCTGCCGGACGGCCGGCGGATGTGCCTCAAGCGTGCGCTGGCCAAGCTCAGAGTGCAGGCCGACTGGCGCGCCCCGATCGAGCGCAACCGCTGGGAAGCGCAGTGGTTGCGGGTGGCCGGTGACATCGTGCCAGGCGCCGTGCCAGCGGTCTTGGCCGAGGACGCGAGCGCGGGCATGTTCGTGATGGAATACCTCGAGCCCGATCTGCATCCGGTCTGGAAGTCGCAGCTGCGCGACGGCGTTATCGACCCGCAATTTGCCGCTCTGGTGGGCGAGCGCGTCGCGCAAATCCACGCGCATACGGCGCGGAACGAGCAATTCGCCCGCCAGTTCGCGACCGATCACATCTTCTTCCCGATCCGGCTAGAGCCCTATCTCATCGCCACGGCACACGTGCACCGCGACTGCGCTGCACAGCTCGAAGCGCTGGCCCAGATCACTGCCAGGACTAAAGTCGCTCTGGTCCACGGGGACGTGAGCCCGAAGAACATTCTGTGCGGTCCGCAGGGGCCGGTATTTCTCGACGCCGAGTGCGCGTGGTTTGGCGACCCCGCGTTCGACCTGGCGTTCAGCCTCAATCACCTTCTGCTCAAATGCCTCTGGCGGCCCTCGTGGGTGGGCCGCTACCTCGATTGCTTCGACGCTCTGGCGCACGCGTATCTCCGCGGCGTGACCTGGGAACCAGCGGCGCTCATGGAAGCCCGCGCCGCGCGTCTGCTGCCCGGCCTGCTGCTGGCGCGCGTCGACGGCAAGTCTCCGGTCGAATACGTCGACGCGGAGTGGCAACGTGCTGCCGTTCGCAGCGTCGCGAAACCCCACCTGCTGGCCCCGGTCGAGCGTCTGCAGGCTATTCGCCGCGCGTGGCGCGATGAAGTGACGGCTCGCAGCATGAGTACCGGGGTCAATGCCTGATCCCTCGATCGCGGCCGTCAGGGGCCGGCGCGTATGGGACTCGCGCGGCCGCCCCACGGTCGAAGCCGAAGTGCATCTGGTGTGCGGTGCTGTCGGCCGCGCCATCGCTCCAGCTGGCGCCTCGCGCGGCTCGCGCGAGGCGGTCGACCTGCGCGACGGTGGCAGTGCGTTGGGTGGAATGGATGTAAGGCATGCTGTCGCTCACGTGAACGGCGAGATCGCCGAAGCACTGATAGGCCGCGACGCGACCCGTCAGGCGGACATCGACCGGGCGCTGATCGCGCTGGACGGGACGCCGAACAAAGCGCGCCTTGGCGGCAACGCGACCATCGCCGTGTCGCTCGCCGTACTGCACGCCGCCGCCGCAGCTGCCGGGGAACCGCTGTATCGCTTCCTGTGCAACGGACGCGCCGTGCGCCTGCCGCTGCCCCAGATCCAGATCTTCGGCGGCGGCGCGCACGCTGGGCGCCGCGTGGACCTTCAGGATTTCATGGTGATGGCGCTCGGCGCGCGCAGCTTCGACGAAGCGCTGGTCATGACCGCGGAGGTGTACCGCGCCGCAGGTGCGCTGATGCAGGCGCGCGGCCTCGCGTTCGGCGTCGCGGACGAGGGCGGATGGTGGCCAGCTTTCTCCAGCAATCAAGAGGCCATCGAGACGCTGGTGCGAGCGATCGAGAAAGCCGGCTACACGCCTGGAGACGATGTTGCTATCGCGTTGGACATCGCGGCCTCGGAGTTTGG
Organism: Burkholderiales bacterium; assembly: GCA_035499005.1. Classification (GTDB taxonomy): domain Bacteria; phylum Pseudomonadota; class Gammaproteobacteria; order Burkholderiales; family SHXO01; genus SHXO01. The sequence continues at coordinate 7,853 of DATJZQ010000225.1, read as the reverse complement.
CCGACGCGGTCGCTACCGCTTCACACTGGAGGAGCGCGAGTTCGACAGCGACGGCCTGAGCGAGGTCGTGCTGGAATGGATCCGGCGTTTCCCCATTGTTTCCGTGGAAGACCCGATGGCAGAGGACGACCCGCAGGGGATGGCGCGCTTCACCGCCGCAGTCGGGGCGCGCGTTCAGGTGGTAGGCGACGACTTCCTCGTCACTAACGCTGGGCTGGTCGAACAAGCCGCGCGCGGACACGCGTGCAACGCCGTGCTGATCAAGCCCAACCAGGCCGGAACGGTCACCGAAACGAGAGCGGCGTTCGAGGCCGGCCACCGGGCGGGCTTCGGCACCGTCATCTCGGCCCGCTCCGGAGAGAGCGAAGATGTGAGCATCGTGCACCTGTGCGTGGGGTGGGACGCAGGTCAGCTCAAAGTTGGCTCTTTCGCCCGCTCGGAGCGCATGGCGAAGTGGAACGAAGGCCTGCGCATCGAGCAGGCGCTCGGCGGAGCTGCGCGTTTCGCAGGCCGCGAGGTATTGCCCGGGCTGTCGCTGCCTCGGCCCAGGGCATGACGTCGGAGCGCGCGCGTCAGCCGCACCTGTTGCGCGGGATCCTGCTCATCATGCTGGCGGTATTCTTGTTCTCCGCCATGGACACGCTGGCCAAGTTCACGTTGCGGTCCTATCCGATGGGGCCATTGATCTGGGCGCGCTATTCGGTGCACACGGCGTTCATGCTGACACTGCTGGCGCCGCGCATGGGACTCAGCCTGGTGCGCACATCGAGACCCGGGCTCCAGGTGATGCGCGGCCTGCTGCTGGTGGCGAGCACCGGCTTCTTCTACTTGTCTCTGCGCCATCTTCCGCTGGCCGAGGCGGCAGCCATCTCGTTTGTGGCGCCGGTACTGGTGACCGCCCTGTCTGGTCCCATGCTGAACGAGCGCATCACGCGGCGGCAATGGGGTGCCGTCACGCTTGGATTCCTTGGGGTCCTGGTGATCATCCGACCCGGCGGGGGGCTGCTCAAGCTCGCGGCCGTGTTCCCGCTCTTGAGCGCCCTCCTCTTCGCGCTCTATCAGATCATGACGCGCAAGCTCGCCGGCCGCGAAAATCCGCTGACGACGCTGTTCTTCACTGCGCTTGTGGGAACGCTGGCCACTAGTCTGCTGCTGCCCTTCACATGGCAAACGCCGACGCTGCTGCAGGCCGTGCTGATGCTGGCTATCGGATGCTTGGGCGGTCTAGGGCATTTCCTGCTGATCCGCGCGGTTGAGATCGCCTCGCCGACCACGCTCGCGCCCTTCGTCTATACGCAGCTCGTGTGGTCGACGCTGCTCGCCTTGATTGCGTTCGGGGAATTCCCGGATTTCATCTCCCTGTTGGGGATGCTCGTCATCATCGTCGCCGGCTTGCTGGCGGTAAACTGGCGGCGCGTGGGCCTCGGTGTCCGCGCCGCTCAGCAGGCAAGGCTGCAGCGATTGCGGCAGGAGACACCGTGAGCAAGCCCGCGCCCGATGTCCGCGACGCCTACCTTCACTTCCAGATCATCCCGACGCGATGGATGGACAACGACGTTTATGGGCACGTCAACAACGTCGTGTACTACTCCTACTTCGACACGGTGGTAAACCAGTACCTGGTCGAACAGGGCGCTCTGAACATCCAGGCCAGCGAAGTGGTCGGACTGGTGGTCGAGACCGGCTGTCAGTACTTCGCGCCGATCGCGTTTCCCGACGTCGTCACCGCCGGATTGCGAGTGGCGAAGCTGGGCAACAGCAGCGTGCGCTACGAGATCGGCATCTTCCGCAACGAGGAGCGCACCGCGTCGGCACAAGGCCACTTCATCCATGTGTACGTGGACCGCGCGACGCGGCGTCCATGCCCGCTGCCCGCGCACTTGCGTAGCGCCTTGCAGCGCGTCTGCTGCTAGGAGCGGTTGCTGCTGTACGCGACGCGCCCGGAGATGGGATAGCGCGGGTCGCTGTAGCCGGGCGATGATGGATGGCCCGGCGCCACCAGACGGTCGACGAAAGCCTCGTCGTCCGCATCCAGTTTGAACTTGAGGCACGCTTCATATTCTCGCCACTGATCGAGCGTTCGCGGGCCCGTGATGGCACACGACACCAGGGAGTTCGCGAGCACCCAGTTGATGGCGAACTGGACCGCGCTCATGCCCTTGCTCCTCGCGCGGACCGCGATCTCCTCCGCAGCCAGCAGCGACTCGCGACGGAACTCCGTTTCCAGCATGCGCTGATCCCGGTGGCCGGCCCGGCTATCTGCGGGAGGCTCTTCCCCGACCTTGTACTTGCCAGTGAGTACGCCGCGCGCAAGCGGGCTGTAGGCGGCTACGCCAAGACCGTAGTAGCGGCACGCAGGCAGAACTTCGACTTCGGGTTGTCGGTTCATTGCGTTGTAGTAAGGCTGGCAGACCAAGGGTCTCGGCACGCCCATGCGCTCGCACAATTGCACGAGCAGGCTCAGGCGCCAGCCCCGGTAGTTGCTGACGCCGAAGTAACGCGCCTTGCCGGACCGGATGATGTCCGCGACGGCGCCGAGCGTTTCTTCCAACGGCGTGACGGGGTCGTCGAAATGCAGGTAGTAGATGTCGACATGGTCGGTGCGCAACCGCTGCAGGCTATCGTCGATGGCTCTCATCATCCACAGCCGGTTGAGCCCGGTTTCGTTCACGACCGGGCTCATGCGGTTGGCGACCTTGGTGGCCAGGATCCAGTGCCGGCGATTCGCGGCGATGGCGGCACCCGTGATGCGCTCCGACTCTCCCTTCGCGTACTGGTCGGCGGTGTCGATGAAGTTCACGCCTGCTTCGCCGGCGGCTGCGACGATGCGCTTGGCTTCGGACTCGTCGGTGCGAGCGCCGAACATCATCGTGCCCAAGCACAGCGCCGACACGCTCAATCCGCTGTCACCCAGCCTGCGATATTCCATGGAACGTTCCTCTCCTCTGCGGGACAGCGGGCCATGATGCCGCATCGGGCGAACCAGTGCACAGCGCTGGCAAGACTGTGGGCGGCGCCTCGAGCGTGCTGTAAGCTGTAGAGAATCGATGCACGCCTGCGAGGAATCTGACATGCCAACCACCCTTCCCGACCAGATGCAAGCGGTTGAGATTTCCCGGCCAGGCGGCCCCGAGGTGCTCAAACTTGTCAGTCGAGCGGTGCCACAGCCAAAAGCGGGTGAAGTGCTGATCCGCGTCGCCGCCGCCGGGGTCAATCGGCCCGACTGCATGCAGCGCGCGGGCACGTACGCGCCGCCGCCCGGCGCTTCCGACTTGCCCGGTCTCGAGGTCAGCGGGACCGTGGTGGCGCTGGGAGCAGGCGTCACACAATGGAAGACAGGGGATGAGGTATGCGCACTGACCCCGGGCGGTGGATATGCGCAGTTCTGTGTTACGGCCGCCGGCCACTGCCTGCCACCGCCGAAAGGCTGGAGCTTGACTCAGGCGGCGTCGCTGCCCGAAACGTTCTTCACCGTCTGGATCAACGTCTTCGAGCGCGGCAGGCTCGCGCCCGGCGAAGCGCTCCTCGTCCACGGCGGCAGCAGCGGTATCGGCGTAAGCGCGATCCAGATGGCTCGCGCCTTGGGCCATCGCGTGTTCGTCACAGCCGGCAGCGCGGAAAAGTGCGCCGCCTGCGAGAAGCTCGGCGCGGAGCGCGCCATCAACTATCGCACGCAGGATTTCGTCGAAGAGGTGAAGCGGCTCACCGACGGCAAGGGCGCGGATGTGATCCTGGACATGGTGGGAGGCGACTACGTGCCGCGCGACCTGAAGTGTCTGGCCACGGATGGGCGCCTGTCTCTGATCGCGTTTCTGGGCGGCACCCGGGCCACGCTCGATCTGATGGATGTTCTGGTGCGCCGTCTGAGCATTACCGGCTCGACCCTGCGGCCGCGCACCGTGGAATTCAAGACGGGGGTCACGAACGCTCTGCGGGAGAAGATCTGGCCGCTGATCGATGCGGGCCGAATCCGGCCCGTCATTTTCAAAACCTTCGCGCTGGCACAGGCGTCAGCTGCTCACGAATTGATCGAATCCGGTCAGCACATCGGGAAGATCGTGCTCGAAGTGGGCGGCTAGATCGACCCGTGGGGACGCAGCCGGTTGCCCGGGTCACGCCACGCTGTTCAGCGCGCGGCCCTGCTCGATCCCCGGATCTTGCGCAGCCATCCGACGCGGCGGCTCGGCGAGCGCGCCGCCTACCCCCGAGGGAGGTGGAACGCGGCGGAGCAAGGCGAGATCGCCCTTCATTGCCACCTGCTCCGCGTAGCGGATGTTCTTTCCTGCCACATCGAGGTAGGGATTCTGACCTGCGAATCCGGCCTCGAAATAGTGGCACGCAGCGCCAAGCTGCGCGTTCAGGCGATCAAGAGCCGTGCCGTAGAATGCGGGGGTCTTGCGCAGCAGGTCTTCCGCCGAAATGAACAGCACGCCCGGCGCTGGAGTTGCCCCGAGGCCCGAGCGGGCGAGGCCGCCTGCCACGAACTCAGGGAACAGACGATCGCGACACTTCTCCAGGTAGCAGCGGTCCGCCATCTGCGCCAGGATGTCGGCCGTACCGAGCATATTGCCGATCAAACGGAAGACAGGACTAGGGACTTCGATGTCCGCCACCGGGATTTCGTAGCCGGTGAAATGGATGATGCGCCCAGCGGCGTGCGCCAGGTCCGGCAGGCCGATGTCACGCATATACCGCTCGAGGAAGCGTGCGCCACGGCTCACGTGGCGCAGCGTGTATTCGGCGCCGTTGCTGTGGCGCACATCGTTGCGGTGGCGCAGGTAACCGATATCGTGAAACAGTGCGACGACAATGCCGAACGTGAACAGACGCGCGCCGAGCGGTTGCCAACGCCCGGCGGCGCGCTCGTAGCCGTCCATCAGGCGCGCCGTCGCCAGCGCGACATCGAGGACGTGCTGCAGGTTGTGATAAGCCGTATCGCACGCCCGATAACCGGGACCCTCTCCTCGATACAGCAGCACGCAGTCCGAGAACGCGCGCGACACCGGTGCCGATGAGGCGTCCGGATAGAGGTTCAGAAGTACGCGGCAAACCTCCTGACGGACCGCGTAGGAATCGGTCGTCCGCACCCGGTTTGTGACGTCGTACTCGCTGCGCCGCGCCGCGGTATCCCAGCTTTCGGCGGCGCCCATCGGTGCCTGTTGGGTCTGCATCATCTTGACTACGAGTCGCAGTGGGCCAGACGGAACGTCGGGCAGCCGACTTCAGCTTCCGCCGCCGCGCGCGCCTGCTGGCTTTGCATTGGAGTCTAAGCAGCGCGCTGGCACGCGACAAACATCGTCAAATATTTCGTGACGCTCGAGAGGGCTGCATCAACGCGGTCGCGATGCAGGCGAGGAACGCTTGCGGGTAAATGGGACGGGATGCTAAGCAGGCAGGGCGACAGTTACAGACCGCCCGTCCTCACATCAGGCGGTCTTTACTTCGGGATCGGCACGCTCACCCGCCGAGGTCGGGCGGCGGGCCGCCAATGCGGGGACGAAGCGCGACAGCTCCAGCAGGGCCTGCTGGTACACCTCGCGTTTGAATTCCACGACGTCTTCCAGCGCCAGCCAGTACTCGCTCCAACGCCAAGCGTCGAATTCCGGCTTCTGGGAGCGCCGCAGACACACATCGCAGTCTCGTCCCAGCAGGCGCAGCAGATACCAGATCTGCTTCTGCCCTCGGTAACCGGCCCGCCAGTCGCGGCGTACCCAGTTGGTCGGCACGTTGTATCGCAGCCAGTGCCGGGTCCTGCCAAGAACCTTGACGTGCTCGGGCCTGAGGCCGACCTCCTCCATCAGCTCCCGGTACATGGCCTGCTCCGGCGACTCTCCCGCCTTGATTCCCCCCTGCGGGAACTGCCAGGCGTGCTCTTTGACGCGCTTGCCCCAAAACACTTCGTTGCGGGGGTTGACGAGCACGATCCCGACGTTTGGGCGATATCCATCCCGATCGATCATGACCGTCACCAACGAAAGTTGGACTCAACCGGATTTTTTCATAAAGCTGACACGTTAGTCCAGAGTAGCGAAAGCATGCGCAGGCAAACGCACTCAATTCGCATTCTGTAGAGGGAGAAGACAGCCCAACCGCGAAAACAAGCGCGAGACGCGCAAACGCGTAATGGCGATTGTGTGTAGTCAGATGTGCAGCTAGCTTTTGATACTCGATGAGGACGATCAAACACCATCGGACGACTCACGCAGGGTAAGGATACGAATGGGCAGACCGGGCGTGTTCGTTGTCGGCGACGGGGCAGCGGCCTGTGTCTCTCCATCAGCAAGGCAGGAAGCGTCATAAGTATCGGCCATGCAGCCGGATCAGACCGGCGCTGAGTATGGCCACGACCGTCAGCGTCAGAAGGACATCCACGACGAGGGCAACGTGGATGCCTGCCAGCAGGTCGGCACGGAGGGCCATCACAGCACCGAGGATTGGGATCCCGATGGTGACCGCGATCCGCTGGCTTGTGGTCACCAAGCCTGTGGCGAGCCCTGCATCAGCATCCCCGACCTCTGAGGTCGCGATCACGGTCGCAGCGACGACAGCGGTGATATGACCTAGGAAGCCGACGAAGAGCGCCGGGATCAACAACCACAACCAGGTCGACTCAGTCCCGAGCAGGATCAGTGGCGCGGTGAGGCCGCCCTGGACCAGCAATGCCACCACGAGCACGGGACGAGCACCCCGGCGGGCGATAATTCGGCCGGCAAAGATACCGGCGGCCGCCGAGGCGAGTCCGGGCACTCCGAAGATCAGGCCGGTCGCGAGCGGCCCGAAGCGCAGCACAGCCTGGATGTATAGCGTCATCAGGAAGACGAGCCCGGCTTCCATTGAGAAGATAATCAGCACCGCGAGGTTGCCCCAGCGGACCGATGGCCGCGCCAGCATCCCAATCGCAACCAATGGCGCCGTCGCGCGGCGCTCGATTCGAATGAACAGCGCCAGCGCCGCCGGCGCCGTCATCGCGACCGCCATCCCTTGGAGTGCGCGAGCGGCAAGGAGCGCAGCCGGCCCGGTCGAAACGCCGCCCAGAAGTGAGGCCGCAGCGAGAAGCGAGAGCCCTATGAGAAATAACCGGCGCCGACCGTAGAGATCGCCAAGCCGTCCGAATAGGAGCGACATCCCTGCGGCTGGAAGCGCAAAAACCGTCATCACCCAGGCGAGGTTGGCAAGGTCAAGGCCAATCGCCCGGCCGACCTCAGGCAATGCGATGTTCAAGATGGAGAAATCGACCGACAGCATGAAGTTGCTGCCGAGAAGAAGCACCGCGATCAGCCGTTGTCGAGCCGTCATCGCGATCGTCCCCTCTGCACGCGTCATCGAGGGGGTCCTTTCGTCATCCTTCGTCACTTCCACAAGAACACGCTCGACGCCACCTGATGACCTGGGCGGCAATCGCATTCCGTAAAGCGCTTCAGCGCTGCCCGTTGCTGCCGGTCATGCCTGCGATAGCGGACTCCGCGTGCGCACAGTGCGTGCGATATGACTCGCGTTCAGACAGGAAATCTACTAGGGATCGTATCGCCGAGGGAACACAACGCGGAAGACAGTTCCTTTCCCCCTGGCGGTCTCAAGCTCCAGACTAGCATCCAATAATTCGCATAGCCGCTTCACGATAGAGAGCCCGATCCCCTCCCCCGGAGATTCATCCGTCGAACGATGATTCGATTGTGAGGTAAGAGGCGGAGCGGAAGCGCTATCAGCCGACGGGGGGCTGCCCGCCACTTTCTCCTGCACCGTCTTGGCCTCGTCTGTTGCTTCCTTCAAGGCATGTGCGATCGGTGTCACGGGGCCATCCGCAAAACCCGGCCCCGTATCTTGTACATTGAGTACCCAGCGATCCACCTCTC
>DATJZQ010000224.1:0-7669 GCA_035499005.1 Burkholderiales bacterium | reverse complement strand
GCCCTCCCCGCAGTCGACAGGGAGGACGACGTCATCCGATAGAGCGAACGCGTCTTTGATGCCGCGTTGACGCTCAAGATGAGCCTGGTCGCGTGCGAGTTGCAGCACACCGCTTTGCGTCCACACCGGCGCGTTCCCCATGTGCCTCAAGCGCTCGAGCCACCGCAACGCGTAGACGAACGCAGGCACCGTCAGGCGCGTCAGCGGATTCCAGTCGAGCGAGAACGCCGGCATCAGGAGGCCCGCGTGATTGCCGGACGCTTCCTGCGCCGGGCTGCCGCGCCGCTCGAGCAGCTCTACCGTCCAGCCGCGGCTCCCGAGCTGCGCGGCACAGCAAGTGCCGGCGAGGCCAGCCCCGATCACGATCGCCCGCCGCGCGCTCGCCGTGCCGCTGTCTTCCCCAGCAGCACGCGCAAAGCGGGCGACCATCATCTCGCGCTTGCGGGCGAAGCCGTCGCGGCGCTCGCACGAGAAACCAGCAGCGCCCAGGCCGGCGCGCACCGCAGCCGCCACCGTGTAGGTCGCGGCGGTGGCGCCCGGCTTTGCCAGGCGCGCGATCTCCCGCAACAGAGGCTCGGCCCACATTTCGGGATTCTTGGACGGCGCAAACCCGTCGAGATAGAACGCGTCGGCGCGCGCACACAGTTGCCGCAGCATGTCCAGCGCATCGCCGAACAGGAGCGTCAGCGCGACGCGGCCGCCCTCGAAGCGCACACGATGGAAGCCGGGAAGGAGCGGCGGATACTGCGCGCACAGCTCTGCACCCAGTGTTGCGAGCTGCGGCCATGCACTCGCCAATTGAGCCAGGTCCCTCGCCTGGAACGGATGTTTCTCGACGGAGATGTAATGCAGGCAGGCATCGGATGGCGCCGATGCTCGCCACGCGGCCCACGTGGCCAGAAAATTCAAGCCGGCGCCGAAGCCGGTCTCCACGATGACGAAGCAGCGGCGGCCGCGCCAGCGCTGCGGCAGGCCGTTACCGGCGAGAAACACATGGTGCGCCTCGGCCAGCGCCCCGGCGGCCGAGGCGTAGACATCGTCGTATAGAGCAGAATACAGCGTGCCGTCCGGCAGCACGGCCCACCGGGCTGGCGTCAAAGGAGCCGGACGGCTCACTGCGAGCGTGGCTTCAGATGCTGATCGAACCACTCGACCGCGAGGCGGGTCGCTTCGTCTCTCGCCTCGCGGTAGATGCCATAGTGCGCGATGCCGGGGATCACGACGTAGCGTTTGGGCTCGTGCGCGCGCTGGTACGCCGCCTCAGGGTGGCTCCGATTGTCGAACAACTCCTCGTGCTCGGCCGCTATGAGCAGCAACGCGCCTTTGACGCGAGCGACGTCGTCGATCGGCGCATAGAGGAGGAATTTTTCGCGGATCGGGCCGCCCTGGAGGTTGCCTATCTCCCGCGCACGCGGAGCCGGATAATCCAGCTGACCGCGCGCCCGGCGCGTGGCGTCGTCGTAATTCTTGGCCAGCGCCGCGGCCGGCATCGCATCGACCGGCTGACCCATGTAGCCCACCTGGCTCACCAGCGCCTTGATGCGCGGGTCGCGCGCGGCGACATAGATGACCAGCCCGCCGGAGAAGCTCGTTCCCCAGAGGCCAACGCGGCTCTTGTCGACCTGCGGCTCCCCCATGGCCCAGTGGATCACGTTGAAGATGTCGGTGGCCTGGTCGATCGGATCGACCACCTCCCGGATTTCTCTCACCTCCGCCGCGTAGCGTTGGCCGGATCTCTGGGCGGCGTCGGGCGCCGGCTTGCTCAGGATCACGCGCGAATCGCTCTCGCCCCAGCCGCGGTAGTCGAACGCGACGACCAGATAGCCAGCGCTGGCGAAAGCGGTGGCCTGGGGACGCAGCATGGCTGCGGTTCCGCCCCAACCGTGCGACATGAGGATCGTGGGCAGCGGTCCAGGGGCGGCGGACTTCGGCGCATAAACGTCGGCATGCATGCGCACCCCCTCGCTCATGATGTCGACCCGACGCTCCTCGACGGTGCCCGGGTCCGGTCCACTCTGGCTCTGCTGGGCACATACTGTTCCTTCGAAACCAGCCGCGATCAGCCCAGCCGCGCTCACAACCAAGACTCGCCAGAACTTCATCTTCTCCCCTCCTGAAACCCTTCACTGCTCGGCCATCGGCCCGGCGACATCGTTGACACCAGCATCTTGCTCGAGACGAGGCAGCGTGCGCGCTGGTGGCCGCGGCTCAGGTGTAGGGCAGCAGAAGGTCCGGCTCGAGCTCGATGCCATCCATGTGGGCGCGGAACAGCCGCTCGTCTGCCACTCTCAGCCGGCGGCTCACTTCCCGTCCAATGTTCATCTGCAGCAGGGCGAATTGCTCGATGTTCTGCTCGTAGATCTTGAAGAAGCTCGAGGTCGACAGCTCGATCGCAGTGCAGTCCTGAACCGCCATGACCGAGGCGCTGCGCGGGCCGAGGTCCATGAGCGCCATCTCGCCGAAGCAGTCGCCCGCGAGCAAATTGCCCAGCACGCACTGCTCCCCCTCCCACATCTTCAGCACGGCGACCTCGCCGAGCTCGAGCACGAACATGGATTCGGCTTTCTCGTGCTCATGGAAAAAGAACTGGCCTTTGGGTACCCGCCTGGTGGTGGCGTCTTCCAGAAGGGAACCCAGCACCTCGGCCCGCATGCCCCCGAAGATGGGCATCCGCTGCAGTGTCTGTATCCGTGTCTGTTCCATGATCTCTCCGACGACAATCACGACGCGGCGACATCGTACCCGCAGCGCGCATTCGAACCAAGGGCGTCGCAGCCCCCGTCCGGAGCCGGGCGCTCGGCCCGCGGCACGTCTCTGTTATCATTGTTGTTTTTCGCCGATGGCAGAAGGCGTCGGCGTATCCTGGTCCGGGCGCGGCGTATGCGGGTAACTTGCCTTCCTCGTTTCTGCAGGCGATGACTGGCGCGCGCTCAGAGTCGCGGCACGAGTCGCCGCCCGCCGAACCAAAGGATCCTCCCGCGGTCTGACGCCCGCACAGTATGTGGATCGTCCAACTCGCGCTGCGCCGGCCCTACACGTTCATCGTGCTGGCGCTGCTCATCCTGATCATCAGCCCGCTGATGATCTTCCGCACGCCGATCACCCCGGGAACGCCGACCGACATCTTCCCCAACATCAACATCACCGTCATCAGCGTGATCTGGCGGTACACGGGCCTTTCGACCGAGGAGATGGAAGGGCGCATCGTTTCCCAGTTCGAGCGGGCGATGACCGTGACGGTCAACGACATCGAGCACATCGAGTCGCAGACCTACAACGGCGTCGGGGTGATCAAGGTGTTCTTCCACCCCACCGCCAATCTGCAGACCAGCCTCGCGCAGATCGTGGCCATCGCGCAGACGGTCTTGAGCGCTTATCCCCCAGGGGCGACACCCCCGCTCATCCTGCAGTACAACGCGTCGACGGTACCCATCCTGCAGCTCGCGATGTCGAGCGGCACGCTGGCCGAGCACGAGCTCAACGACCTCGCCAACAGTTTCATGCGCACGCAGCTCGCCACCGTCCAGGGTGCCGTGCTGCCGTTTCCATACGGAGGCAAGTTCCGTCAGGTCATGGTGGACCTCGACTCGCGCGCCCTGCAGGCGAAGGGCCTGTCTCCGCTGGACGTGGTCAATGCTCTCAGCCTCCAGAATCTGATCCTGCCCACGGGCACAGTGAAGATCGGCGCGCTCGAGTACGACGTCGCGCTGAACGGCAGCCCGAAGACCATCAAGGAGATGAACGAGCTGCCCATCAAGACCGTCCAGGGCACCACCATCTACGTGGGCGACGTCGCATACGTGCGCGACGGGTTCACCCCGCAGACCAACATCGTGCGCCACGACGGCCACCGCGCCGTGTTGCTCACTATCCTCAAGTACGGGAACGCATCGACGCTGGATATCGTCGATCGGGTGAAAGCCGAGGTGCCGCGCATGCTGGCCGGCATGCCACCTGGGATCGACCTGCAGACTGCGCTCGACCAGTCTCTGTTTGTGCGCGCAGCGGTGGATGGCGTCGTTCGCGAGGCGATTCTCGCCGGCTGCCTGACGGCGCTGATGATCCTCCTGTTCCTGGGCAGCCTGCGCAGCACTCTGATCGTCGCGATCTCCATCCCGCTTTCCATGCTGACTTCGCTCGGCATCCTGTCCGCACTGGGCGAGACCATCAACATCATGACCTTGGGGGGCCTGGCGCTGGCGGTCGGGATTCTGGTCGACGACGCGACTGTCGAGATCGAAAACATCAACCGTCAGTTTGCCCTGGGCAAGCCGATCCTCCAAGCGATCCTCGACGGTGCCCGTCAGACCGCTGTGCCGACCTTCGTCTCGACGCTGTGCATCTGCATCGTCTTCGTGCCCATGTTCCTGCTCACGGGCGTTGCGCGTTATCTGTTCGTACCGATGGCCGAGGCGGTCGTGTTCGCCATGCTCGCGTCCTACTTGTTTTCACGGACCGTGGTGCCGACGATGGCCAGGTACCTCCTCCGGCCGGAAGGGTACGAGGACGAGTGGCGGCCCGAGCGTTGGAATTTGCCCGGCCGTCTCGTTCACGGCCTCGAGCGTGGCATCTTGCTTGTCATCGGCCCCGTCCATCGTGGTTTCGAGCGCGTTTTCGAACGACTGCGCGATGCTTACCATCGCATGCTGGAAAAGTGCCTGCGCGTTCCGCTGGTGTTCATCGGCCTGTTCTTGCTCGGTTGTCTCACCTCCGCCGCGCTGCTTCCCTTTGTCGGCCGGGACTTCTTCCCGTCCGTCGACGCGGGCCAGTTCAAGCTGCACCTGCGCGCGAAGACCGGCACCCGGATCGAGGAAACCGCACGCCTGTGCGATCTGGTGGAAACGGAGATTCGCGCTGTGATCCCCGCGAACGAGCTCGCCACCATCATCGACAACATCGGGCTGCCGGCGAGCGGCACCAACCTGTCTTACAACAACTCCGGGACCGTGGGGCCGGCGGACGCGGACATCATCGTTTCGCTCAACGCGAATCACCGTCCGACCGACGAATACGTGCGCGCGCTGCGCCGGCACTTGCCCGAGAGCTTCCCGGGGGTCGTGTTCTATTTCCTGCCGGCCGACATCGTGAGCCAGATTCTCAATTTCGGGCTCCCTGCGCCGATCGACATCCAGATCATCGGGCGCAGCCCCGACAACCGCAGGTTCGCGCTGGATCTGCTCGAAAAGTTGAAGCAGGTTACCGGCATCGCGGATCTGCGCATTCAGCAGCCGGTGGACCAGCCCAAATTCGATTTGACCGTGGATCGCACCAAAGCCCAGGAGGTCGGTTTATCGCAGAAGGACGTAGCCACTAGCCTTCTGATCGCTTTGAGCGGTAGTTTCCAGACCAGTCCGAACTTCTTCCTCAACTGGAAGAACGGTGTGAGCTACCAGGTCATCACCCAGGCCCCGCAGTACAAGATAGACTCGCTGCAGGCGCTCTCCAACATTCCAATCACGGGAGACGGACGGGCCAACCGGTCGGAGATCCTGGGCAACCTCGCCACGGTCACCCGCGGCGCCGAGAAAGCCGTGATCAGCCACTGGAACGTCCAGCCGGTGATCGATATTTACGGCGGCGTGCAGAGCCACGACCTGGGCAGCGTCGCCGACGAGGTGAAACGGATCGTGGACGCCAGCATGAAGGATCTGCCGAAGGGGTCGCGCCTGATCGTGCGTGGCCAGATGGAGACCATGCAGTCCTCGTTCACCTACCTGCTGGCGGGCCTGGTCTTTGCCATCGTGTTGATCTATCTGCTGATGGTGGTGAACTTTCAATCCTGGCTGGATCCGTTCATCATCATCACGGCCCTCCCTGCCGCGCTCGCCGGGATCGTCTGGATGCTGTTCGTGACGCATACGACGATCAGCGTCCCGGCATTGACTGGGGCGATCATGGCAATGGGCATCGCGACGGCAAATAGCATTCTGGTCGTGAGCTTCTCGCGCGATCGCCTTCGAGAGGGTGCGGATGCGTACACCGCGGCGCTCGAGGCGGGATTCACGCGGTTTCGTCCGGTGCTGATGACGGCGGCCGCGATGATGATCGGTATGCTGCCCATGTCTTTGGGCTTGGGCCAGGGCGGCGAACAGAATGCGCCGCTCGGCCGTGCCGTGATCGGCGGGTTGTTGTTCGCCACCGTCGCTACCGTGCTCTTTGTGCCGGTGGTGTTCTCGCTCATACACGGTTACCGGGCGCGCAGCGGCCCGCAGGCGCCGGCTCCTGCACCATAAGGACAAGCCGGATTCGTCAGGGAAGGACACATGAAATCCGATTCTCCCTCTGCAGATCGACCTCGCCGGATCCCGCACCGCTGGATTGCCGTCGGTGTCATCGCCCTGGTTTTCCTCGCTGCTCTGGTCTGGGGCATTCTGCCTCGGCTCGAAGCGACCGCCGCGCTCAAGAAAGAGACTCAGGCGCTGAACATTCCGACCGTCTCCGTGATCCGGCCCAAGACGGGCGACGCCAGTCAGGAGCTCGTCCTTCCCGGCAACATGCAGCCATTCGTCGACACACCGATCTATGCACGCACGAACGGCTACCTCAAGCGCTGGACCGCCGACATCGGAGCGCACGTGAAGACGGGACAGCTGCTCGCCGAGATCGATACCCCGGAGGTGGACGATCAACTGCATCAGGCGCGCGCGGATCTCGCCACCGCCGAAGCGAACTACAAGCTGGCCGAGAAGACCGCCGCGCGCTGGCAGGCGCTGCTCAAGACCGAGTCGGTGTCGCAGCAGGAGGCCGACCAGACTCAGGGCGACATGGAGGCGAAAAAGGCCGCGCTCGAGTCAGCGCGCTTCAACGTGTCGCGTCTCGAGAAGATGCAGGCCTTCAAGCGAATCTACGCTCCTTTCGACGGTGTGATCACGGCGCGCAACACGGATGTCGGCGCGCTCATCGATGCGGGCAGCGGCGGCGGACCTGGCAAGGAGCTGTTCCACCTCGCATCGACCCAGAAACTGCGGGTCTATATCAACGTTCCGCAGTTCTACTCGCGGGATGCCGCGCCGGGCGTAGAGGCGGGTTTGACGCTCACGGAATTTCCCGGCCGCGTTTTCAAGGGGACCTTGGTGAGGACCACCCAGGCCATCGACGCGGCGTCGCGCACCATGTTGGCCGAGGTCGCGGTTGACAACCCCACGGGCGAACTGCTGCCTGGCTCCTATGCACAAGTGCACTTGAAGCTCCACTCCAGCAACACCGCGTTCATCGTTCCGGTCAACACGCTGATCTTCCGCTCCGACGGGATCCAGGTGGCCGTGGTGCAGCCCGATCAGCGCGTCGCGCTCAAAAAAATCCTGGTCGGGCGCGACTTCGGCACCGAGGTCGAGGTGATGTCGGGGATCGAGAAGGAAGATGCCGTGGTGTTGAATCCGGCCGACTCCCTCGCGTCAGGGGCCCAAGTCAGAGTCGTGAAGCAAGTGGGTGACAAAGCGGGCGACAAGAAGCCATGAGGTTGCGGGCGATGGGGATGGGCAGCCGCGGCGGGTTGCGGCGCGCGCTGATCGGCACCATCTGGGCGCCCTGCGTTCTGTGCGGATGCACGGTCGGACCGGATTACGTCAAGCCGACCGTCGCGACACCCGCTGCTTACAAGGAAGCCCAGCCGGGCAGCGACGTATGGAAGGTCGCCACACCGAGCGATACCCTCAAACGCAGCAAATGG
>DATJZQ010000223.1:0-5874 GCA_035499005.1 Burkholderiales bacterium | reverse complement strand
GGTGACCCTGAGCGAAACGAATTCTCCGGCCGGGACGCGCACCTTTTCCCAGTCGCCCACCCGAAACATCGCGGTCGTGTCCGCCTGAAAGGTCTCGCCGATCATCGCCGTCTGGACCGCCCAGGTGTTGCCCGGCCGGAGCGGCAGAGACAGGAACGCCAGCGCGGGAACGAACGCGAGCTGTTGCCCGTTCGCCTGTGAGATCCAGTTGTGCAGGCGGGCGCCGCTCGGGTCCAGAACGATGTAGCCGCCGGAGCCATCGTCTCCCTTGTCGGTCAGCGTGATGCGCTCCGCGGTCACGTCGAAGACGGTCTGCGTGTGCACAGAGGGTTTGCGCGACCCGTATTGAAACTGGTAGGTGCAGACGTCCCCGACCTTCCAGTCGAAGCCGCGGATCGAATCGGGATGAGGAAACGCGACGCGCGCGGTACCCTCGGTGCCGAATGCCTGCGCGCGCTGAGTTGCACTGGATGCGCAACCTTCCATCAGCAGCGCCAGCACAACTACACTGACAAGTGTTCTCGTCATCCTCCCTTTTCCCTTCCCTCTTGGTGAGTCGTTTCAATGGCACTTCAGCAACCGCACGCGACAACCTTACCGGACACTTACAGATTCAATGTCGGCGCCTCAGGACTGCTCCATCCGGAAGGCAGCTGACCACGTTGCTGCCACAGCCGCGCTCAATCGGTCAGCGACTGGTACACGAGATCGCGGAATATGACGCGGTAATGCTGCCGGCGGTTCGGCTCCTGCGACATGTACACCGGCACCAGCTGCTCCTTGGGATCGATCCAGAAGTAGGTGCCGGCATAGCCCGCCCAGAAGAACTCGCCGACTGACCCGGGCCAGGTCGATTGACCGGTCTCGCGGCGGACAGCGAAGCCCAGGCCGAAGCCGTAGCCGTTGCCGGGAATCCAGTTCGAGCCGCGCTCGATGCCGGAGCCCAGCACGTGATCCGAGGCCATGAAGGCAATGGTCCGCGGTCCGAGAATGCGCACACCGTCGAGCTCGCCGCCGTTGGCGAGCATCTGCGCAAAGCGCAGATAGTCGCCGGCGGTCGAGGTAAGGCCGTGGCCCCCCGCGAAGAACGTGGCCGGCTGCGTCACGTCGATCAGCTCCGCGACCTTTCCGGTCTGCGGATCCAGCTGCGGCTGCGCCAGTCGGCCCTGCTTGGCCGGCGGCACGTCGAATGCGGTGTCGACCATCTTCAGGGGCTTGAAGATGCGCTCCGCGAGAAACCGGTCGAGCGCCTGGCCGGAGGCGACCTCGACCACCCGCCCGAGCACGTCGCTGGAGTGGCCGTATTCCCACACGGTGCCGGGCTCGTACTGCAACGGCAGCTTGGCGAGCTCCTTGCAGAAGCTGTCCAGCGTCCATTTCTGCGAGAACAGTCCGGCCTGCCCGTACAGTTTCTGCACCTGCGTCTTCGGCGTCGTTCCGTAGGTGAAGCCCGACGTGTGCCGCAGCAGGTCCTGCACGGTGATTTGGCGCTTCGCCGGCAGCGTGTAGAACAACTGCGCGCCGGTTGCCGGGTCAAAGCTTTCGACGCCTACCTTCATGTCCTTGAACTCGGGCAGGTACTTCGAGATCGGCTCATCGAGACTGAGCCTGCCTTCTTCGACCAGGATCATGGCGGCCACGCTGACCACGGGCTTGGTCATGGAGTACACGCGGAAGATCGAATCCATGGACATCGGCACATTCCTGGCTTTGTCCTGGAGACCGAAGCTCTTCTGGTACACGAGCTTGCCCCGGCGCGCGACCAGGACCACCATGCCCGCCAGCTCACCGCTGTCGACGATGCGCTGCATTCCCGCTGTCAGCCGCTCGAGCCGCTGCGCCGAAACGCCAGCGTCCTCGGGCTTCGCTTCAGGCAGCGGAGCACCGCAGGCCAGGCCGGCCGCGGCGAGTATGGCGGTGATGCAAACGCTGGTCACAAACCTCATGGGGTCTCCTCTTTGCTTGTCGTGATCGTTGCCGGCGCGATTCTGGCAGAAGCGCGGGAAATGGTCTCTGCAGCGGTCCTGCGGTCAGCTCGAAACCGCATCATTGTTTCGTACTCTAACAGAGCGGACGACTGCAACACTGCGTTTCAAAAAGGCGGAAGGGAAAATTGCCCGCAGCCGACATTTGATCCAATATCGCCAATGCTTTTCATGCCGGATGGATTGGCCCGATCCGGCGCAGGAACTTTCTCCAGACTATGACCATCTTCGATCGATTTGGGGCTCGGTCCCGGCGGCTTGAACCAGCCGCGCAGGCGGGCTTTTCACGCACGCGATGGGTCGTGGGTCTGTGCGCGGTCGCGCTCGTCGTCGTGGGGGGATATCTGTTTTTCTTTGCCCGCAACGGAGGTGCGCAGTCTCCCGCGGCCAAGACGGACAAGGCCGCGGCGATGCGCAGCGTGCCGGTGGTCGCGGCACCCGCCAAAACCGGCGATATCGGCGTCTATCTGACCGGGCTGGGCTCGGTTACTCCGCTCAACACCGTCACCGTGAAGAGCCGCGTCGACGGGCAGCTCATGCAGGTGCTGTTCAAGGAAGGCCAGGTGGTGCGCGCGGGCGATCTGCTGGCTACGATCGACCCGCGTCCGTTCCAGGTGCAGCTCACGCAGGCCGAGGGACAGCTCGCCCGCGACCTGGCGCTGCTGAAGAACGCGGAGCTCGACCTCGAGCGCTACAAGGTCCTGGTCGAGCAGGACTCCGCCCCCAGGCAGCAGCTCGACACGCAAGCCGCCCTGGTGCGGCAATACGAGGGCGCGGTGAAAGTCGATCAGGGCATGGTGGACAACGCCAAGCTGCAGCTCGTGTACTCGCGCGTCACGGCGCCGATCAGCGGCACGATCGGACTGCGCCTGGTCGATGCCGGGAACATCGTCCACGCCACGGACACCAACGGGCTCGCGGTCATCACCCAGCTGCAGCCGATCACCGTCGTGTTCACCATTCCCGAGGACAGCCTGCCGCGCGTCATGAAAAAGCTGCACGCCGGCGAGCGCCTCACGGTCGACGCCTACGACCGCGAGCAGAGGAACAAGCTCGCCACCGGATATCTGCTGACTGCCGACAACCAGATCGATCCCACCACCGGGACGGTGCGGCTCAAGGCGAAGTTCGACAACGAAGACGGCGTGCTGTTTCCCAACCAGTTCGTCAACGCGCGCCTGCTGCTCGACGTGAAGAAGGGCGCGACGGTGGTACCGTCGGTCGCCATTCAGCGCGGCACCCAGGGCTCCTACGTGTTCGTGGTGAAGCCCGATCAGACCGTCGCGGCGCGGCCGATCACCGTCGGTCCGTCGCAAGGGGATGACACCGCCGTCGAAAGCGGGATCGTGCCGGGTGATCTGGTGGTCGTCGACGGCGCCGACAAGTTGAAGGACGGCGCCAAAGTAGACATGCAGCCGGGCGACGGCGGTTCGCGCCAGCGCGGAAAGCCCGGCAAGGCATGAGCCTTTCCAGCCCGTTCATCCTGCGGCCGGTGGCGACCTCGCTGCTGATGGTCGCGCTGCTGCTCGCCGGGGCAGTGGCCTATCGGCTGCTGCCGGTGTCGGCGCTGCCGCAGGTCGACTACCCGACGATCCAGGTGGTCACCTTCTATCCCGGCGCCAGCCCGGATGTGATGGCGTCGTCCGTAACAGCCCCGCTCGAACGCCAGTTCGGGCAGATGCCGGGCCTCAACCAGATGACTTCCACCAGCTCGGGCGGAAGCTCGGTCATCACCCTGCAGTTCACGCTGAGCCTCAACCTGGACGTTGCCGAGCAGGAGGTGCAGGCGGCGATCAACGCGGCCTTCAGCTACCTGCCCAAGGATCTGCCCAACCCGCCCGTGTACAGCAAAGTCAATCCGGCCGACGCGCCGGTACTGACGCTGGCGTTGATGTCGAAAACGCTGCCGCTGCCCACGGTCGAAGACCTTGCGGATACCCGCCTGGCGCAGAAGATTTCGCAGCTCCCCGGCGTCGGCCTGGTGAGCATCAGCGGCGGCCAGCGGCCTGCGATCCGGGTGCAGGCGAATCCCACGGCGCTCGCGTCGTACGGCGTCGGCATGGAAGACATCCGCAACGCGATCGCCGCCGCCAACGTGAATCAGGCCAAGGGAACCTTCGACGGCCCCCAGCGCGCGTTCACCATCGCCGCCAACGATCAGCTCCTGAGCAGCAGCGAGTATCGCCCGCTCATCGTCGCCTACCGCAACGGCGCGCCCGTGCATCTGTCCGACGTAGCGGATGTCGTGGACGATGCGGAGAACGTGAAGCTGGCGGCGTGGATGAACGACGCGCCGGCGGTGATCCTCAACGTACAGCGGCAGCCGGGCGCCAACGTCATCGAGGTCGTCGACCGCATCAAGAAAGTGCTGCCGCAGCTGCAGAGCTCCCTCCCGGCCGCCGTGCAGGTGTCCGTGCTCACCGACCGCACGACGACGATCCGCGCGTCGGTGCGCGACGTGCAGTTCACGCTAATGCTGTCGATCGCGCTGGTGGTGATGGTCATCTTTCTGTTCCTGCGCAACCTGTCCGCCACCGCCATTCCCAGCGTCTCGGTGCCGTTGTCTCTCGTCGGGACGTTCGGTGCGATGTATCTGCTCGGCTTCAGCCTCGACAACCTGTCGTTGATGGCACTCACCATCGCCACCGGGTTCGTGGTGGACGACGCCATCGTGATGATCGAGAACATCTCGCGCTACGTCGAGGCGGGGGAGCCGCCACTGCAGGCGGCGCTCAAGGGGGCCGCGCAGATCGGCTTCACCATCCTGTCGCTGACCGTATCGCTGATCGCCGTGCTCATTCCGCTGCTGTTCATGAGCGACGTGGTGGGGCGGCTGTTCCGCGAGTTTGCCATCACGCTGAGCGTCACGATCCTGATCTCGGCGGCGGTGTCGCTGACCCTGACGCCGACCATGTGCGCGCGGCTGCTCAAGCACCGCCCGGACTCCGAGCGCACCCGCTTCTATCGGGTCACAGGCCGCGCGATCGACCGCTTGATCGAGCTGTACGGAGACAGCCTGCGCTGGGTGCTCGACCGCCAGCGTATGACGTTGATCGTGGCGATAGCCACGCTGGCGGTCACCGTGCTGCTCTACGTCTACGTTCCCAAGGGCTTCTTTCCGGTGCAGGACACGGGCGTCATCCTCGGCATCTCGGAAGCTCCGCAATCGATTTCGTTTGACGCCATGGCCGAGCGGCAACGAGCGCTGGCGCGGGTCGTTCTGCAGGACCCTGCGGTCGAGAGCCTGTCCTCCTTCATCGGCATCGACGGCACCAACGCCACGCTCAACAGCGGGCGCATCCTCGTCAACCTGAAGCCGCTCCGCGAGCGGCGCGTGAGCGCCACCAAGATCATCCGGCGGCTGCAGCCCAAGCTCGCGGAGGTCGAGGGCATCACGCTGTACATGCAGCCGGTGCAGGATCTCACCATCGAAGACCGCGTGAGCCGCACCCAGTACCAGTACACGCTGGAAGACCCCGACCCTCGCGAGCTCGGGGTGTGGGCCCAGAGGCTCACGGATCACCTGCGTGCTTCGCCCGTGCTGCGCGACGTGGCGACCGATCAGCAGGATCAGGGCCTGCGCGCGTTCCTCACGATCGACCGTGCCACTGCGTCGCGCTTCGGCATCACGCCGCAGCTGGTCGATGACACGCTCTACGACTCGTTCGGCCAGCGCCAGGTTTCCACCATATTCACCGAGCTCAATCAGTACCGGGTGATATTGGAGGTCAAGCCCGAGTTTCAGAGAGGGCCCGGCGCGCTGGATCACATCTACGTCCAGACCCCGACCGGCCAGCAGGTGCCGCTCAGCGCGATCACCCAGGTGACCGAGAGCACGACGCCGCTGGCGATCAATCACCAGGCGCAGTTCCCGGTCGTCACCATCTCC
>DATJZQ010000222.1:0-5843 GCA_035499005.1 Burkholderiales bacterium | reverse complement strand
AGGCGCTCCAGCCGCATCGTCGCCGGCGCGGCCGGCGCGGTCAAGTCCTCGATGCTTGCCAGCCCGCGATCAAGCGCTGGGCGGAAGCAGCCTCAGGCGCAGCGGCGAGCTGACGGCGCAGCTCCCGGTCGCTGAACATCTGCGCCAGCTCGGAGAGGATCTGGAGGTGCGCATCGGTGGCACGCTCCGGGACCAAGAGGACGAACGCCATGCTGACCGGTCGATCATCCGGTGCGTCGAAGGGGATCGGCACCCGCACGCGAAGGAACGCGCCTACCGCGTTGCGCAGACCTTTGACTCGGCCGTGGGGAATCGCGATACCCTGTCCCAACCCGGTGGAGCCCAGGCGCTCGCGGGCCAGGAGGCTGTCGACTACTTGGGCGCGGCTCAGGCCTGAGACGGCCTCGAGCATGGCGGCTGCGCGCTCGAACAGCGCCTTCTTGTCGGGTGCATCGACATCAAGCGCCACTTGCGACGGCTCGAGCAGGGAGGAGATGAGACTCATCGCTCGCGCCGCAGCGGTATCGTCTAGTCCGCCGGCTTGCGGGACTTCGGGACGCCGCCGCGCCCTGCTCTCACTGCGAGGCGCGGCTGCGGGACGCGCCGTTGTGGCGGTGCTCGATCACCTTTTCTTTGTGCTTGATGATCTGGCGGTCGAGCTTGTCCACCAGACTGTCGATTGCCGCGTACATGTCGGCGTCGCAGCTCTCGCAGAAGATGTCGCCGCCCGGCACATTGACCTTCGCTTCGATCTTCTGCTCCAGCTTGCTGACGGACAAGATCACGTTGACGTCGATGACGTGGTCGAAGTGGCGTGTGATGCGCTCGAGCTTCGAGACCACGTACCTGCGGATGGCGGGGGTGATGTCCAACTGGTGTCCGGTCAGCTGCAGATTCATCGACGCCTCCTCGTGAATGGGATGTTATCTGTTTCCGATGAACTCCAGAACCTGTCGGTTCTAGATCGACTTTCTTAGATTGACCGGCAGGATCTGCAAAGATTCCCGGTACTTCGCGATCGTGCGCCGCGCCACGACGATGCCCTGCTTGCCCAGGATCTCGGAGATCTGGCTGTCGGACAATGGCTTGCGCGTGTCCTCCTCGGCCACGAGCTGCTTGATCAGCGCGCGGATGGCGGTTGCCGAGCAGGCGCCGCCGGTCTCCGTTGTCACATGGCTGCCGAAAAAGTACTTCAGCTCAAAGATGCCGCGCGGGGTCAGCATGAATTTTTGCGTGGTAACGCGCGACACCGTGGACTCGTGCAGGCCGAGGGTATCGGCAATCTCGCGCAGCACCAGCGGCCGCATGGCGACTTCGCCGTGCTCGAAGAAATGCCGCTGACGGTCGACGATCGCCTGCGACACGCGCAGGATGGTTTCGAAGCGCTGCTGCACGTTCTTGATCAGCCACTTCGCTTCCTGGAGCTGGCCCGCGAGCTGCTGCAGACTGGCGTCGCGGTTGCGATGCAGGATGTCGGCGTACATGCGGTTTACCCGCAGGCGCGGCATGGCGTCGGGGTTGAGTGAAACGCGCCACAAACCTTTTAGCTTGCGCACGATCACATCGGGGATGATGAAGCGCGCCTCGTTCTTCGAGAACCGCGCACCCGGCCGCGGGTTGAGGCTGGTGATCAAGCTCTGCGCGCCGCGCAGAGTGTCGTCATTGCAGCGGAGCAGTTTCTTCAGCTTTGCGAAATCACGCCCGGCCAGCAGATCGAGATGGTTGCGGACTGTGATCAGCGCGTCGTTGCGGTGCGGCGTGTCGGCGGGCAGCGCTTCGAGCTGGAGCGACAGGCACTCGGCCAGATTTCTCGCGCCGATGCCGGGCGGCTCGAGATGCTGCAGATGCTTGAGCGCGATCGTGAGCTCCGAAGGATCGACTTCCAGATCGGCCGGCAGCATCGCTGCCAGCTCCTCCAGATCCTGCGTCATGTAGCCGTCGTCGTCGAGGGTTTCGACCAAGAGCGCTACGATGCGCTTGTCGCGGTCCGGGCACTGCAGCAGGTTTACCTGCCACAACAGGTGCTCGCGCAAGGACGGCGAGTCGGCCGCGAGCTGCGGGTAGTCGCTGTCCTCACCGTCATCGTGCCCGCTGAAGCTGCCGCCCCCCTCGTCGCGCCACTCCGCGTCGGGCTCGGGCGCCTCGGATGGTGCTTCCTCTTTCTGCTCGGATGCAGTTGAGGTGGTTGTCGTGCTGCTGGTGAAATCGGTCGGCAGCGGAGTGACCGTGGCGACCGGCGCTGGTTCCTCTTCGGAGCCCTCGTCGCGCTCGAGCAGCGGGTTGTCCTGCAGGAAGCGCTCGATCTCCTGATTCAGCTCAAGCGTCGAGAGCTGCAACAGTCGAATCGACTGTTGCAGCTGCGGCGTCAGTGTGAGGTGCTGAGATAGCTTGAGCTGTAACGAGTGCTTCATGGTGGAGACGACGGGCCCCAGGGCGCTGACAGGATAGGCGAACGCCCCTGGATCCTGGCCCTTCCCTAGAGGCGGAAGTGCTCACCCAGGTAGACCTTCCTTACGCTTTCATTATAAACGATTTCCTCGGGCGCTCCGTAAGCGAGCACCGAGCCGTCGTTGATGATGTAAGCGCGGTCGCAGATCCCCAGAGTTTCGCGCACGTTGTGATCGGTGATCAGCACGCCGATATTGCGCTCCTTGAGAAAGCCAATAATCTTTTGGATGTCCAGCACGGCGATTGGATCGACCCCGGCAAACGGCTCGTCCAGCAGGATGAACCGGGGTTGACTTGCCAGCGCGCGCGCAATTTCGACACGACGCCGCTCGCCACCGGACAGGCTCACTGCCGGGCTGTTGCGCAGGTGGCCGATGTGCAGCTCGTTGAGCAGCGTGGTGAGCTTCTCCTCCATCGTTCCGTTGTCGAACCCTCTCAGCTCGAGGACCGCCTGGACGTTCTCCGCCACGGTGAGCTTGCGGAAGATAGACGCCTCCTGCGGCAGGTAGGCCAGGCCCATGCGCGCCCGGCGGTGAATCGGCATGTGGTTGAGGTTGTTTCCGTCGAGATAGATTCGGCCACCATCCGACGGTATCAGCCCCACCATCATGTAAAAGCAGGTGGTCTTGCCCGCACCGTTCGGCCCGAGCAGACCGATCACCTCGCCGCTTTTCACCTCGAGCGAGACGTCTTTAACGACTGTGCGGGACTTGAAGCGCTTCTCGAGCTCTTCCGCGCGCAGCTCGCTCATAGCCAGGTAAGTATCGGCAGCCCCCGCCTCGGGCTTGAGCAATGCCACTTCATTCATTGTGGGCGCTGCTCGGGAAGCGAGGTCGCGGGCTGGAGCGGCACAGGCGGCTTCTGACCTGGCACCGGCAGGGCCTTGTCGCTGCCAGATTTCTTGGGAGGCTGGATGGTGGCGCGTACGCGGCCTTTGGGGTTGAGGGGTGTGGTCACCGAAGGTCCGCCGACAACCTGGTAGAACCCGTTCGTGGCGTCGTAGGTGATGTAGTCGCCCTTGACCTCGTCGGCTCCTTTGTGGATTTCGGCGTTGGTGTATACGTGCATCTTGTCGGCTTTTCCATCATATTCGAGACGCTCTCCCTGGCCCTCGACGTATTCATCGGACTCGTCGCGCTTCTGCCGGAAATGAGCCGGTTTGCCGTAGGCATAAGCGTAGTTGAAGCCGCCGCCGTCCTGACGAACGACGACTTTGTCGGCTTTGAGCAAGAGCGTCCCCTGGCTCACGGTGACGTTGCCTTCGAACACGCTCTCCTTCTTGATGTCATCGACGGTGAGGCGATCGGCCTCGATGCTCACGGGCTTGTCGCGGTCGGCCTGTTCGGCGTAGAGGATGCCGGGCGGAATCGAGACCAGAGAGATGAGCCCCCAGGCCACTGCGCTGCGCGTCATCCGCGGCATGTCAGCGTTTGTGGCCCAACGGCAACGCCTTGGCGCCCTTCTTGGGTGTTTCCAATTCGCCCTTGACGTTGGATAACAACTTCAACTCGCGCGTCTTGTTATTGAATTCTAGGCCAACCGCCGTGACCGTGCTATTGCCGTGGGTGAGCGTAACTTCTCGGTCGGTCTGGACCAGGTCTTTGTCCGGAACGACGTGCAGGAAGCTGGTACGCAGCGCCATCTCCGGGTCCTCGCCGAAGGCTGCACGGTGCACCAGCACATCTCCGGAAAAGTCGACGGTTTCGCCATTGTTGGACACCTTGCTCGTCGTCGCGCGGATGCTCACGGGTGCCTTGTCGGGGTCGAAATGGGTAAGTTGCGGCTCCTCCAGCAGGGCGCTGTTGTCTCCGGGAAAGTGCACCATCTTGCGCGCGACCACCGAGTAGCGCTGCGACCCGTCCTCGTTCATGCGCAGGGCCTCGAAGTTTTCCGCTACGAAATCGGGCTCCGTCCCGAGCGGGTCGTCATGCGGCCCCGGCGCCTGCACCGTGCGGTCCAGCCACCAGGTCAAGGCCAACAGCGCGGCCAAGAGAAGCGCAGGCACCCATGCGCGCCAGCGATTCGTCACTTGATGTACTCGTGCATGGCTGCCTCGAGCGTACCCTGGGCTGTCATCAACAAGTCGCAGACCTCCCTGACCGCGCCGCCGCCACCGGGTCGGTCGGTGACGTAATGGGCGCACCCGCGAACCTGGGCGCTTGCTTCCGGCACGCAAGCGGCCAAGCCGCAGCGGCGCAATACGGGCAGGTCGGGCAGATCGTCGCCGATGGCCGCGGCTGCGGTAGGCTTCAGCGCGAACCTCACCAACAGCTGCTCGAACACGGCGAGCTTGTCGCTTATGCCTTGGAACACGTAACGCAGACCGAGGTTCTCGGCTCGTAGCTCGACAGCGCGAGACGTGCGCCCGGTGACGATCACGACTTGGACGCCGCTCGCATGCAACAGTTTCAGCCCAAGGCCGTCGCGGATGTGAAAGGCCTTGAGCTCCTCGCCGCTTGCCCCGTAGTAGAGTCGCCCGTCGGTCAGCACGCCGTCCACGTCCAGCACCAGCAAGCGAATGCCCTGGGCCCGGGCGTAGAGCTCTGGGCTCAACGTCACAAGACCTTCGCTCGAAACAGATCGTGCATGTTGAGCGCTCCGACCAGCCGGAAGTCGGAATCCACCACCAGGATCTGGCTGATGCGCCAATCCTCCATCAGCTTCACGGCTTCCACCGCCAACTGCTCGGCGTGGATCGTGCGTGGCTGGGCCGTCATGACCTGGGCGACGGGCAGGGTTCGCACGTCGATCGGCTTCTCCAGCGTGCGACGCAGGTCGCCGTCGGTGAAGATGCCAGCCACCTTCCCGTCTGCTTCGACCACAGCCGTCATCCCCATTCCTTTGCGCGATATCTCCAGGATCGCCTGCGGCAGCAACGCAGCGCGCGGGACGATGGGAAGAGCGTCACCCGTGCGCATGACGTCCGAGACGTGCGTGAGCAGACGGCGGCCAAGCGCGCCGCCCGGATGTGAGCGGGCGAAATCCTCTGCGCCGAATCCTCTGGCCTCGAGCAGTGCAACGGCGAGCGCATCGCCCATGGCTAGTGCGGCCGTCGTGCTGGCGGTGGGAGCCAGCCCCAATGGGCAGGCCTCCTCCGCCACGCCCGCGTCCAGGTGCGCATCCGCCTCCCGAGCGAGTGTCGACTGAGGTGCTCCGGTGATTGCGACAAGGCGCGCGCCCTGACGCTTCACCAGCGGAATGATCGCGAGCAGCTCGGCGCTCTCGCCTGAGTTCGACAGTGCGATCATGACGTCCTGGGAGGTGATCATGCCCAGATCGCCGTGGCTCGCTTCCGCGGCATGGACGAAGAAGGCAGGCGTTCCGGTGCTGGCCAGAGTCGATGCGATCTTGCGCGCGACATGGCCGGACTTCCCCATGCCGCTGACGACGACGCG
>DATJZQ010000221.1:0-10838 GCA_035499005.1 Burkholderiales bacterium | reverse complement strand
ACAACCCTGGAGAGCTGATCGAGGCGGTACCCGCGGCCATACGCGGCTGCGAGGCGCCAGCCCTTGTCTGGCACGAGTTCAAGCTTCCTGCGCAGTCGGCTCACGTGGGTGTCCAAGGTGCGAGAGGCGATCACCGCTCTCGGGCCCCATACGGTGTCCAGGATGTAGCCGCGCGAGAGCACTCTTCCGACATTTCGCAGGAACAGAACCGCAAGCTCGAAGTCCTTCGCCGTCAGCTCGATGGGACGGCCATCGCGCACGAGCGAGCGGCTGGTGCAGTCGATTCGATACTGGCCGATCTCGATCTTCGCGGGCGTCTCGACGCGATGGCGGCCGCGCCGCAGAATGGCGTCGAGTCGCGCGAGCAGCTCGGGGCCGCCCAGCGGCTTGACCATGTAGTCGTCTGCGCCGTGGCGCAACGCGCTCACGACATCGTGCTCGGTCCTGCGCCGGCTCACGAACAGCACCGGCAGCGACGCCCTGTCGCTGCCGCGTATCTGGCGCAGCATGTCCACCCCGCTCACGTCGGGGAGGTTCCAGTCCAGGATCACCGCATCGAGGCTGACTTGATCAAACGCACGCATCAGCGCGCGCCCACGGTCGAAGTGATGACAGCGATGCCCCGCCAGCCTCAACCAGCGAGTCACCTGCGCTGCATCGGACGGGTCGTCCTCGACGATGGCGACACGCATTGCTACGGCCGAGCTTGCCGCGTCGTGCGCGGACCTCAATCCAAGTCGCGGAGTCTGCGCGTTCGCGCTGATCATGGAGTTCATAGAAGCAGGTCTCCAGGGAAGTCCAAAAGGATGCTCACCTTCTGCCTGTTTCCCTTGTTGTCGATGAGCAGTCGACATGCCATCCAGGAAAAATCGCTAAAACAATACTCTGGGGGACATCAGCGCAGATCGTTTTGAAAGATTCACCAGACGACAAGGCAGTTTCTTCACGCCCGCGCCGCGGCGTGGCGCCTTGCTGTGTCCCGCTTGGCCGCCACCGCAACCCGGCCGCGCGAGTGAAATCGCTACAACCCATCCAGCAGGATCTACACGGCGCTCCGCTGCGCACGTCGCGGCACTCGGTCGCACGACGCTGTATCCGCGAGGATTTTCGGATTGGCGCGAGTGGCACGGCGGTTGCGAACTCAGAAACATCCCTCATCGCCGGGGAAAGCTGCGGCATCCACATGCAAGCGCGTCTGGCCGCGACCCCGTTTAACGGAGAGGAGAATGATCGAAGTGGTGCGATTCCCCACACTGGTATGCCTCACCTTGCTCCTGGCCGCGGGCGCATGCTCGGACAACGGCAGCGCGGAGAAGGTCGGTCAGAAGATGGGCAAAGTCACCGAAACAGCGAAGGAGACTCTCGCCAAGACCGACGCCGCGATCGGCGACGCAGCCCTGTCGGAACGGGTCAAGGCCGAGCTCCGCAAGGACTCGGCGCTCAGTACTGCCGACATCTTCGTGGACAGCCGCGAGGGCGCGGTGGTCTTGAGCGGGACGGTGGAACATCCGGAGGAGATCATCCGCGCAGTCCAGATCGCCCGTACCATTGACGACGTAAAATCCGTCGAGAACAGACTGACCGTTCGTCCCAAAGGGTGAGACGCCCCTCAAGGGCGTCGTCGGTCGTGAAGGTGTTCGCCTCTGTTCGTCCGCCCGGCATCCGCATGCCCAGCCCGATCCTTCTAGCGTCGGGCGAAGCGCAGGCCAGCCGCTTCGCGCGATGAGTGGTGCTCACGCAGGGTCTGCGCCGATTGGAGAGCAAGGCACCGAAGCAAGGGAGGTCAATGATCGTCGGCATCCGACTTTCCCTGCGGCGCGCCCGCGTGAGCCGTGCCCACTGTAATCGGTGCCCAGTGCGAAGCCTATAGGCGTGAATCCGATAACAACGTCAGTGGTTGTCCTACGCGCTCAAATGCCCATGCCTCAGATGCGCCGCGCCTTGCCAGAGCTCGTGCAACGCGGGAAGATCGGCGTTGAGCAGTGACTGCAGAGCCGAGGCAGCGCTGTCCGCTGCGGCTGGATCGGGAGACAGGAGATGGCGTTGAAGCGCAGCAGGAACCGTACCGCAAGATCGCATGCGAATGCGCGCAAGCCGACCGCCAAGCGCGTCGAACGGCTGACCAGCCTGCTGCACGACCTCGACTCGATGCGGGATCAAGAGCGCAGGCAGCTGGCGCGCGAGCTGCACGACACCCTGGTCGCTTCACTCTCGGCCGTCAAGCTGGAATGCGACTGGCTCTTGCGCGCCCGGCAGGAGGGCGACGCTCAGCGCGAGCAAAGGCTGGCGCGCCTCAGCGCATCGCTGGCAGATGCCATCCAATTCACACGGGCGGTCATCGATCAACTGTGGCCTGTCGCCGTTCAACATCTCGGCCTGATCGCCGCGCTTCGAGGTCAGCTCTCTGCCGCCGATCCCGGCTTGGCAGATGACAAGCAACCTGAAACCGAGGGAGATGTCGATACGCTCCCGGAGCCGCAAGCGCTGACGCTCTACCGCGCTGTACAGGATGTGTTGCCGCGCCTCAAAGGCGCAATGCCAGTCCGCGCGCAGCTTGCCGTCCGGCGCAGCGCCGATGGCGTGCAGTTGCAGCTCGACGTGGACGGCGCGGCACGCAGCGCCTCGCCTCTGTCGCTCCTCGGTGTCGCGTTGACACGCGAACGGGTCTCGCGGCTCGGCGGTAAATATCTTCTCTCCGACGCCGGCCGCAGCGCCGTGCATCTACGGGTGTTCCTCCCACTTCTGCCCGGCGCAAATACGCGCCCGCCGCGAGCGCGCAGGCGGAAAGGATAAGCGGTGCCGAACCAGGACACGCCCGCCGCCTGCCGCGTGATGATTGTGGATGATCACGCCGCCTCAGCCGCTCTGCTCGCGGAGCTGCTGAGCCTCGAGGGATACGCGGTCGAGGTTGCCTATTGCGGGAAAGATGCGCTGGCCGTTGCCCGCGAATTCCAGCCGCGCATCGCGCTCCTGGATATCGGCCTGCCCGACATGAATGGTTTTGATCTGCTGCGATTGTTCAGAACCGACCCTCAGCTGAAGCAAATCCGGGTGGTGGCTGTCAGCGGCTACGCACAGCCGCCCGGCATGACGCGCACAGACTTGCCGGGCTTCGACGAACATCTCATCAAGCCGGTCGACGTCGAGCATCTGCTGACTGTCCTGAGGCAGCTCCTGTAGCTGGAACGCGGGCGCAGCCGAGGTCGTGCCGCCTAGACGTCAGCGCAGCTGAATTCGGATGTTGTCCTCTGCGCGCGGGCTTGGTCAAAAAAAAGGCCGCGCGTCAGGAGGCGGCCAAAGGGGGGGTGAAGAAGGCTCGACACTCTCCACCGACGCATTCGTCATGCCAGCTCGCTTCGACGATGCAACTGGTTAGACCAGCAATCAAATTCGCTGCATCAACGCATCGCTGCAGGCCGCCTGTTCTGTTTCTCTTGCAACGACCGCTGTAACTTCGCTCAAAGCCATCGGCTTGATGCGGATCATTCGGCAAGCATTTACCGTTTCAACACCGCTGTCGCCGCGGCACGCGTTGCATTCTTACAACGGCGAAGGGCGACCTTTACAGGCCGAGCGCGCCGGTCGATTCATAAGTTCTTGTTTCGCAGCGCCCACCCCGTTGGCATGACGCCTGCAGGGCCGTACGAGATGCCGGTCGATCTCAATGCCATCCTGCTGGTCGCTGTGGGGTCGTTGATGGTTGGGTCGCTTCCCCTGTATCCCTACAGCAAACGCTGGGGATATGCCCCCTCGGTGCTTCTCGCCATGCTCCTGCTGGTGTTGTTGATCATCGCTTTTTCGTGACAGAGCGCGGAAGCCCCATGTCGACTGACAAAGACCAGGCGGACCAGCCGCTGGCGCCGCTGCCCTTCCCTGCAGATAGGTATGGCTATGATGCCGCCGGCCACGGCGGCCCGGCTGTGACTTGCAGCAACTGCGGGCGTCGGATCGCCTGCTCGCGCGCGATCAACCCCGAGATGGGAGATGCCGCCCTATACTTCTGCGGCAGGCGCTGCTACAGGGCGTGGCTGACGAGCCACGAGTGGAGACCTTTCGAGGTGCCTAGATCTGCCCGCCGAGGGCGCGATAGGTACTGAGCACGGCTCTGAGCGCTACCTTTTCGTCTTCTCCAATGGCGCGCTCTTCGTTTCGATTGCCCGCTCCGACGCGCACCACGGCGCTCTTGGACGCCGTCACCGTGAACAGCATGAGCAGATGATCGGCCGTCACGCGCTCATCGAACCAGTGCCACGTCGACTTCCCATCCGAGTCGCGCTTGAAGTGCACCTCGCCGAGATCGAACGTCTTGCTGTCCGTCTTCACCTGCAAGCGCGTGATGCTCATCGGCTTGTCGCTTACCGATTGGACGCGCAGGCGCAGCCATACGTCGCACCCCTTCCTGCCAGCGTACAGGTAGAACGCGTCCTCGTTCAGGTGTTCGGTCGTGGAGCGATCGATGTACCAGGCGATGCCGGTCTGCTCGTCCACGCTCTTGCGTACCGTCTCTGGAATTTCGGAAACCGGACCTTTCGCGCACTGCTCTTCCGCCGGCACGGTGTCGGCCGCCGACGGCGCGCTCGAGACGGCCAGCGACGCCACGGCGAAGAAAAAGGCGTGGAGTTGGATTTGTCTCTCCCCGACAGCGGATATGAGGCGACCGCCTCGGCGGCGTGCGCCTGAAGCAAGCGGACCGCAGAGCACAGCTGCCAGGCACTCGATTGGAGTCAGGGAACCGTGGTTGCGCCACGCTGGCCGCTGAAGCACGATGAGTATAACCCAAGCGGTGTTGTATGCGTATGGCGTGGTCGCGTGCCGAGCCAAGCAGGCCCGCCGCAGCCCGCCTTTCGCAGCCTGGATCGGTTACATGCGATTGTATTTCTATCGTTGGATCGATGCAGCTCTCACTAACGCGCTACCGCGCAAGCCTCCGGCCACTTCGCGCATCCGGGATTCGTTAGGCGGCATGTGGCCGCTGCTTGTGCGATTTGCAAAACTTGCATCAGCGCGCATCTTGTGAGGCGAGAGGGCATGACGTATATTTTGAGGGGCACGCGTTAGCGCGCGGTCCGCATCTATCTCGGTTCGACGTCGCGCTCGCTCAGTTGCCGGGTCCGTTGATGCCGTCCATCACAAAACTGCTCATCCCGCTGACGCTGGGTCTGGCCGTGTCGGTCTCGGTGCTGGTCTATTCGGAGCGCAGTTACCAGCGATTGAACCGCGCCAACCAGCTCGTCTCGGGCTCGCTCGAGACGCAGGCCGTCGCAAGCCAGCTGCTCGGTTTCCTCAGCGACGCCGAAACGGGTCAACGGGGATTGATTCTGACCGGACGGTCGCGCTATCTCGAGCCGTACACGATGGCGCTGCCGCAAATCGATCCCAAGCTGCGCCGGCTCAAGGAGCTGACTGCGGACAACGTCGAGCTGCGTGAACACACTGCACGGCTCGCCAAGCTGGTCGGCGAGAAGCTGGCCGAGCTCGACGCCGTGCTCACCCTGTACAGGAAAAAGGGTGCGCCGACCGCGCGGGCGCTGATCGAGACGGACGTCGGCCGCCGCACGATGGATGGGATCCGTCAGGAGGTTGACAGCATCCAGGGAGGAGCACGCGCAGAACTGATCCGGCGCTCCTCGCGCTGGAACGAAGATGTAGCATTGGCTCGATTTGGGGTGGCGCTCATCGCGGTCTTCAGCGTTATCCTGGTGATCGTGGTCTACCTGCTCGCTCGGCGCGGAATCACGCAGCGGGAGCGTGTCCGCCGAACGCTCGAGCACCAGGTACGGCAGCGCACGCTCGAGCTGTCCGAGCTGTCGAGCAGTCTTCAGAACCTGCAGGAAGAGGAAAGGGCGAGGCTCGCGCACGACATTCACGACGAACTGGGCAGCATCCTGGTAGCGACCAAGATGGATATATCGTGGGTATACGGCCGACTCAAGGAGCGCGATCCAACGCTCTCCCAAAAGCTCGCACGCGCCATGGGTAGCCTCGATGACGGGGTCGACATCAAACGCCGCATCATCGAAGAGCTGCGGCCGACGGTGCTCGATTCTCTCGGCTTAGCTGCGGCCATCGATTGGCACGTGAATCAGGTCGCGCAGCGCGCCAACTTGAAATGCGAGGTATCGATCAGGCCCGCCGATATCGAGCTCCCCAGCGCGATCTCCATTGCCTTGTTCCGTGTCCTGCAAGAAGCGCTGACCAACGTCTTGCGACACGCGAAGGCGGCGAATGCCTGGATCACTCTGGAACAGGAAGAGCGCGGTCTGAAGTTCGAGATCCGAGACGACGGCATCGGCCTGCAGCGCAGCGCGGAGCACAACCGGCTGTCGCATGGGATCCTCGGAATGCGCCAGCGCATCGCCGCCCTGGACGGAAGCTTTGAGATCGCAAGCGGGATCGGGGCGGGAACCCGTATCAGGATGTTCGTGCCGCTGACATCGACGGCAGGCGCCGCGCCGGGCGCGCCGCTGGCGCAGTCTGCTCGGGCGAACCAGAAATAGATCGAAGGGTGTGTTGCGAGCGACGCTAGTCGGCGCTGGAGGCCTCATCCCCGGCGCGCCGCACGCCAAGTCTCTCCAACACTTCGCACAGCAGGTCGTACTCGCGCGCCTTGTCGAAGAAATAGTCCGCGCCGATGTCCATGCTGCGGGTGCGGTACTGCGGCGTAGCATAGTTGCTGAGCACAAGGACGACGATTCTCGACGTGCTGGAGCGGCCGCGCAGCGCCTTCAGGACGTTGAAACCGTGACCTTCTTTGAGCTGAAGATCGAGCACGACAGCGTCACACTCCAGTGCCTGCAACGCTGCGATCGCTTCGGCTTCACCTTCGGCGTGACCCACGACCTCGACGTGATCCAACGAGGCGATGGTTTCGGTGAGACTCTGGCGGATGACCGCCGAGTCCTCCACCAGGAAAACGCGTAACGGATGTGCCGTGCGTTGCCCTGACTCTGTTTGTGTGTAAGGCTCCACCAGCTGCATCTTCAGGATCGACCCGTCTCGTACACTAGCAGGTATCCCCCGTGATCGCTGTAGGCGCTTATCCTACATGCGCCCGGAACCGATCTGGATAGCGGCCTCCGTCCCAGTGCGGTTGGACTAGTCGATGACATTGTTTTTTACCGCATAGTACGTAAGATCCGCGTTGCTGCTCATCTGCATCTTCTCGAGGATCCGCGTCCGATACGTGCTGACCGTCTTGACGCTGAGGAACAGATCTTCGGCGATCTTCGAGACGCTCTCTCCGGACGCCAGCCGGTAGAAGATCTGAAACTCGCGCTTGGACAGGGTCGCGTGGAGCGGCTTCGCGCTATCGTCCGCCAGGCCGGTCACGAGGACCTGGGCCACGTTCGGACTCACGTATTTCCCGCCCTTGATGACAGTCCGTATCGCGCCGACCAGCTGGTCCGATGCGCTCTCCTTGCTGATGTAGCCGCTCGCCCCGGCGCGCAGCAGGCTGACCGCGAATTGCTGCTCGGAGTAGGCGCTCAAGATCAGGACCGGCAGCTCCGGACGGGTGCGCTTGAGCTGTCTCAGCGTGTCGATCCCGTTCCTGCCCGGCATAGAGATGTCGAGCAGGACAACGTCGCACTCATTCCTGCGGACACAGGCGAGCGTCTCCATGCCGTCTCCGGCCTCGCCCGTCACCACCATGTCTTTCTCGGCGGCGATGAACTGCTTGAGCCCCGCGCGCACGATAGCGTGATCGTCAGCGATCAGGATTCTGATCATGCGGAGCGCGGCCTGTGGGTGAATCTGCTGGCTCGTTGGCAACAGGGAGCTGCTGTTTGGACCGGTCATCGTTCGCTTCCCAGAATACACCATTGTTCTCTCGTCCTGCACCGCGAGCCCGTTTGTCTTCGCGAGACGATTTAACAACTCTCACGACACGGGCGCCTCGGGCGCGGGTTCCGCCGCTGCGGACTCGGCGGCGTACTCGGCAAGGCGGTTGTAGAGCGTCTTGAGACTCACGCCGAGGACTTCGGCGGCGCGCCGCTTGTTGCCGTTGCAGTGCTCCAGAGTTGCGAAGATCGTCTCGCGTTCCATCGCCGCGAGCGAGGTGCCGATGCTGAATTTGAGGCAGGAGCCGTCCGCTATCGCAGAGCGCACCACGGGCGCCAGCTCCTTGAGCTCCACCTCCTTGTCGGCGAGGATGAAGGCGCGCTGGACGCAGTTCTTCAGTTCGCGCACGTTGCCTGGCCATGCATGGCTGCGCAGCAGCGACAATGATGCGGTGGACAAGGTTTTCTCCGTCCCCGCCTCGGCGTTCAACTCGGCGAGGAACTGATGCGCGAGCAGCTCTACGTCGTCGCCGCGCGCACGCAGCGGGGGGAGATTGATCGGGAACACGGCCAGCCGATACATGAGGTCCTCGCGCAATCGATTGTCGGCAACGGCGGTGGCCGGCTCGCGGTTGGTCGCTGCCATGATGCGTGCTCCGGCTTGGATGTCCTGGTCCCCGCCCACCCGGCAGAATGTTCCTGTCTCGAGCACGCGCAGCAGCCTGACCTGCATCTCTGGCGGCATCTCGCTGATCTCATCCAGGAACAGGGTGCCGCCCGAGGCGCGTTCCAGATAGCCGCGGTGGGTCTTGGCGGCGCCGGTGAAGGCGCCTTTTTCGTATCCAAACAGCTCCGCCTCGATCAACGTCGCCGGGATGGCGCCGCAATTGACGGCTACAAACGGCTGCTTGGCACGGGCGCTCATGCGGTGGATCGTATTGGCCACGAGCTCCTTGCCCGATCCGCTCTCGCCGACGATGAGCACGGTCGCCTCCGTCTGCGCCACGCGCTCGATCAGGCTGTACACCTGCTGCATCCCAGGCGAGGAACCGTACAGCAGGCCGAAGGACATGGGCTTCTGTGGCTTCGACGGCTTCGGTACTACGACCATGCGCGACCTCAGCGTCTCGATGAACGGCGGCGAAACGGGCTGAGAGTCCAACGGGGAAGTAGCTTCGTACATGGAGCCTCCTCGGTAAGGTCCCGGCGCAGAGGCTTGCCGGTTCACGACGGCTATCATGCAGCTGGCCAATGGCCGCGGCCTATAAGCGCAAGCCTGATAAGGCTGTCAGCCTCCGTCCTACGCGGGTCGCCGTCGAGCGACGTCGCCGCCCGGTCCCGTCAGGACGAATCTGACAAGCAGATGCGGCCGTGTCCGATAGCGCGCGTGGCGTCTCAAATGTAGTTTCGCTTGCATGATGCCGTGGGAGATGGCGGCAGCCAGTCAAGCGAGGCGCGAATGAACGAGATCGTAAACGAGCAGGAACTGAGCCCCAGCTATGTCGTCGACGTGACCAAGCCTTCTCATTTGGCGTGGTGGGCGGCAGCCTTCGACGTTCCGGAGCGGACTCTGATCGAGGCGGTGGAACTTGTGGGGCCACAGGCCACCCAGGTGTTCCACTATCTGCAACGGCACGCTGCGGAGCCAACTGCCAGAAGCGGGTCGCATCACACTTCGGACCGGCGCCGGTCAGATCGGCGCGGAGCGGATCGTCGTGCGACAACGTTCGGGTTGCCTGACGAGGCCGTAGCTGGCGAGGTGCACCATGGAACCGAGCAGCGCTAGGCGCGCGAGCACAGCGCCGCGAGACGAAGACCCTTGTCAGTCGGCGCGGAGAATGCCGTGACCGGCAGCGGCTTCATCGCCTACGCGCGGTCGAATCGGCTGCGCACCGCGCTCAAGATCGCTGGCCCTCTGGCGCTGCCGGTCGCTGGAATGGGTCTGCTCTATTTCCTCCAGGATCGCCTGGTGTTCAACCCGGCCCGGGCGCCGCCCATCGGCGGGGCGGTGGTGCCTTCGCACAGGAAGCGCGCCATCGTCCTTCCGATGCGCGACGGCACCCGCCTCAGAGGCTGGTGGTATCGGCCCGAGCGGGATTGCGCCGCACCAACCGCGGGCGTGATCTATTTTGGCGGCCGCAACGAAGAAGTTTCCTGGGTCAGCGACGTGGTCTCCTACTTCGAGGGCACGCATCTGCTGGCCGTCAATTATCGCGGCTACGGCAATTCCGAAGGACGTGCCTCGGAAAGCGCGCTCTGCGCCGACGCGCTCGAGTTGTGCGATTGGTTGAAATCGAGACCCGGGGTGGATCCCACGCGCATTGCGGTCGTGGGCCGAAGTCTGGGTTCCGGCGTTGCCGCGTTTGTCGCCGCACACCGCCAACTCGCTGCAGCGGTGCTGATTACGCCGTACGATTCCATCCTGGAAGTCGCGCGACGACGCTTTCCGTTTGCTCCGCTCCGCTTTCTGCTGCGTTACCCGTTCGAGTCGGTGCGCTTTGCCCGCGCCGCACGCGCGCCGCTGCTCGCGCTGATGTCCGAGCGCGACTGCGTGGTTCCGCACGCGCACACCTATCGCCTGCTCGAAGCCTGGCAGGGAGACAAGCAGGCGCTGTGCATCGCGGGGAGCGATCACTGCGACGTTCAACTCAATCCGCAAAGCTGGCGTGCCGTGCGCGAGTTCCTGGACGGCCACTTCGGGCGCCCCGGCGCGCATCAGCGCTCTCGCCCGCTCGACCCCTGCGCGGCCTATGTTCCGCCGTCCGACACGGTTTCCATGGTGATGACCGCGGGCAAAGCATAGACGCGTAACTCCTTCGCATTGCTCCACGATGCCGCGCGGCCGTTGACGAGCACCGTCCCCGGCTGACTGGCGTATGGCCATGCAAACACCAGTCCCCCGGGCGGAGGCGTTGGACCGCCTGCGATCGACAGCACGAGGCGCCGCGGCCCGCTCCGCAGCACGTAGCTCAGCGGACCGTACGGCGTGCGCAGGTTGTCGATAGCGACACCTGCGCCGGCCAGCCATTGGTTCGGAACGCCCGCCGCCAGCACCAGCGA
>DATJZQ010000220.1:0-4418 GCA_035499005.1 Burkholderiales bacterium | reverse complement strand
CAGCAGCGCGCCGACCGCCGCGAAGTAGCCGGTGACACCTTGGCTACTCGGTCGCAATGCAGGCGGTGTGACTCGTGGCGTCTCCGGGGATGCCGCCGGCCGGGCAATCCACACGAACCCCACCAGCACTACCACGAACAGAACATAACCGAACAGCAGGTGATGGCGCGTGACCAGCACGTGACGCATCTGGGTCGAATAGCCAACGTGTACGATCGCGAGCACGCGTATCCAGTTGGCGACGATCGCAACGACGGCCATAGCGCCCAGGAGTCGCATTCTGCGCCTGAGTGCGGCCTGCTCGAGCTCCCCCAGCAGTGCAGCCACGGCCAGACCTTGGACGAGAAATCCGACGCCGCTACACACCAGTCCGACGTGGAATTTCATGTCATCGGGCAAGGAAATCAGGGACCCCGAAACCGTCGCCGGAACACCGATCGCCGGGGCGGCGAGCTTCGCCATCCACAGCGTCAGGCTCTGCAGCGGGCCGGCGAGCACGTTCCAGGCCGGCATCGCGAAGTACAGAAAGCCGACGGGCACGGCGATCACACGTGTCACGGCGGGCCCGAGCGCGGTCCACACCCCAAGCAGCATCAGCACCGGCAGCATGAGGAACTGCAGCCCCTCGATGCTCGCTTTCCATAAGATGAGCGCCACGATGCTGCACGGGAGCAGCAGCCACAGCGCGCGCAGGTCGCGCTGCACGTGTGCCAGGGCGATGCGCCCTCGTGCCCGCCACAGCAGCCACAATGCGAGCGCAGCGACGAGCAGCCCGTGACCGCCAAAGAAGAGGTCGTCGGTCCAGTAGTGCCACAGAGCACCGCTGGTCGGCCAGTAGGCGACGATGGTGAGTGTGATCAGCCCCAGGATGCGCAGTTCACTGCTGCGCGCCGACACCTGCGAGCTGGCGGCCGACGTCCGTATGGGGTCTCTCCCGGTGAGCGCTCGATGGTATCCCACGCCCTCTCATCTACCTGGCACGGTCTATGCAGACTGTGATGCAGTGCACGTCGGCACTCTTTACAGGCTGCCGGTGCGGCTGTTGCCGGCGGATCTTGCTACAAGCCATTGATTTAAAAAGATAGTGAGCGATTGGTGGCCCTGATGCACCACGGGTCACGGCGCTGCCCGAGGTCGGATTCTCTTACGCAGGTTTTCCGGTTGCGTCGCAATACGTCAAACGCTGCGCGTGCATCAACCACTTACGTCCCTGGCGCAATCCTTGCACTTCCCATCAGTAATCAGGGTTCATGGGGCGTCCTCGTGAGAAACATATTCTGGGCATTGCTCGTCGCACTTGGAGTCGTCGCGCTCGGGAGTGAGCCCGCTAGCGCAGGCGCGACCTGCAAGGTCGTCCCGTCGTGGTGCCCGCCCGCGCCCGGTGGGAGCGGCGGCACGAACTCGGTCCCTGAGCCGGCCACGCTGGGCGTGCTCGCCATGGGCGCCTGTGCCGCGGCGGTCGCGGCCCGGCGTCGCAGGAAATAGCCTCCTCCGCGGCGCGCTCACCCGGCGCGCTCCCGTCGCGCGCACCCGGCGCGCTCCCGAGAACTTCGCGCTCGTAACACTCCAGGCCGCCGACCCGGCGCGCCAGGCCGCGGCGTGTGCGTCACCTATTGCCGCTCAGGCAATCTCTCAGGCAGAGACGTTGCGCACGCGCTCGCCCGGCTCGAAAGGGCGCTTGAGGCGCAGAAAGTGCTTCTCCAGCGCGTGATAGCTGCAGAACGCCAGCACGTAGGTGATCAGGAGCACTGACAGGGCGTAAAGGAACACTATCGGCAGCGGCGGCAGCTTGCCGAACCGCCCGATCAGCCAGGGTTCGCCGATCAGCTTGTGCAGGAGGTTGTGGAACACGTACATGGCGTAGCTGTATCTGCCGCACGAACGCAGGGGTGCCGATGCCAGCATCGCACCGACCCCGATGCCGCTCAGCGCACGACCCTCGAGCATCGCAGTCCAGGTGACAAATGCGGCGGACGATAAGGCCAGCAGCGTGTAGCCAAGGGTCGCCCCGCTCAGAGCATCCCGATTGTAGAGATGCGTGAGGGGAATTCCGGCCAGGAACACCAGCAGCGCCGCGGTGCCGACGAGCGGGAGCTTGGCGCGCAGCGCCGCTTCCAGCGCCGGGATGCGCAGCAGACACGCCCCGGCTCCGCCGAGCGCCAGCGCGTCCATACGGCATGCGGTGTTTGCATAGAGCGTCCACGTGCTCGCGCCGTATGCCGCAAGCGCACAGCGCAGCAGCAACGCCCCGACGGCGATCCACAGGCACGCGCGCAGCAGCCGTCGCGGGGCGAGTCCAACCACCAGCAGCGGCCAGATCAGGTAGAACTGCTCCTCGACCGCCAGCGACCAGAAGTGTGCGAATCCGTACGGCAGCGACTGCGTCCAGTTCGCCGTGAACAGCCAAAGAGGCGCCTGATGCTCGCTGCTGAAAGGCGGCGGCGGACGGGCCACGAGGGGCACGAGCACCAGCAGGACGAGCAGTACCGCATAGTAGAGCGGCAGGATGCGCAGCGCGCGCTTGGCGTAGAAGTTGCGAAAGTAGTGCGCTGAGCGCTGGCTATCGAGCAGCCCGCCGGTAATCAGAAAACCGGAGAGAGCGAAGAACAACTGCACGCCGATCCAGCCGCAGTTTGCGAGCAGGGGAAACACGTGCAGCACTCGGCTCGCGACCGCCATCGGCATGGCGGTGCTGTTGTGAAACACCACCCAGATGATCGCGACGCCGCGGATACCGTCGAGGGCAGGAATCTGCCGCACCGGTGCGGACGCGCTATTCATCCTGGCGTCGCGGCCTGCGCACGCGAGGTCGCGCGAGTGCCTCTCACGCCCAGTACTCGCGGCGACCGTGATGGAGGAAAGCCGCGTCGTTGTCGAGCATCTGCACGCGCACCGGCAGCGGCGGCAGCAACGCGGCGTCAGCCGCCCGCAAGCGCACCGGGAATTTGAGCCGCGCACGAAAGCCGCAAGCGGACAGCGCCTCCTCGAGCAGCCGATCGTTCGCCCAGATCACGACCTCGGCGGCCTGGCCGTCACGCCGTGCCTGCTTGACGGCGCACACCACCATCGCGCGCCAGTCGTCGAGCTCGTCCGAATCCATCCAGCAGTCTGCGATGCGGACCTGACCGGGTGCTGAAGCCAGCAGAAAATAGCCGCGCGCTCGGCCTGATTTCTCCATCGCGTAGAGCGCCATCGAGGCGATCGGACACTCGAGCGCATGGCGCAACAGCGCCGGGTTACGCTCGAGCACCGCGATCCCACGTGCCGGGGTCGGCAGCGCTGCGGCGATCGCTTCGAGGTCGGTCGCTTCGAGGCGGCGCACCGCCCAGTCGGCACTGCCCGTCGTGGATGCACCGAGGGTCCACATCAGGCTGCGTACGAAACGCCCCACCAGCCTGCCGCGCTGCGAGGCGCTCTCACGCAGCAGCCGCAGCGGAAAGAGCGCGCGCACGTAGCCGGTGACCGCGCCCATATCGCGAAAGCCGATGAGCGGCAGGATCTGCGCCGTGTCGGCACTGCCGCCGACCGCAAGCAGCGCCTGCGACTGCTGGCCGATGTGCTTCATCAGTGCCACCCCGGCACCGATGGCGCCGGGGCGTGCGACCCAGTCGATGACGTGAATCATGCTGACGCGCTGCGCCGGCGATGCACACCAGGTGGGCACGATCGCGCCGTGCGCAACGGGTACACCATCGTCGGTGAGGATAAAGGAGCGCGGCCCCGGCCAATCAGCGCGCGGCTGCCAGTACTTCCAGTTGAGCGCCTGGACGTCGATGTTCGGATGCAACGCGGCCGCAGCAAACAATTCGCGAATTGCCGGCGCATCGGCGGCCGTCGTGGGCCGAGCCACGCGCTTCATCGCCGCCATTGATCCGTTAATCCCTGTTGACTCATGCGCTGATGTTGGATCTGCCGTTGGCCGTTGGTGCGCTGCGACATCGCTGTTCGAATGCAACATGATCCGTGTCGGTGAGCGGAGACATCTTGCACGTTTGCGCGCGAGACGGTCTACTCGGCCGGCTGCAAGGGCAAACCCTCCGCGAGGAGGGGGCGCAAAGCTTCCGGTCTCAAGGCCCGTAGGTCCGGTCTGAGATAGCGGGGTTACCGGCAACACGTCCACGCGTGCTGTCGTCATCTCTGAGGGTGTCCGCCGCCTCTTGCATCGTTGCAAACATCGGGTTTGCAGGGGAGAGTTTTGGTCTCAGAGACGTTTCGGCCCTTGCGCCTGGCGCTGCTCGTGGTTCTCGCGCTGCTCGTCGCGGCGTGCGGCCAGGTCAGCGTCACCGGCTCGCCGTCCAATCTGAGCTCCGCCACCCCTTCGGGCGTCCCGGGACTCGGCGGCTCGCAATCGACTGGAACCGACACGCCGGTCATCTCCGGTACCCCTGCGACCAGCGCCATCGTCGGACAGGCCTACG
>DATJZQ010000219.1:0-3809 GCA_035499005.1 Burkholderiales bacterium | reverse complement strand
GCGGCCAGTTGTGCCGCGACATCGTTGTGACTAACGGGGGCGCCGGCACCGCGCAGCGCCCAGAGCACGGCGAGGCGTGGCAATGTGGCACGCAAGCCGGCGGCACGCAGGGCGGCCCGCAACGGCACGGCGTCAGTCGGTGTGAGTTGCTTGTCCTTGCGTCCCATTGGCATGCTCCTGCGCTGACCACCACCAGTCGGTCACCAGTAGCGTAGCACAGGACAGATATGGTTGCAGCTGAGTTGCAATTGCGATTGACGCGGCGAGGTGCGGTGCTACACCAGGGGCGAAGGCAATTCCTTGGCAGGGCCAATCGCCTCGTCGAGCACGAGCCGCTGCTCTCGGTCGCCGAAGGCGGGGTGCCAGGCGGAGAGGAGATCGGCGGCGTGCGTCGAACAGCATCATGGCGCGCGCGCACTACAGACTAGGCGGCCCGACGCTTGCGGTGGGACCGCTGCGGGACCGCGCATCGATTCAGCGCCCGCAGCAGCCTCTCCCATGGGATTCGGCGCCCGATGACCACGATTTCGGCGGGCGGCCGACGACGTCCCTGGTACCGGCGCACCTCCATCGCCCCGGGGACCCACTGGACTTCGTGAAGACCGGGTGCGGCCGGGGTGCGCACAAAGCCTTTGAGCCGTAGCACACTCCGATACCTGCACAGCACAGTCTCCAATCGGTCGAGGTCCATGGCGCTCCCTACCTCGAAGGTCACGTTCTCGAAGCCGCGGGTGGTGTCGGCGGGCACAGTGGCCATCGATGGCGTCACGGCGGCTAGCCCGTGCTGGGAGGGGCGCCGTACGCTGCGGAGCACTCTGGAGGGATCGACATCGGCGTACGATGCGCGCAACACGCGGGCACGTGGTGCGAGCGTGCGAACGCGCTGCTCCACCGCGGCCCTGGTGGCGGTATCGGTCGCGTCGAGCTTATTCAGAATGACCGTGTCCACCTGCCCGAATTGCGACTCGGCCTCTGACCACGCTCCAGACAGTGCACTGAACCGTGGCGTGTCGACGACCGCGACCACAGACGCGAGATGCGCGCGCGTGCTCGTTGATGGCAAGGCGCCGACGGCCCGCAGTACGCCAGTGGCGACCTGCCCGACGTTCGCCAGTCCGGTCGTCTCGATGAAGAGCGGGCCGCCGCGGCTGACGGCGATCAGTTGGGCTACCGTGGTCGTAAGGTCCTCCGTCAGGTCGCAGCAGATGCACCCGCTGAGCAGTTGGCGGAGCTCGATGTCGGCACACCGCTCATGCTCGTGCAGTAGCGTGCTATCCACAGCGGCGTCGCCGAACTCGTTCATCAAGACCGCGGGCTTGATTCCACGCTCCAGCGCGTGCGCCACAAGCCGCTTGAGCAGCGTTGTCTTGCCGCTGCCGAGAAATCCGCCGATGATGTAGATGGGAGTAACGGTCACCTGCTGTACCTCCTCATATTGATTGCATGCCATTGCACAGCATCGGCGCTCTCGGAGTCATCAGCTGTTCGAGGGTCTCGAAGAATCGCCGCGGATCGAAGGGTTTGTGCAGGAACCCGTCCGCACCCAGGTGCCGGGCCAAGCGCTCGGATTCGGGCTCGGTGCGACTGCCGGTGACGAGCAGGCGCGGTCGAACCTGTGGCGGCGACGCCTCAACGCGGCCGCACAGCCGACGCATGGCCTCCCAGCCATTCATGCCAGGAAGCACGAGTCCCAGGATCAGGAGCGTCGCGCCGTGGCGGCGAATCAGCTCCCACGCGTGACTGCCATCGGTCGCCGTGCGAACATCGAGCCCACGCACCCGCAGCAACGTTTCAGCGATGATCTGCGCATTGAGATCATCGTCAATCAGCACTATCATTTTGTTCACGATCGTCCTCCACGCTTCCGCCAGCGTGCGGCCCGCTGGCACCGCGTCGCCGTCCGCCCGACTGATGCCCTGCGGCTGGTGTGTCGGGGAGGCAACCGCGACGGCGGCGTGCCTCCCACCTGCGGGACTGACCTGCCAGCATCAACTCCTCCCGCTCTTGGGCGTAGGCGACGCTGCATCGCGCCCAGGGGCGAACCTTTAAGCGCGCATAGCCGATCGGCTCGCCGCTGCCCTCGCACCGTCCGTAGGTGCCCGCTGCGACCCTGGCCAACGCCTGGTCCACCTCGCCGAGCAACGCGGCGTCCCGCGCAATCAGACGCATGGTCAGTGCCGCAGTCATCTGGGCAGTGGCACTGTCAATCGTGTCGCCTGGATCGGTCCTCACCTGTACCGTCTCGCGCGCCCGCTGAAGCCGTTCGCGCAGGACGGCGC
Source organism: Burkholderiales bacterium (assembly GCA_035499005.1). Taxonomy (GTDB): domain Bacteria; phylum Pseudomonadota; class Gammaproteobacteria; order Burkholderiales; family SHXO01; genus SHXO01. The sequence continues at coordinate 1,530 of DATJZQ010000219.1, read as the reverse complement.
GTTGGGTCTCGAGCTGCGCCACTAGCACCCGGTGTTGCCTGGCAGTGAGCGCCGCCGGTGTGCAGTGCTTGCTCACCGGATTTCCCCGTCGATGCGGTGGCTGCGTCACCATGAGAGTTAGCTAACACAGCGTGAGTGCAGTTGCAACTAACTTGCAACTAGATCGGCGTGGGGCGATGACGGCGCGGCAGGCATCTCCTTCCGGACGCATGCCGTACGCCCACCGCCACCCGCGGGGATGACGTGGGCGTCAGCATCATGCAGGTGCGTGCCGGCAGAGTGCGTATGGGGAGCGGAACGAATGGGCGCTCACGGCCGCTCACGGCCAGAGTGGCTCGACAGCAGTTGGCTTTCGCGCTAATGCTCCATCAGTTGTTGGAGTCATGGATTGATGAATTCCAGAAGTCAGGCACCGGCGAAGCGGCAAAAGGCGGCGGCGTGCGCGCATGCGCCACACCCATTGCCGGAGTCCCGCGCCCCTGCCGTCGTCGCGCGGGCCGCAGCCTTGTTTCGCGTGGCGGGCGATCCCGCCCGACTGCGGTTGCTCGAGCATTTGGCGACGGGGGAGTACTGCGTCTCGGAGCTGGCAGCGCATTCTGCTGAGCAGCTGACCACACTATCGGAGCGACTCAAGTTGTTGCGAACGGCAGGCCTGGTCACCCGCCGTCGTCACGGAAGGCACGTGTACTACGCGCTCGCGGATGGACATATTACTGAGCTCATTCGGAGCGCACTCGATCACGCCACTGAAGAGGGCCAAGATGCCCAGAAAGGACGGTTCACATGAATCACACCACACACGGAGGGCACACGCACGAGCACGGCAGCGGCTGCGGCCACACCGCCATCCGCCACGACGGGCACGTCGACTACGTGCACGATGGGCACTTGCACCACGTGCACGGCGATCACGTCGACGAATGCGCAATTGCTACGACAGGCGCCAATCCAGGGGCCTGCACGCCATTACACAGCTGCGGTGCACACGACACAGCCCACACACATGGAGATGGGTGTGGCCACCCTGCCGTTCCACACGACGACCATACCGACTACCTCGCCGGCGGTCATCTGCACCACCCGCATGGCGGTCACTGCGACGACCACGGCACGGTGGCAGCGGCATAGCCGCGTGTGGGCATGGGGGCGGTGGCCGCGCTTCCCCCGTCACGGCTAGCGCCCCATCCTCACCCAAGGTCATCACCCCAGTCCGAAGCTCGACAAGACCCAGTCAGCACAGGCGAAGAGGAAGAGTCCCCCAATCACCGTCCAAGCCAGCGCGGGCCTACCGTCGCGATTCACTTCAGGGATGATGTCAGAGGCCGCGATGTAGATCGTGACGCCGGCCGACAACGCAAGGGCATAGCCAATGTGTCGGCCGGCCAGCAGCGTCGTACCCGCCGCACCGGCCAGGGTCATCACCCCGAGCATCGCACCGGCGAGGACGGCTCCCGTCCGCGACCCGCCGATGGCGAAGACGATCGAGGCGACGGCGAAGCCCTCAGGGACTTTGTGGAGCCAGCCACAATC
>DATJZQ010000218.1:0-14915 GCA_035499005.1 Burkholderiales bacterium | reverse complement strand
GCGACGGTCGATTATAGCGGGGCGGCGTCTCGGTGCGGGAGCAAGTACAATTCTCCATTCCGAACGCCTGGAGATTGCGCATGCCCAAGCTCAACGCCAACCTGTCGATGATGTTCAACGAAGTCGACTTCATGGACCGCTTCGCAGCCGCGGCGAGAGCCGGCTTCAAGGGTGTCGAGTTCCTCTTTCCTTATACCTACGACAAAAACCAGCTCGCTGAGGTGGTACGGGCGAGCAAGCTCGAAGTGATCTTGTTCAACACGCCGCCAGGTGACTGGAACGCCGGCGATCGGGGAACCGCATGCGATCCAGCCCGGGCCGGCGAGTTCCAGGAGGGCATCGGCAAAGCGATCGAGTACGCGCTCGCGCTGGGCTGCGGGCAGATCCACTGCATGGCGGGGCTCAAGCCGCGCGGCGTGAACGAAGAGAGGATGCGCGAAGCCTATATCGCCAGTCTGCAGTTCGCCGGAAAAGAGACGGCCAAGCACGGGTTGAAGGTTTTGATCGAAGCCATCAACACGCGCGACATTCCTGGCTTCTATCTCAATACCTCGCGCCAAGCCTTCGACATCATGCATTACGCGCAGGTGCCAAACCTCTCGTTCCAGTACGACATCTACCACATGCAGATCGTGGAAGGCGACCTGGCGCCGACCATCGAGAAGAATCTGGCGAAGATCGGCCATATGCAGCTCGCCGACACGCCCGGCCGGCACGAGCCGGGAACCGGCGAGATCAACTATCCCTTCCTGTTCCAGCACATCGACCGCATCGGCTACAAGGGCTGGATCGGCTGCGAATACCGGCCAGCCACAACCACCGAAGCGGGTCTCGCCTGGGCCAAACCGTATCTGCAACGATAAAACGATAAGGAGGAGCGCATGAGCAACATCGGTTTCGTCGGACTGGGCATCATGGGCAAGCCCATGGCCGCAAACCTGCTCAAGGGCGGGCACAAGCTGTTTCTGTACACCCTCGAAGGTGTGGCCCCCGAGCTGACTTCCGCAGGAGGCGTTGCGTGCGCATCCGCCAAGGAAGCCGCGCAGAAGGGCGAGATCATCATCACCATGGTTCCGGACACCCCGGACGTGGAGAAAGCGCTCTTCGCTCCCGGCGGCGTCGCCGAGGGCCTGTCCCCCGGCAAGATCGTCGTCGACATGAGCTCGATCTCACCGCTCGAGACCAAGGTGTTCGCGGAGCGCATCAACAAGCTCGGCTGCCAGTACGTCGACGCACCGGTGTCCGGTGGGGAGGTGGGCGCCAAGAACGCCACCCTCACCATCATGGCGGGGGGGAGCGAGGCCACCTTCGAAAAAGTGAAGCCGCTGTTCGAGCTGATGGGCAAGAACATCACGTTGGTGGGCAGCAACGGCGCCGGGCAGACCTGCAAAGTGGCCAATCAGATCATCGTCGCGCTCAACATCGAAGCTGTTGCGGAGGCGCTGCTGTTCGCCTCCAAGGCGGGAGCGGATCCGGCCAAAGTGCGTCAGGCGTTGATGGGTGGATTCGCATCGTCGCGCATACTGGAGCTTCATGGCGAGCGCATGATCAAGCGCACGTTCGACCCCGGTTTTCGCATCGAGCTCCACCAGAAGGACTTGAATCTCGCACTCAGCAACGCACGCAAGCTCGGCCTGAGCTTGCCCAATACGGCCACCGCCCAGGAGCTGTTCAATGCGTGCGCGGCCCACGGCGGCGCGAAGTGGGATCACTCCGCGATGGTGCGTGCGCTGGAGATGCTGGCCAATCATCAAGTGAGCAAGTAAACCTCATAAGCGTTTGGGTGTGTTGTGTTGGCGCGCTTGAATCCATGCAATGACAACCGACCCGATATCCCTCCTGCGCCGCATGTTCGACGCCGCCGTGGCGCGCGCCATGCCGGACAAGTGTCTGCCTCCGTTCCTGCCTCATCCTCCGCCGGGCCGCACGATTGTCGTGGGCGCGGGCAAGGCGGCGGCCACCATGGCCAAAGCGGTGGAAGACCATTGGCATGGCGAGCTGTCGGGCCTGGTGGTGACTCGTTACGGACACCGCGCACCCACCAAGCGCATCGAAGTCGTGGAGGCCGCTCACCCTGTCCCGGATCTCGCCGGGCGCGAGGCGGCCGAACGCATCCTGGCACGGGTCCAGGGACTGAGCCGGGACGATCTGGTGCTGTGTCTGATCTCGGGAGGCGGTTCCGCCCTGCTCACCCTGCCCGCGCCCGGCTTGACGCTGCAGGACAAGCAAGCGATCAACCGGGCACTGCTCAAGAGCGGCGCCAACATCACCGAGATGAACTGCGTGCGCAAGCACCTGTCGGCGATCAAAGGTGGGAGGCTGGCGGCCGCCTCTCATCCAGCTCGTGTGGTCACGCTCACCATCTCCGACGTGCCGGGCGACGACCCTGCGGTCATCGCGTCCGGGCCAACCGTGCCGGACCGGACCACGTTCGCGGATGCATCCGCGATCCTGGAAAAATACAACATCACCGAGCCGGTTTCCGTCGTCGAGCACCTGCGCGCCGCGCACGAAGAAACGCCCAAGCCGGGCGATGCGCGGCTCGCCGGCACGCAGGTGCATCTGATCGCAACGCCACAGCAGTCTCTGGAAGCAGCGGCAGAAGTAGCCCGTCAGGCCGGAATCACGCCACTCATCCTCGGCGACAGCCTGGAGGGAGAGTCGCGCGACGTGGCGCTGGTACACGCAGGCATCGCACGGCAGGTCGTGCGGCATGGCCAACCCGCTGCGAGCCCATGCGTTCTGCTGTCCGGCGGAGAAACCACGGTCACCGTGAGGGGCAAGGGACGCGGCGGTCGCAACGTCGAGTTTCTGCTGGCACTGGCGATCGCCCTGGATGGTGAACCTGGCATATTCGCCATGGCCGGCGACACCGATGGTGTAGACGGAACGGAAGACAATGCGGGCGCCGTGGTTACACCGGACACATTGCGGCGCGCAGCCGCGCGCGGCCTGGACGCAAAAGCGCACCTTGCCGATAATGACGGATACAGTTTCTTCTCCGGCCTCGGAGATCTGGTGAAGACCGGCCCCACACTCACCAACGTCAACGACTTTCGCGCCATCCTGATCCTCCCAGCGAGCTGAAATGGGTAAGGTCGAAGCTCTGGATCCGTCAGTTCAGCCGGCGCTGGACAAGGCCGAGCTCGTGCGCCGGCTCGGCACCGTGCTCCGCACGGACTGCCTCCTGCACGAGCGCGAGGATCTGGTTCCCTACGAGTGCGACGGGCTCTCCGCTCACCGCCAGGTGCCGCTCGCGGTCGCGCTGCCCGAAAACGAAGACCAGGTGCGGCAAGTGCTGCGCATCTGCAGCGCGGCACGCGTGCCGGTTGTGGCGCGCGGAGCGGGAACAGGCCTCTCCGGCGGTGCCATGCCGCACGAGCAAGGCGTCACGCTGGCGCTGTCTAAGCTCAAGAGCATCCTCGAGATCGATCCGGCTGCGCGCACCGCGCGCGTTCAGCCTGGCGTTCGCAATCTTGCGATCTCCGAGGCCGCCGCTGTGCACGGCCTCTACTATGCTCCCGACCCCTCCAGCCAGATCGCGTGCTCGATCGGCGGCAACGTGGCGGAGAACTCGGGCGGCGTGCATTGTCTCAAGTACGGCTTGACCGGGCACAATGTGCTCAAGCTGCGCGTGGTGACCATCGAGGGAGAAGTGCTGGAAGTTGGGTCGGGAGGGTTGGATGCGCCCGGTTACGATCTGCTGGCGCTCGCGACCGGCTCTGAAGGGTTGCTCGGCGTCGTGACCGAAGTGACGGTCAAGCTTCTGCCAAAACCGGTCAAGGCCCAGGTCGTGCTGGCCGCGTTCGATTCGGTCATCAAAGCGGGCGAGGCCGTCGCGCAGATCATCGCGGCGGGCTGCATCCCCTCCGGTCTCGAGATGATGGACAAGCTCGCCGTCGGCGCCGTGGAGCAGTTCGTGCACGCGGGCTATCCGCTCGACGCCGAGGCGATCCTGTTATGCGAATGCGACGGCACCAGCGAGGAGGTGGCGGTCGAGATCGAGCGCGTGTCGCAGGTGATGCGTGCGAGCGGGGCCACCGAGATCCGGCTGTCGCGCGACGACGCGGAGCGCCTCAAGTTCTGGTCCGGCCGCAAGGCGGCGTTCCCCGCCGTGGGCCGCATCCTGCCCGACTACTACTGCATGGACGGCACCATCCCGAAGAAAAAGCTCGGCGAGGTGCTGGCAGGCATCAGCGCGCTGTCGAAGCAATTCGGCCTGACCTGCCCGAACGTCTTCCACGCCGGCGACGGCAACCTGCACCCGCTCATCATGTTCGACGCCAACGAGGGCGATCAGGCACAGCGCGCCGAGGCGTTCGGCGCCCGCATTCTCGAGCTGTGCATCGGCGCCGGCGGCACGATCACCGGCGAGCACGGCGTGGGGGTGGAGAAGATCGATCAGATGTGCCTGCAATTCGGCACCGGTGAGCTCGCGTGCTTCCTCGCCATCAAACGCGCGTTTGATCCGCACGGCCTGCTGAACCCGGGCAAGGCTGTGCCGACGCTGCATCGCTGCGCGGAGTTCGGAGCCATGCACGTGCACCGCGGGCAGGAGAAGTTCCCCGAGCTTCCCCGTTTCTGAGGCGCGGCGCGCAGGCTGAATCGACCCCGCGCAGTCTTGCCAATGGACCCGTCGCTCTCTCCGCTGATCGAGCGCATCCGCGAAGCGGCGGCGCACAAGCGTGCGCTGCGCATTCGCGGCAGCGGCAGCAAGGACTTCTACGCCTTCAAGCTCGAGGGGGAGCCCCTGGATGTCTCCGGCTACCGCGGCATCGTCGACTACGAGCCGAGTGAGCTGGTGATGACGGCGCGCGCCGGAACACCGCTGGCGGAGTTGGAGGAAGCGTTGACCAAAGGCGGACAGATGCTGGCTTGCGAACCGCCTTACTTCGGGGCCAATGCCACCCTCGGCGGATGCGTTGCCGCCGGATTCTCTGGCCCGCGTCGCGCGGCGGCTGGGTCGCTGCGCGATTTCGTGCTGGGTACCCAGGTGTTGAACGGTGCCGGTGAGGATCTGCGTTTCGGCGGCCGCGTAATGAAAAACGTGGCCGGCTTCGACGTGTCGCGCCTGATGGCGGGGTCATTCGGAACCCTCGGCGTGATCGTCGAAGCGTCGCTCAAGGTCCTCCCCCGCCCCGAGGAGGAGCTTACGGTGCGCTTCGAGCTGAACGCAGCCAAAGCAATCGAGGCGATGAATCGCTGGGCCGCGCAGCCCCTTCCGATCTCCGCCACGTGCCATTTCGGAAACGCCCTCAGCGTCCGGTTGTCCGGGAGCAAGCTGGGTGTCGCCGCCGCGCGCACTAAAATCGGCGGCGAGGCTGTCGCGGAGGGAAACGCCTTCTGGCGCGCGGTGCGCGAGCAGACCCTGGATGCGTTCCGCGGCTCCCTCTGGCGTTTGTCGATCACGCCAACCACACCGCCGCTCGCGCTGCCAGGTCAGCAGGTGATTGAATGGAACGGTAGCTTGCGGTGGGTCGCGACCGACGCGCCCGCGCAGCAGGTCTTCGAGGTGGCGCGACAGGCGGGCGGACACGCGACGCGCTTCCGCGGGCCCACCGGAACCCCGTTGATGCTCCTCGATCCAGCTGTGCTCGAGATGCACAAGCGGCTCAAAGCTGCGCTCGATCCCAGCGGCGTGTTTGGTCCTCATCGGCTGCATGCCGATTTTTAGATTGAAGACCAACCTCGCCGACTTCATCCGCGACACGCCCGAAGGCAAGGAGGCCAACGCCATCCTGCGCGCGTGCGTGCACTGCGGGTTCTGCACCGCGACCTGCCCCACCTATCAATTGCTGGGCGATGAGCTGGACGGGCCGCGCGGGCGCATCTACCTCATGAAGGAGCTGTTCGAGGGCGGCCAGGTTTCAGCCAAGACGCAGCTGCACCTCGACCGCTGTCTCACGTGCCGCGCGTGCGAGACCACCTGCCCGTCCGGCGTGCGCTATGGCAGGCTGGTCGACATCGGGCGCAACGTCGTCGAGCAGCGGGTCGGACGCAGCTTCGGCCGCAGGCTGTGGCGCTCGGCACTGAAGACGGTGATCCCGAACCCGGCGCTCTTCAATCCGCTGCTGCACCTGGGCCAGCTCGCACGCCCTGTTCTGCCGGGGGCGCTGGCGCGCAAGATCCCACGCCGGGGGGTGCGCACCCCCTGGCCCGCGGCGCGCCACACCCGACGGATGCTGGTCCTGAACGGCTGCGTCCAACCTGGCATCGCGCCCTCCATCAACCCCGCTTTAGCGCGCATCCTGGACCGCATCGGCATCTCGCTGGTCGCGGCGCGCGAGGCAGGATGCTGCGGCGCCGTCGCCTATCACCTGAACGCTCAACAGGAAGGGCTCGAGTACATGCGGCGCAATGTCGACGCCTGGTGGCCCTACGTCGAGCAGGGCGTCGAGGCGATCGTCATGACCGCGAGCGGCTGCGGCGTCACGGTCAAAGAGTACGGCGAGCTGCTGAAGCACGACCCGCGCTACAGTGCGAAGGCGGAGAAGATTTCGCACCTGACCAAGGACGCGAGCGAGATCCTGTTTGCCGAGCGTGAGGCGCTCGAAGCGCTGTGTCAGCGCACAACGCAAACCACGAATTCCGAGTCACGCGTCAGACGGGTCGCTTTCCACTCGCCGTGTACCCTGCAGCATGGCCAGCAAATCCGCGGGGCAGTCGAGGCCCTGCTGGGCGCGGCCGGATTCCAGCTCACGGCGGTGCCCGATGCACACCTGTGCTGCGGCTCGGCCGGGACCTATTCGATCCTTCAGCCGTCGCTGTCGCGCCGCTTGTTGGAGAACAAGGTCAGCGCGCTCGAATCGGGATCACCTGAGGTCATCGCTACCGCCAACATCGGCTGTCTCGCGCACATCCAGAGCGGTACCCGGCTACCTGTTCGGCACTGGATCGAGCTACTCAAGAGCAGCTTCTCCTGACGTTTTCCGGGCCTCGGGAAGAGATCACAGTCAACCGAGGATCAGGTCTCTGGGACCGCGCCTGATGGGCGGCTACCTTAGCAGACGGGCGGTAACGACGCCGAGAGCTGTGCCTCGGCCGCCGTCTGCGGAGATCCCTCATGCGAAGGAAACAGAGAAGCGTCGGAGCTTTCCTCGGCACGGCGCTCGCCTTCTTGTGCCTCGCCTCGTGCACCCAAACGAGACCAACCGCCCCCGCGGCCGAAGTCCAGCAGCCGATGCCGTGGCCGTACGAGCCTGTCCTTACTTGCCGTGCCCGCGTCTACTACACGCGGCAGTTCCTCTCGTACTACGAGCAGGGGCTTCCGGAGGACCGCATCATCATCTCGACCGACTGGGATTCGTCGCAGGAGAGGGCCGAGATCCTCGAGATCCGCCGTCGCGTGTATCACGATCAGGACGCGCTGAAAGAAGTGACGGCCTGCGCGAATCAACAGCAAGACACGTGACCGAGGTTCGCTGGCTACTTCGCGATTGAGTCCATCGCAAAAGAAAAGACCGGACCTCGGAAGGCCCGGTCAACTTGGTCAAGATTTGCGAGAGTCGTCGTTGAACCCAACGGTGCCTGAACCAATGTTGAAGGCAACGACCCGCGAAGCATAGCCTCATCTCCCAAGGGCTTACCTCTGACCTTTACCCGCGCCACTCGGGACTAGCTCCCGAGCGGCGTAAGAGATGAAAGCCCCTGTGCATGGTCCACACCGTTCGTGCTCCGCTTGCGCGAAGGCGGCACTCGGGAGCAGATCCTGACCGGCGGCGGATACACTCCCTATCGGATTCTTTCGGCGCCCTCTACTTTGCTCTGGCAGCACCTAAAGGTGCGTCGCCAGCCGAGAGCAGCCACGCGACGCCTTCCACAAACAGAACTATATTAGGGGAGAATCCACATGCGCAGGCTCAAACGCGTCGGCGAAGCCGCTGCCATTCTCGTTCTCTGCTTCTCGGGCAGCGCCATCGCGGACGAAGTCAAGACCATCCAGAACGCGGCTGCGGGCGACTGGCCAAGCTACCACCGCACCTACAACGCCCACCGCTACAGTCCTCTGGACCAGATCAACAAGAGCAATGTCCAAAGACTGAACGTAGCCTGGGCGCATCAAGCGGGCGAGATCACACAGGGCCTGCAGTCGACTCCTGTGGCCCTGGATGGGATCATCTACTACTCGGCCAACTTCAACCGTATCTTTGCCCTCGACGGCAGGACGGGCGAGGAGATCTGGCACTACTATCCGAAGATCAAGGACGGCGTAGAGCAACTGCCCACGGCACCCACCGCCCGCGGGGTCGCGGTAGCCAACGGCAGAGTGTTCATCGGCACCATCGACGGCCGCGCGATCGCACTGGACCAGAAGACCGGCAAGCCCGTGTGGGAAACGCAGCTGGTCGAGACGATGGAGTGCGGCTGCATGTTCACCTCACCGCCGTTGGCGGTTAAGGACAAGGTGATCTACGGCTCGACTCAGGGCGGCATTCCCGCACGCGGCGGCGGCATCTGGGGCGTGGACCAGAAGACCGGCCAGAAGCTCTGGTATTTCGATCCTGTCCTCGAGGGCGAGGAGCACTGGGGCATCAACGATTTCGGCGAGTCGAGCGCCAAGTACGCGGGGGTCGGGGCCTGGCACGTCGGCAGCTACGATCCAGAGCTCGATCTGATCTACTACGGCACCTCCAATCCCTCGCCGTGGTTCGACTGGGCGCCGCCTCTGCCCGGCCCGGAGGGCTATCTGCGCAAGAGCGGTCTGGGGGCTCGGCCGGGCGACAATCTGTACAGCTCATCCGTGCTGGCGTTGCGTCCCGACACCGGCGAACTGGTATGGCACTTCCAGGAGCACCCGCATGACGATTGGGACTTCGACGCCACGCTCGGCGAGTTCGTGCTGATCAACAAGGGCGGCAAGAAGCTCATGCTGCACCAGGCCAAGAGCGGCTTCGTGTTCATCTACGACCGCACCAACGGCAACGTCGAAAACGTGTGGACCATCAACAAGCACGTCAACTTCGTCAAGACGATCGACCCCAAGACGGGCAACCTTGTCGGCCGTAAGTCGCCGATCGAGCTCGCGGACAACGTCTTCTGTCCCTCGATGGGCGGCGGGCGCAGCTGGAACGCAGGTTCCTACAATCCCGAGACCGGCGTTTGGTTCAATTCACGCCAGGAAATGTGCGAGGAGGCGAAGGTGCGCCCCGAGCGACCCAAGATGAAACCCATTCCTGCGTGGTATGCCGGCGCCGATTTGCGTTGGGTCCATCCCCCGGGCGAGCAGGCTTCGGGGGCCGTCGATGCCTGGGATCCGCTCACGGGTAAGAAGAAGTGGTCGGTGACCGACAAGTATCCGCGCATCTCGACCATCCTCTCGACCAAAGGCGGGCTGGTGTTCAGCGGCGACATGAGGGGCTACGTCTATGCCTACAACGCCGACAACGGCAAGGAATTGTGGAAGTTCAACATGGGCTCGGGCTCACGCGGCGGCATCATCAGCTACATGGCCGGCGGCGAGCAATACGTCCTGGTCCCGAGTGGCCTGGGCTCCGCGCTGCAGGCGGTGACATCGCAAATCTATCCCGAGCTGATGGAATTTCCCTCGGGAGCGACGTTGTTCGCGTTCAAAGTCTCGAAATAGACCTTTACCAGCATCCGACGAAGGGGGCTTATGCTCCCTTCGTCTTTTCCGCCGATGAAGAAAATCATCATTCTTGTTGTTCTGCCGATCGTCGCGTCGCTGTTCGCTCCGTTCCCTGGCAGCACCGCGGAGGTGGAAAACGACATACCGTCTCCCGAGAAAACCGCAGGGGTCGATCTGCGCGACCCTCAGGTGATCGACAAGGGAATGGAAATGCTCAACAGTACCTGCGGCGGCTACTGCCACGGCACTGCCGGCCGCGGCTACAAAGGCCCTCCACTGCGCAACCGCACCGACCTTACAACCGACTCCATGATCGCCACGATCAAGTACGGTCGCAAACGCGCCGGCAGGCTGATGCCGGCTTGGAACGGCACGCTGTCCGAAGCAGAGATGTGGACCGCCATCGCCGCCATCGTGTCGCTGCGACACGTGGACGGTGATGCGCCGGGCGCGAAGCCTGCCGCCCATTGAAGTAGCGCTGACGCTGGGCAACAGCGCGATACGCCGCTACTGCGCACCGGGCACGAGCCGAAACACCTTTCCCGTTTCGCCGTATGGCCCCAGGGTCTCGTTGGTGAGAACGTAAATCTCGCCGGCGCGATCCTCGGCGAGCCCGATGATGCGCGTGTCGAGCTTCATGATGCGGGAATAAGACCATAACGCATTCGCCTGATCGGACGGATCGGCGACGAAGATTTGTCCGGAAGGCTGCTTGAACGCGGCGCTCCAGTCCGAAACGAGGAGGCGCCCCTCGAGTCCCGCCAGCGCTTGGCCACGATACATCCTGGCACCGGTGACGGCGGTACCGACGCCTGCGATGCCCAGCTTGGTCTCGGGATTCGAAGCTTGCATGTTCGCGTACTCGACTATCGGCATCTCGAGGGGGCGGCCCGCTGCGTCGCGGTGGGGGCAGCTCGCGGGCGGGTTGCGCGGGTGCAACCGGTCGACGCAGTGAGAAGCTTCCATCAGTGGCCAGCCGAAGTTGCCCGGCCCGCGCACGCGGTAGACCGACTCCCACAACGTCTCTCCGACAGCGGTAACGAAGAGGTCGCCGTCGCCATTGCGGTCGAAGGCAATACGGTATGGATTCCGGAAGCCCCACGCCCAGATTTCGGGACGTCCCCCACCGGAAGCGAAGGGATTGTCCTTGGGAATCGCGTAGCCGGGAAAGCCGTGATCGACGTCGATGCGCAGGATCTTGCCGAACCACGAATCCAGGTCCTGGGCGACGGCGTCCCAGGTCAGCGCTTCGCGCGGAACGTTGAACGCTTCCCAGACGACCTGCTCGCCGACCCCGTGCGACACGCCGCCGTCGCCGAATCCAATGTAGAGGTAGCCATCGGGGCCAAATGTGAGGCCCCCGCCGTTGTGCTTCCGGCTGGGCCAGTCGAGCTCCAGCAGGATGCGTTCCGATCTCGCGTCGATCTTTGACAAATCACCGGGCTTCGCGCTGAACTCGGATACACGCCGGGTGTAGTTCCAAGCCTCCGGTGCGCTACCGCGCAGCGGAGCGGAGTAGCTCACGAACACACGCCCGTTCTCGGCAAAGCGTGGATGCAGCGCGAATCCAAGCAGACCGCGCTCCTCGAAATTCTTCTCGAGAGCAACCAGGCGAGGTGTGATGTCGAGAAACGGTTCCTGCATCAATCGGCCGTCCGCGCCCAAGACCTTTATCACTCCGTTCTGCTGACCGATGAGCTTGCGCCCGCTGCCGTCGTCGGGGTCCTCCAAGTCGAGGGGCGCGGTGAGACCCTCGGCCATCAGGTCCAAGCTCGGCGACTGCGCCGAAGCCTGTCCAACAAGGGCACACAACCATGCAACCAGCGCACACAACAGTAACGGTGACTGCGCACGGGTGGCGAATATCATTTTCTTCTCTCTCGCGTAGCCGCCCGAAGGCGCACAGAAGAAGGCCGGGCCTGGTAGGGCCCGGCAAGTTTGGGAGTCCGGATGAAACAATGAAGAACCAAGCAATGCCGTCGGGCGCTGCGATGCTGGCAACAGCGCGGCGACCAACAACTACGCCACGATAGCGGAAGCTTCGCAGAGTTCCCCCTTGGCTTCACCCTCCTGGCTTGGGATTGGCTCCCGACGGCAACCCCGTATCAGTCTGATCTCGTCCGACGCCCGGGTGTACGCCCAGGTGTCGCAGGAGCTTTTCCCTGTCACCCCGCCACGGCTGAACCTATCGTGCGCGTGTTGTGTCGCTATGGTCCCTCGCACGCAGTCAAGCGTCACTCGAAAATTTTCCAACAGACGAGGGTAGCTCGAGCCTTTTGAGCGGTTGCCTCCGAAGCCTCGTGCAGGTATCCGCTACCGCGGCGATCACACGATTGGTGAATCCACACAAAAAGGAGGAGGCATGCTCAGACTCATATCGGCTTTCGTTGCGTCGATAGGCTTGGCGCTGGCGTTGCCCGTCGCCAGTCAAACGATTCCAAAGTCACCTGATCAGGTCGCCAGACCCGGGGGCACGCTCCCGGGAAATCCGAAAATCGCACTGGTCAAGATCGCCGACGGCTTCAACGATCCGATCGGTGTCGCATCTGCGTTCGACGGCACCGGACGCCTGTTCGTCGTTGAGCGCGTCGGACGCATTAAAGTGGTGAACAAGGATGGCAGCGTTGTCCCAGAGCCGTTCCTCGATCTCACCAAGATCAACCCGCTCGGAACTGAAGTGCAGACCGTGTTCGTCGAGCAGGGGCTATGGGCGATCGCGTTCCACCCGAAGTTCAAGAGCAACGGTTACGCGTTCGTGTCGTTCGCGTCGGTGCCCTTCAACGGGGCCAACCTGATCGTCCGCTTCACGGTCGACCCTGCGAGCCCGAATCAGGTAACCACCGAGCAGTTCAACAAGACAGCCAAGGTGATCCTGAACATCCCGCAGCCTTACTACAACCATTACGGCGGCAAGATCGTATTTGGGCCCGATGGCTATCTGTACGTCGGCAAGGGCGACGGCGGGTGGGAAGGCGATCCGCTTGACGCCGGTCAGACTCTGACGGTGCTGTGGGGAAAGATGCTGCGCGTCAACGTGGATACGAAAGAGGAGAATCCCGCATACACGATCCCGCACGACAATCCTTTCCTCGCCGCCTCGAAGGATCGGATGATGAGCCTGTTCGGCATCACCGAAGAGGGGTTCTCCAAGATCAAGATCGGCGCCCGGCCGGAGATATGGGCGTACGGACTGCGCAATCCCTGGCAGTTCAGTTTCGATCCGAAGACCGGGGATTTGTGGATCGGCGACGTCGGCCAGAACCACTGGGAAGAGATCGACTGGCAGCCGCGTTCGAGCAAGGGTGGAGAGAATTACGGGTGGAAGCACAATCAGGCGTCCCACTGCCATCCGACCCTGGGGCCGAACGACGTGTGTCCGATCGTCGGAACGCTGCCCGTAGCAGAGTATCCGCACCAGGAGCCCTATCCTGGCGCCGCGAAGCTGAAGGACGGCTGGGGTTGCTCTGTTACCGGCCTTGGCGTCGCGAATTACGCCGGCATGGATGGCGTGTTCATCGCCGGCGACTGGTGCTCGGGCAGAGTCTGGGGCGTGGGCTGGGACAAATCGGCGAAAAAGTGGCAGATGCAGGAGCTGCTGCACACTGCACTGCAGTTCACGGGCGGCAACAATGATCAGGATGGCTCGATACTCGCCGTCAATTGCTACTGCTTCTACACCGACGATAAGGGCGCGACCTCTAATCCGCCCGGAGCATTGTGGCGCGTCGTCGGTGCCAGCGACGTTCCGGCTGGCGCCGAAACCGCAAAGACACGCGTTCGATAATCTCTAGGTTCTCGTCGAGCGACGCCTGCGGCCATCGCGCCGTGGGCGTCGCCGCTTCGGCCGATGCGTTGCCTGATCCGATCGAGATTCGCGGTGTTCCTCTCGTGTGTCATGCCGCTCGTCTCTGTCAGTGTGCAGGCACAAGCGCCGATCCAATTTCGCAGCGCATTCGACGACAGCCCCCTGAATGTCCAGCCGAAGCCTGGGGAGGCCTTCTCCGATGCCGTCAAGGAATTCCACACTAAGGGTCGCAATCGCTATCGCGACGACGCCAACGCTTTAACGCAGGGCAAAGCGCTCTACAATAGCTGGTGTCAAGGCTGCCACCTGCCGGACGGCAGCGGCCGCATCGGCCCCAGCCTGATCGGTGACAGCTTCACTTACGATCGGGTGTCGAGCGACGTCGGCATGTTCGAAGTAATCTACGGCGGCGCTGCCGGCGCGATGCAGCCGTTCAGCAAGCGCATCAGTCAGGACGAGATACTGAAAATCATCGCCTACGTGCGCAGCTTGAAGAAGTGAGTCGGCCCTTCAAACGCGTTTAGCATCCTTGCCAAAGAAGCGGTTGTCGGGAAAAAATCCCAATAAATTGGGATAAATTCCCAGTACATCGGGATAATTTCCCGATACATCACAGAAACCTTCCCGAACTATATCGGTCATAATTCCCGACACAGGCGCCCGCGCTGGAATCAGCCGTTGGGCAGGCCGTGGCGTATCTATTTCTACGACTTGAAGGAAACCATCATGTTCAAGACCTGCCTTTTCAGTTCGACCCTCGCCCTCGTCGCTGTGCTCGCTTCGCCGAGCATCACGCTCGCGGACAACGTCGGCAAGCTGGACGCTGCGTTCAAAGCCGCCGACAAGGACAACGACGGCACGCTCGACAAACAAGAAGCAAAAGCGCTCCCCCGCGTAGCGAAGAACTTCGATGCAATTGACGCCGACAAGGACGGTACCGTGTCGATGGACGAGATCAAGGCGTTCATGAAGCAGGCCAAGCACGAGGGCGCCGCCGCCTTCAAGAAAGCCGACGCGGACAATGACGGCACGCTCGACAAAGAAGAGGCTAAGGCGATGCCAGGCGTAGCCAAGAACTTCGACGCCATCGACACAGACCACGACGGCACCGTGTCCATGGACGAGATCAAGGCGTTCATGAACGCCAAACACGCCAAGACGCAGTAGGCTCAGCAACAGACGCCAGCATCTAGGCGACGGCGACCCAACGTTGCCGTCGCTGGTCTCCAAGGCGTGGCGACGGCCTCCTGCAACTAAGCTACTCGTCCAATCCGCACCCGTCGCCACAGGTTGTAGCCCATCAACCGGTTTTGTAGCCGCGCAGCAAGATCGCCGGGCTGAGGCTCGGTCGGTCTCGCACGTTTCCCACGCATCGCCTGGCATTTCTGGAAAGGCTGCAGCTTCGAGCTGCGCCGCCCTGACGCGACAACACCAGCCCTTCGGAGCAGATCCTGGCATCGCAAGGATCTCCTCCCTGTCGAGATCCACGCCGTCGCACTACGTTTCTTTTGCAGGACCGAAGAT
>DATJZQ010000217.1:0-3037 GCA_035499005.1 Burkholderiales bacterium | reverse complement strand
GTACGCTTCGCCGGTTTGACCCACGCGGGCCAGCAGCGTGTCGGCAATCTGCCGCGCGCGGCGCGCCTGCGTTTCGCCCAGGTCGTTTTCGAGAAAATGCTTCAGATTGAAATACATCAGCGCACCCAGTAGGAGGAAGACGCCCGTCAATAGACCGGCATACCACGCGACCAGGCGAAATCGTATGGAGCGCGTGCTCATCATGCGGGTTCGTCCGAAAGGCAGTATCCTACTCCGCGCACGGTGCGGATAAGCTTGTGCTCGTGCGGTTCATCCACCTTCTCGCGCAGGTGACGGACATAGACGTCCACAATGTTCGTCAGCCCTTGGAAACTTTGATCCCACACGTGCTCGATGATCATCGTGCGCGAGAAGACGCGCCCGGGACTGCTCGCGAGGTACTCGAGCAGCGCGTACTCCTTGGGCGTGAGCTCGATCCTGCGACCGGCGCGACGCACCTGCTGCGTGAAGCGATCAAGCTCGAGGTCAGAAATCCTTAGCACGCTCGAGCGCGCCACCGGTCCCCGGCGCAGCAACGCCTTGACGCGCATGATCAGTTCCGCGAACGCGAACGGCTTGGTGAGGTAGTCGTCCGCGCCCGCCTCGAAGTTGCTCACCTTGTCCGCGGTGGCATCACGCGCGGTGAGGACCAGGATCGGTACATGCGAGTTCTTGCGGCGGATGCGACGCAGCAGCTCCTCGCCCGAGAGCCCCGGCAGCATCAGGTCGAGGATGATGAGGTCGTAGTCGTACGTCCGTGCGAGTTCCCAGCCCTGCGTGCCGTCGTCGGCGACATCGATTGCATAGCGTTCCGCCCGCAGCGCGCGCGCCACGAGTTCGGAAACTTTTTTCTCATCCTCGACGAGTAGCATTCGCATGGGTCACTCGATGGCTCCAGCAGACCACACGGGGATGAATCGCCGCCCAATACGCGATTAAAAGCCATTCAGAAAGCAAGAGTTGCTTTTAAGACCTTGATATGCAACAGTTTAGGCCCCACGAGGGAGCCTCACATCAAAGGTCTCAAGGCACTCGAGGCGCGCAATACACGGCCTAAAACAGGGCCGCAGTAAAAGAATTGTCATCAGAATGCGTTCTGAGTGTCATACGGTTGAATCAAAGTGAGCCCCCTTGACGGGTAGATGAATATGGTTGCGGCGCCGCAACAGTCGAGACAAAGACTTCGGCCCCCGGATAGGCTTTCTTACACAGGAATCGAGACGATGATGACATCCAAACGTGCCTGTCTCTTCACGGTTCTGGTGGCGGCGGCTGCAGTTGCGCACGGCCAGAGCGCGCCCTCCAGCAGCAAGCCCTCCAGCGAGGACAGCAGCCTGACATGGAAGGGGATCACGCTCTACGGCATCGTCGATATCGGCGTGCAGTACGATACCCACAGCGCCCCCTTCAGCGACTACTTCCCGCCGGGCTCAAACTCGCTCGTGCAGAAGAACGACTACGACTCGCCGGTCGGACTGACCCCGAGTAACCTGTCGCAGTCGCGAATCGGCCTCGCCGGCAACGAGCCTATCGGCGGCGACTGGGCCGCCGTGTTCAGACTCGAGACCTTTTTCAACCCGCAATCCGGCAACGTCTCGGACGGCATCAAAGCGGTCGCGCTCAACAACGGTAAACCGCTGACCAGCCAGGTATCGGGAGTCGACACGAGTATCGCCGGTCAGGCCTTTTCCGGCGCGATGTACGCTGGGTTTGCCTCCCCGACCTACGGCAGCTTCACCTTCGGCCGCAACGTCACGATCGTTGCGGATGGCATCTCCAAGTACGACCCGATGGGGGCGGCGCAGGCGTTCTCGGTCATCGGCTTCTCCGGCACCGCGGCTGGCGGCGGCGACACCGAGGACCGGCGGCTGGACCAGTCGCTGAAATATGTCGCCAAGTATGGTCCCGTCCACGTCGGTGCTATGTACGAGTTCGGCAGTTACTCCGGCAGCACCGATACCGGATACCAGTTCCAGCTCGGCGCCGAGTTCGCAGGCCTCTCGGCCGATGCTTACTACTTCAAGAAGTACGACGCCATCGGGGTCAGCTCCCTGAGCGTCGCGCAGGCCGCGGACGTGGTGAACAACTGCACCGCGGACGCCACCGCCACGCCGACCCCGGAACCGGTGCGCTGCTACTCATTGAACACCTCGGTCGCAGGCACCGTCTCGGACAACGAGACCTACATGATCGTGGCCCTTTACAACTTCGGTGATGTTCTGCCTCTGAAGCTGTACGCGGGCTATGAGCACATCGCCTTCAACAACCCGACTGATCCGCTGCCCGTGGGCACGGTCATCATCGGTGGCTATACGCTCGCGGTAGTGAACAACAAGGCCTACGACAACCAGAAAACGCTCGAGGTATTCTGGGGCGGCCTGAAGTGGAGCCTGACGAAGGACCTCGACATCACGGCCGCCTACTACGGCTACAAGCAGAACAGCTTCGCGACCGGCGCGAACGCGGGCTGCAGCACCACGGTGGCCGCCGGCTGCAGTGGCAACGAGAACGCCATTTCCGGGGTGTTGGATTACCGCCTGAGCAAGCGCTTCGACGTCTACCTCGGCAGCATGTGGTCGGGCGTGCAGAACGGCCTCGCGAACGGCTTCCTGTATAAGGACAACATCGCCACGACCGCCGGCCTGCGCTTCAAGTTCTGAGGCGGTCGGTCGGCGCGGTGCGCGAGCACCGCTCACGGAGGGACAGGCATTCGGGCCCGCTTACGCGGGCCCGAACGCTTTAGGAGGTCGGCACGCGCGGCCTGGCACGCTCCGACTGCTCGACTGTCTCGCCCGCTGAAGATCAGCGCCGGCGGCCGCAGACCGGTCAACCGAAGCGCCCGGTGATGTAGTCCTCGGTAAGGCGGTGACGGGGGTTGGTGAACACGCGGTCGGTGTCGCCGACCTCGATCAGCTCGCCGAGATGGAAATAGGCGGTACGCTGCGACACGCGCGCCGCCTGCTGCATGGAGTGTGTGACGATCACGATCGCGTAGGACTCGCGCAACTCGTCGATCAGATCCTCGATGCGCGCGGTG
>DATJZQ010000216.1:0-11142 GCA_035499005.1 Burkholderiales bacterium | reverse complement strand
GAGAGCGGTGATCGCCTCTCGCACCTTGGACACCCACGTGAGCCGACTGCGCAGGAAGCTTGAACTCGTGCCAGACAAGGGCTGGCGCCTCGCAGCCGCGTATGGCCGCGGGTACCGCCTCGATCAGCTCTCCAGGGTTGTTGCGCTCGCCTCTCCGTAAGGCATCAGTCCTTCGGCATCCCCTGGAGCCGCTTCAGCACGCGGTTCTGACACAAGCGGTCCGGGTCCGCGCTCGCGGCGCCGCCGGGCTTGTCCCACACGTAGCTCAGCACCAGGTTGTTGCCCAGGAATTGCGCCGACATGCAGCACTGCACGATGCCGGCATACATGAGCAGATTTCCGGTCTGCTCGCGGTTCTTGTCCGACCAGCATGCACCGAGCGCCGTGTGCCACGCCCCAGTCACCGTGGACGCTTTGCCCTGCTGCTTGTGGCGGAACTTGAAGTCGTTGTTTTCCAGAAACGCGTATACGTTGGTCTGGTCTTGGTCGGCCCAGACGCCCCAGCTATCCGCCTTGTCGGAATCGGAGTCTGCCGCGCCGCAGGCGGCAGCCCACAAGACGCACGCCGACAGCAGTATCGCGAACCTGAGCATCTTGATTTCCTCCGTGGACATGAACCGCGCCGGCCGCTGGAGCCAGCCCGGCCCCCGACGCTCGGCGAGACATGATAGCGACGTCCAGCGGTGCCGACCAAGCATCGTCAAATCCTGCCGCCGTGCGGTTGTTTTCACCCTTCGCTGACACCGGTTTGGCAATGGTTGGCGGCAGCGGCCCGCAGGTGTAGTTTCGTGTTCGACCATCTCCTCCCGGTTGGGATTGGCCCGCCTTCACGGCGGGCTCTTTTTTTGGGGGCCCGCCCAGAGAGCAGTCCGCTGCGTGTAGAGTAAGATTGCGTGGCGTCCAACGGCGGAGGAGAGCGTCCATGAAGGTGGCGGCCGCGATAGCGGAGTGTCTGAAACGCGAGGGAATCGAATTCCTGATCGGCTACCCGGTCAACCCGATCATCGAAGCGGCAGCCGAGGCCGACATCCGCACGATCATCGTCCGGCAGGAGCGTACCGGCCTGCACATGTGCGACGGGGTCAGCAAGGTGTCGTCAGGCGAGAGCGTCGGCGTGTTCGCCATGCAGCATGGGCCGGGCACCGAGAACGCATTCGGCGGCGTCGCGCAGTCTTGGGGCGATTCGGTGCCCATCGTGGTGCTCCCGGCGGGCTATCCGCGCAACATCACCCATATCCAGCCCAACTTCAACGCGTTTCTCAACTACCAGCACGTCACCAAATGGATCGAGCAGGTGAGCCTCGCGGACGTCACGCCCGAGGCAATGCGCCGTGCCTTCACGCAGGTCAAGAATGGCCGGCCCGGCCCGGTGCTGATCGAGTTTCCCGCCGATCTACTGCGTGAGGACCTGACGCAGCCGCTCGCGTATGAGCGCACGCCGCGCGTGAAGAGCGCGCCCGACGCACGCTCTCTTTCCGAGATCGCGGCGGCGCTGGTCGCTGCACAGCGTCCGGTGATCTACGCCGGTCAGGGCGTGCATTACGCCAAGGCGTGGCCGCAGCTGCGCGCGCTGGCCGAACTGCTCGAGGCGCCGGTCACCACCAGCCTGGGCGGAAAGAGCGCCTTCCCCGAGACCCATGCCCTGGCGCTAGGCTCGGGCGGGGTGGCGATCTCCAAGCAGCTGCACCATTTTCTGAACAGCGCTGACCTGATCTTCGGTATCGGCTGCAGTTTTACCCGCACCAATTTCGCAGTTGCGATGCCGAAGGGCAAGCGCATCGCGCATGTCACGCTCGACGCGAAAGACATCAACAAGGACGTCCCCGTGGCGCTGGCCGCCGTCGGCGATGCCGGCCTTGCCCTCGACACGCTGCTCGAAGAGGTGAAAGATCGCTTGCACGGCCGCCCGCGCGGGCGCCTCGCGGCGGTTACGAAAGAGATACAGGGAATAAGGCAGGAGTGGATGGCGCAGTGGATGCCGCGCCTCACAGCGAACACGACGCCGCTGTCGCCCTATCGCGTCATCTGGGACCTGCTGCATACGGTCGATGTGGCCAACACCATCATCACCCACGACGCCGGCAGCCCGCGCGACCAGCTGTCGCCGTTCTGGGTCACAGAAGCTCCGCTCACCTACCTGGGCTGGGGCAAGACGACGCAGCTTGGCTACGGTCTCGGCCTTGCGATGGGCGCGAAGCTGGCCGCCCCGGACAAGCTCTGCGTCAACGTCTGGGGCGACGCGGCCATCGGTTTTACCGGTATGGATTTCGAGACCGCAGTGCGCGAGCGCATCCCGATCCTGTCCATCCTGCTCAACAACTTCTCGATGGCGATCGAGCTCAAGGTGATGAAGGTCGCGACCGAAAAGTACCGCTCGACCGATATCAGCGGCGACTACGCGCAGTTCGCCCGTGCCCTGGGCGGCTATGGCGAACGCGTCACCGAGCCCGGCGCGATCATCCCTGCGATCAAGCGCGGCATCGCGAAGACGCGCGAGGGCACGCCCGCTCTGCTCGAGTTCATCACCGAGCAAGCTGTCGATTTCTCGCGTTTCGCCTGACGTGCGAGCGGCGCCGCAAACGATGATGACCGGCGGCGCCTCGCGGGCACCGCTCGAGGTGCAGGTCATGATCGAGATCCCGCGGTGGAGCTTTCTCAAGCGCGGTTCTACCGGGCACCTCGACTTCATCTCGCCGCTGCCATGCCCGTTCAACTACGGGTCGGTGCCCCAATTCGTGGGCCTGGAAGGCGATCTGCTGGATGCGGTGGTGCTGGGGCCGCGCCTCGCGCGCGGAAGCCGCGTCGAGGTCAAGGCATGGGGCGCGGTGACATTGACCGATCGCGGCATGAGCGACGACAAGCTGATCTGCAGCCGTGAACCGCTGACTAGCGGAGAGCAGCGCAAGGTGCTGCGCTTCTTCCGCGTCTATGCCAAGTGCAAGGGATTCTTGAATCTGTTGCGCCGCCGGCCGGGACGCAACGCTTGCGACGGATGGCGCGACGCCAGCGAGGCGATCGCCCGCGCCCGCCCGCGAAATGCTGCTTGGCAGGGACCGCCGGTGCCGTTCTGACCGGAGCTCGGTTCTAGTGCAGGCGTGCGAGCGGGCCGCGCAGCAGCGTCCCGGGCAGGGCGCCTGTGTGCTTGCCTTCGCGCAGCAGAACTGCGCCGTTGACGACGGTCGCTGCGATCCCGCGCGAGCGCTGCACGAGACGCCGCGCACCGGCGGGTAGATCGTCCGCCACCTCCGGCATCGCGGCGCCGACCGTATCCGGGTCGAACACGACCAGGTCTGCCGCCATCCCTTCGCGGATCAGGCCTCGATCGGCGAAGCCCCACAGCGTTGCCGGCACCAGCGTGAGCATGCGCACCGCCTGCTCGAGCGTGAACGCCTGTTTCTTGCGTACCCAGTGAGACAGCAGGTGCGTCTGCAGCGAGGAATCCATCAGCTGCGAGACATGAGCGCCGGAATCGGAGAAGGTCGTGACCGTGCGCGGGTGGCGCATCAGCTCGAGCGCGTAGTCCTGGTCTTCGTTGGCGAGCGGCTGCAGGAAGAAGCGCTGTAGATCTTTCTCGAGGGCGAGGTCGATCAGCGTTTCGGCCGGATGCTGGCCGCGCTCGCGCGCCACCTCGGCGATCGTGCGGTGCGGCCCCTCCACGCTGTCGAATACCAGCAGCCAATCGTAGTCCGCCGGCCGGGCTTCTGTGCCGACCGCCTGTCTGTTCTCGCGCTGGGCGGAAGCCTCGACCAGCCGGCGCCGCACGTCGGGCTGACGCAGCCGGCTGCGCTGCTCTGCGAGAGGCAGCGCACGCAGCTCTTTCCACACCGGCAGGCGATCGAACGGCAATTGCGTGCGGAATGACAGCAGCGCGCTCAACGAGCGGCTGTGGACCTGCCCGAACATGCGGCCGCCCGCCGCTGCCGTCTCGTCGAGCAATGCGAGATAGGCGCGCCACACATCGGGCACGCCACGCCGGCTGAACACGCCGAACGTGATCGGCCGCCCGCTCTCCACTGCCAGGTCGCGCAGGCGCGCGTGATAGCCGCGCAGGCCGGGGTCGCCGGCAACACGGTCCACGCCTTCGCCGGCCAGCTCGAGAATGCCGGCATCGAGCTCGCCCATCACGCCGGCGAGGCGCCGCAGCTCGTCCCAGGTCGCGATGCGGCTCGCGACCGGGCGGCCGTCCGGCGTCTCGTGACTCGGCGAGCGCGAGGTGCTGAAACCGATGGCGCCGGCGCGCATGGCGTCGCGCAGCTCGCGCTCCATGGCCTGCATGTCCGCTTCGCCGGCGGCGTGCGCAAACGCGCGCTCGCCCATCGCGTAGGTGCGCAGCGCGCAATGTCCGATATAAGCGGCGTAGTTGATGCCCTTGGGCAGCGCGTCCACGCGATCGAGGAACTCACGGAAGGTGCTCCAGCGCCACTGGATTCCGGCTTCCATCGCTTCGGGCGGGATGTCCTCCGCCCGCTGCAAGTTGCGGATCACGAGATGCTTGTCCGATTCGGCGCAGGGGGCCAGCGTGAACCCGCAGTTGCCCATGACGGCGGTGGTGATGCCGTGAAAGCACGAAGACGTCCCGAGCGGATCCCAGAAGATCTGCGCATCCATGTGCGTGTGACCGTCGACGAAGCCGGGGGCGACGACATGGCCTTCCGCGTCCACGACTTCGCCTGCGCGCTCGCGGATTCGACCGATGCTGATGATGCGGCCTTCGCAAACGCCGACGTCCGCGCGGTAACCGGGCAGGCCGGATCCGTCGATCACGGTTCCGTTCTTGATCACCAGGTCGTAATGCATTGCCGCTCCTCGAATGCGGGGAAGTCCCGGGGCGTGGGCCGTATCGTACTCGACCCCAGGCGCAGGTGCAGCGGGCCGTCCGCCGGCCGGCATGTCACAGTCCTTAAACCTTCTTGGACTGAGCTGTCGGCCGTTCGCTACAGTGCTCTCAACAACCACGCGCTGGCGTGCGCGCCGGCGTGGATCTCCAACAGGAGGAAACCATGAGCGTCAAGAGCTCCAACAAGCATCCCCTGCTGCTTCTTTCATTATTGCTCGGCCCGGGCGCGCTGGCCGCAGCCACATCGGGCGCGATCGCGAAAACTGCGGAGAGCGAGAGCGGCGTCGCGTCGCACGTCGTGCTCGAGACGCACTCGGTGCGCGACCTTGGGCACGGGTACGCGGTGGCCCGGGCCTTCGTGTATGGCCAGCAAGGCGTGCGGGCCGCGATGTCGATGGCGGTGGACGGCTGCGGCGAAGATCATGGTCACATCGCGATGTCGCTGCATCCCGCCGATATCGACGTCTACGCGTGGCGCGCGGGCGGCAACCATTTCTACGATCGGCTGGCGGTCACCGCCTGCAAAAACCGCTGAGCGCCTAGTCGAGCGGCATAGCCCGCTCAGTCCAGGCGGGCTGCAACGCTTACGAGTGGCTTGCGTCGGCCACTCGTCTTTCGAGGGCTGCGCCGCGGCGCTTGGCACGCCAGAGAAACCGTGCCGTCTTTGCCGGGCTCCCGTCGGGACTCAGCTGGCGGTTCGTTCCCGCATATAACTTTCGTTCAGTTCTTCGCGAGTGTTTTTTCCCGGAAGCTGCGTTTCACGCGTTTGCT
Organism: Burkholderiales bacterium; assembly: GCA_035499005.1. Classification (GTDB taxonomy): domain Bacteria; phylum Pseudomonadota; class Gammaproteobacteria; order Burkholderiales; family SHXO01; genus SHXO01. The sequence continues at coordinate 5,534 of DATJZQ010000216.1, read as the reverse complement.
TCCCGGACGGAGCGCGACCATGCTCAAGGTTGGTCAGCCAAAACTGCCACGTGGCGCCGAAGAGGTGTTCGACGGGGGCCTGCTGCCATTTGCATCCGAAGAGCTCGACGAGAGCTTTTGGGCTCTGCTCGAGGACGAGGAACTGGAGGAGGTGTTCGCAGAATTTCGGGTCAACGTTGCGTCACCCGAGTAGCGGAAGACCGCTGGGCGCTTGCACGTCGAGCCCAAAAAACAGCCGTCCGCGCCGACGCGTTTGCACGCGGGGCGCGGACGTTTTTCTCAGGACCCAGGAGTGGGTCGCGGACGATGCTAGAACAAGCTCGCGGCGCCGCAGTTCGTGCTGCCCGTGGTGATATCCCAGGTGTTGCTGGCGGTGATGCAGCCACCGGCACCCACACCCACCGGCGCCGTGAAGCCGGTCGGCGCGTACACCGAGAACTGGAATCCGCCGGCATACGGCTGGCCATCGTCGATCTTGCGATCCACCTCGGCCATGATCTCAACCGGCACCTGGCTGCCCGTCTTCAGGTTGTGCTTTGCCGGGGGCGTGCCCGTCCCATAGTTGGCGTCGTAGGAGAGCGTGAGATAGACGCTGTACGGGTTGACCGGGTTGTTGGACGGAGCGGGTGCGGCCACGCTGCTGTTGGCCATGGTGTAGCTGCCATTGAGGAAGCCCGCTGCGGTGAGGTGATTCCACACCAGAATCTCTTCGTGCGTGCCAGCCGCGTTCGGCGCCTCGATGCGTCCATTGCCATCGCCCGTGATCGTCACGCCGGCGATGTTGGTGCTCGCCGCGGCATAGTCACCGGGCAGCGCGCGGTAGCGATCCTGGAAGCCGAAGAAGGCGGCCTTGATGCCGTCCTGCTGCGAAATCAGGTTGCGCACGCGGGCGCCCGTAATCAACTCCTGCCCCTTGAGCACGCCGCCCAACAGCAGGCCGATGATCACCAGTACGATCGCAATTTCGATCAACGTAAAGCCCTTCGATAGGTTCCTCATGGTTGCAAGCTCCTTGTCAGCAACGAGCGAATCGATTTCATCTTCAGGTCGAGCCAGATTCGGCCCGCTCGAGCGCTTTCACCGCGAAAACCATACCCGGGAAAAGAACTTAATAAAAACAATATCTTGCATATCGATCATAGTGCATCACCGAGGAAATCGCTCCGCTTCTCGCCGAATTGTCGACGACTGCGTCGAGTTTTCAACACGCGCGTGCGCACGTTGCGGCCGTGCTCGTGCGCTCTTCGCTCTGCTCGCGTTGTTGGTCGCGCCCATGGCGCGCGCCGAGCTGACCGTGTACGGAGGCGTCGAGTACTTCGACTGGCACGAGTCGACTACGCCGTCCGTTCAGGAGACCGGGCCGCTTGGGCTGGGCGGGCTGATCTGGCTGCAGGACCGCGATCGCGGTTTGCTGTTTGGATACAGGGGGGAGATCTACGCCGGTTCAGTGAACTACGACGGCGCCAATCTGTTTACCGGTGCGCCCTTGCAGAGCAACACGCAGTATCTCGGGATGTCGAACGAGGCCCAGCTGCGTTATCGGATCCCGGCCGGCCGCACCGAGCACGTAGACGTCATGCTCTCACTCGGTGCGGACATCTGGAACCGCCAGCTGTCGTCGGATCAGAAGGAAACCTGGCTTGTGGGTTACACGCGCCTTGGCCTGGAGCTCGCGCCGCAGGCCGCAACTGCCGGCTGGATCGCATCGATCGGATTGAAGTATCCGTTTTACGTCCACGAGAATGCGCATCTGACCGACATCGGCTTCGACCAGAACCCGACACTTTCACCGGGCGGGAACGTGAGCGGCTACGCCAGCTTCGGCTACCGATTCGGGGGACATTGGAGCGTGGTCGGATTCTACGACTCGTACCGGTTCCTGCAATCATCCACAGTCCAGGTCACCTCCGGCGGTGCGGTGTTCGACGTGTATCAGCCCAAGAGCTCGATGGACGTCGTGGGCGTGACCGTCCTGTACAGTTTCTAACCCTCCGCGGGCGCGCTGCGCGCACGAGCAGCCGCGCGCCTCGAGCAGTGAGACCCCCGGCAGAGTAGCATAGGCCCTCACCACAGTTTCACGGGAGAGGCCATGACCACAGAGAAGCGATCCGGCGCGCCTGATCCGTCCGTCACTCAGCAGCAGAAAGACACCAGTGTCGCACATCACCCCCCCGCTCCACGCCCGCAGCCGACCAAACCTCTGCGGCCGGGCGCGAAGGGGCAGCGCGGACCGATGGCCCGTCCGCGCGTCGCCGCGCGTCAGCGAGGCCCGAGATAGTCGAGCGGCAGCGGGCTTTCAGCCTACCCCACCACAACGAGGAGAAAAATGATGAGGCGCAGGTATTGGTTTACAGCAGCCGGGCTGTCGGGCGTGGTGCTGGCATTTGTGATCGGCGTTGCGGTCGGCCAGCAGACGCCGCCGACCGCGAACAAAGGTGTTTCGGTGAGCCCGCCGACGGCCATCGATCTGACCCAGGAGCTGGACGGCGTCGCCGGACGCCAGCTTCGCCTGCGCCTTGTGACGGTCGAGCCGGGCGGGGTGGTCGGCGTACACTCGCACAACGGACGGCCGGCAGTTGCCTATGTCATACAGGGCACTCTCACCGAGCACCGCGAAGGCAGCGATGCGATCGAGCGCCATGAAGGCGAGAGCTGGACCGAGGGCAAGGACACCACCCACTGGGCCGAGAACAAGGGCGACGGGCCGGTGGTCGTCCTCGCCGTAGACGTATTCAAGCCTTAAGGAAGTCCCACATGCCAATCAAGCGCATCCAAGCCGGACCACGCATGAGCCAGGCGGTGGTTCATGGGAATACCGTCTATGTCGCCGGACAGGTGGCCGATACTCCGGTCCCGTCGGTGGCGGAGCAGACCAAGCAGGTGCTGGCGAAGATCGACCGCTTGCTGAAAGAAGCGGGAACCGACCGCTCGCGCTTGCTGAGCGCCAACATCTGGCTGGCGGACATCAGCCGCTTCGACGAGATGAACCAGGTGTGGGACGCGTGGGTTACGCCCGGCAATCCGCCGGCGCGCGCGACCGTTCAGTCGACGCTTGCGCGCCCGACCAATCTGGTCGAGATCATGGTCGTTGCGGCCCTTGAATAGCGTTGCCGTTGCGCGCCAGCACATCTTCGCCAGTGGGCAGATCCGAAATCTGCCATCCGCCGCCGATCGCCTTGATGAGCCGCACGCATGCCTCCATGCGTCGGCTTGAGATCTGAATCGAAGTGCGCTCGTTCGACAGCGCGATGGCCTGTACGACGACGACGTCGAGATAGGTCGCCGCGCCTCCGGTGTAGCGGTTGGTGGTGAGCGCGAGCGAGCGCCGCGAGGATTTCACCGCATCCTCCTGGGCCTGCGATTCTTCGGCCAGGATGCGCAATTCGGCCAGATTGTCCTCGACGTCGCGGAACGCCCCCAGCACCGTCGAACGGTAGGAAGCCAGAGTTCCGTCGTAAGCGGCGCGCGCCTGGTCCGTGACCGCACGGCGCCGGCCTCCGTCGAACACCGTCTCGCTGGCTCCGGCGCCGAGCGCCCAGAAACGGCTCGGCCACGAAAACCAGTTCGACACGCTGCTCGCCTCGAACCCGAAGGCCGCATTCAACGTGATGGTGGGGTAGTACGCCGCCTGCGCGACGCCGATCTGGGCGTTCGCGGCGGCGACCTGGCGCTGGGCGGACGCGATGTCAGGCCGCCGCTCGAGCAGCTCCGATGGCAGCCCCAGCGGAACGGTCGGCGGGGTTCCGTAGAATGGAGCGACCACGATGGAGAAATCGGAAGCAGGCTTTCCGATCAACACAGCGATGGCGTGTTCGAGTTGAGCGCGCTGCACACCGAGCTCGATGTACTGGGCGCGCGTAGTCTTGAGCTGCGTCTCGGCCTGCGCGACGTCCGTCTGGGATGAAACGCCCCCCGTGTAGCGATTCTGGGTCAGCTCGAGCGCCTTCTGATAGGCAACCAGAGTTTGCTCGAGCAAACGGCTCTCGGCGTCCAGGCCTCGCAGCGCGAAGTAGTCGGCCGCGAGCTCCGCCTGAAGGCTGAGGCGTACGGTTTCGAGATCGGCCGCCGATGCCTGCGCGCTTGCCTGACTGGACTCGACCTGGCGCCGCACGCGGCCCCAGACGTCGACCTCCCAGGACACGTCGAGCGGCGCTATGAAGTCGTTAAAGGGGCCGACCGTGACGTTGGTTCGCGCGGGCACATTGGCAGATTGACGTACGCGCGCGGCATTTGCGCCCACGGTGACGGTCGGGAAGTAGCCTGCACGTGCTTGCTGGGCCAGAGCCCGAGCCTGCTGGTAGTTGGCCTGTGCGACTTTCAGGTCCTGGTTCGAGACGTTGACCTGTTCCGCGAGCGCGTTGAGCTGCGCATCGCCGAAGATCTCCCACCATTTGCTGCGTTTGAGGTTATCGCTCGGTGTGGCGACCTTCCATACGTCGCTGCCTGGCTGGGCTTCCTTGTAAGCGGCGGGCGTCGCGACGGTCGGCTTGACGTAATCCGGTCCGACCGTGCATCCGGACAGAACGCAGGGTGCCCACATAATGCCGATCAGCGCGCGCCGGAACCTCCGGCGGCCCATCGTCCCGCCCTCCAACCTCATGGCTTCTTGTCGCCCGCTTTGTCACCCACCTGTTTGACGACTCTGACTTGGGCGCCGGAGGCGAGGGAGTCGGCGGGATTCAACACCACGGCATCTTCCTTCTCGAGGCCGGAAACCACTTCGACCTCGGTGCCGAAGTCGCGCCCCATCAGGATCTTTTTCAGCGCGACGCGCTGATCGGGCTGCACTACGGCCACCTGCATGCCATCGGAGCGGAAGATCAGCGTGTTGACCGGAACGATGAACGCGGTGTTGCCGGAGTGCAGCTTCAAGTGCACCTGTGCGTAGGCGCCCGGCAGCAGTTCGCCCGTGGGGTTGTCGACGGCAACCTCGGCCAGCATCGTGCGCGACGCAGCGTCGATCGCCTGAGTGGTCCTCACCAGAGTCCCCTTGAAAACGCGCCCGGGAAATTCCGTGAGCGTCAAAGCTGCCTCTACCCCGGGAGCGGCATCGCGCGAGTAGAACTGCGGGACATTGATATAGACCCGCAGCTTTTGCGTCGAGGCAATATGGAACAGCTCTTTCCCAGGCCCGCCGCTGCTGCCGGCGTCGATCAGCGCACCGACGTCCGTGTTGCGCGCCGTGATCACACCGTCATAGGGAGCGTAGATTCGCTTGAAAGCCTGCATCTTCTCGAGGCGCGAGACGTTGAAGCGCGCCGACTCGAGCGCGGCCTTCTTCGCTTCCATGTCGCCCTGAGTCTGGTCGGCTTCCTGCTGCGACACCGATTCGGTCTTGAGCAGCGCCTGCCAGCGGGACGCGGTTTTCTCGGCCAGCTTGTAGTTCGCCTCTGCGGTCGCGAGATCCGCGCGCGCCTGATGCAGTTGATCGTCCACCTCCGGGGTATCGATCTCGGCGAGCAGCTGTCCCGTCTTCACGTGCGCTCCGATGTCGGCGGTCCAGCGCTTGAGGTAGCCGTTCGTGCGTGCATAGA
>DATJZQ010000215.1:0-4802 GCA_035499005.1 Burkholderiales bacterium | reverse complement strand
CTTCAGCTTCAGGTCTTCGGGAAGATGCCCGTGCAGTTGGCGCACCTCGGCTTCGACGCGTTCAAGCACATACCGCAAGGTCTTAGTGTCGGTGAGCTGGTCCGAAACAGCGGCCAGCATTCGCTTCTCAGCGAGCCGCCGACCGACCAAGAGCGTGTTCCCGCACGCCTTCTCTTCAGCGCTTGCGAGAATTGACCCACTTCTGCTCGTGAAAAGTGACCCACCCGCGAATTTGGATTGCGGAATGAAATCGTAATTCACGAAGGGTGTGGTTGGTCGTTTGGTTTGAGGTGGTTGGTGTGGTTGGTGGGGCGGCGGTCGGATGCAGCGATCAGGGAGCGCTGCCGTTGCCGGACTCGGTGCCGCTGCGAGGGAAGGAACGACGCAGCGTGGCGCGGATGGTAGCGCCGTCGTGTTCGGCGAAGTCTTCCGGAGTGCGCAGCTCTCGGGTGGCGGGGGTGAGGGGTTGCTCGGGCAGCGCCAGCACCTGGAAGCGCGTGCCGTCGAAGGCAATCAGATCCCGCTCAATCAGGGCGTTGCGCGCGTGCAGGTAGGTCTCCAGCTCCATCCGCAGCAACGAGCAGAGGGTGTCGTAGTGATAGAAGCTCACGCCGTGGCGATCACCCGCCAGGACGAGCAGGAAGTAGAGTTCACGCTCGGCGGGGCGGAGCGCGCCGAAGAAACCATCGCGCAGGAAACGGTTCGGCACGAAGGCGAAGCCATCGGGCCCAATGCGACGCAGCCGCTCGGGGCGGATCGGATCACGCCGGATCACCTGCGGTGGCCGGGGTGGCGGCATCGGTGGGGCTCGCTGGTCAGTCCTCGGGCGGTCGCAGACAGGCGGCGCCGGTAATGCGCACGGTGGTGCAGTGGTGGCGCAGGCGGCTGAGCAGCGCGTCGACCATGCTCTTCTGGCCGAGGAATTCGTACCACTGCTCGTACTCTAAATTCGTCGTGATGATGGTGGATTTGCGCCGGTAGCGCTCCTCCATGAGCTTGAAGAAGATGTTGCACTGCTCGGGGCGGAGATTGAGGTAGCCCAGCTCATCAATGAGCAAGACGTCGATACGGAGCAGGCGATTGACGAGCCGGCGCGAGGAGCGATCGGCGAGGCTGGCGTACATCTCGTCGAAGAGATCCTGGGCTTTGACGAACAGGCCGCGGTAGCCATTCTCCAGCGCTTTGATCAGGATGCCGGTGGCCAGCCCCGTCTTCCCGACGGCCGTTTCGCCGATGAAGACCACGTTGGCGGCCCGCGCAATGAAGTCGAGCTCGCCGAGTTGGCGGATCTGCGCGCGGTTGACGCTCGGCTGTTGGTCGAAGGGGAAGCTCTCCAGGGTCCAGCGTTCCGGCAGGTCGGCCCGGTCGATGCGGTATTTCATCGACTGCTCGCGCCGGTAGAGGTACTCCTCGCGCAAGAGCCGGGCGAGCACTTCACGCACGGTGGCGCCCTGCTTCTCCGCCCGGGCCAGCTCGCGCTCGAGCACCTTGCTGAGCTGCTTGAGCTTGAGGGAGATGCACAGCTGTTCGAGATCGTCGTCAGTCTTCTTGTTGGTCGTCATCGTCGTCGTCTCGCGGAGGAGTCAGGCGGAAGTAGTCGCCGGCGATCTGCTTGAGCAGGAGCTTCTCCAAACGCCCCAGGTCGGTGAGCCCGTAGCCGAGGGCGTGGGCGATGGCCTTGCGCAAGGCCTCGGTCGGATAGTCGAGGTAGAGCCGATGCAGGATGCGCACGTGGCGGATGGCGCGCCCGTGCGCGGCGTGCAGTCGTCCGAGCAGCTCGCCAAACTCCGCCCCGGCCGCCTGCAGCTCCACCTCTTCGCGCAGGCACTGCTGGTGGTGCCGGGCCCGGCGCCGCTCGGGGCGTTCGGGCAGCAGGCTGCGCTTGTCGAGGCCCGGCTCCAGCCGGGCGTGCACCGCGACTTCCTTGGGTCCGCAGAAGACGCGCACCCGATCGTGGCTTTCGCGCACCTCCACGCGCCGGCCGATGAGCGCGGGCGGGACTTCGTAGCGGTTGCGATGCAGATGCACGAAGCTTTCGAGATCCACCATGCGTTGGTGCAGCTCGTAGACTTCGGGAAGGTAGAGCGGCAGCCGCTTGAGCAGCGGCCGTTCGGCGCCGTGCATTTCTCGGGGTCGAAACCCGAAATGCTTGCGAAAGCTGCCATTGACCTGGTCGCACCAGGTGGCGAATTGCGCGTTGAGGTCCGTGAGGTCGGTGAAGTGGCGGCCCGGATAGAAATTGCGCTCGATGTAGTCGAAGGGCCGCTCGACGCGCGCCGAGCGATTGGCATCGCCGAGCTCGTGGGCGACGAAGTGGAAATCGAAGCGCTCCGCCAGGGCGGCCATCTCCGGGGCGGGGACCGCCTCCTTGCCCGTCCCGTGGGCGATGATCACCGAGGAGTTATCGATGATGCACCGCGCCGCTGCCCCACCCAGGTGCACGATGGCCTCGCTGAGAAACAGCCGGGCGTGGAAGCGGTTCCACACCGGGTAGGCCCGCGCAAAAATCATGCGCGAGTAGCACAGGACCAGCGAGGCGCACTGCAGCCGGCGCACGCGTTCACCGACTTTCACGTCATGCGGCGAGGTGTCGTGCTGCATCTCCTCGCCGGGCGCGAAATGATACTGGCCCGCCGGCTGCTTCACTGTCACGCCGACGCCCTGGCGGCGCAGAAAGGCGGTCAGGGCTGGGTACGAGATCGCGAGGCCGAGTTTCTGGGCCTCTTCCCACACCCGCACGCGGTTGCCTTTGCACTCGGCATACAGCGCCCGCAGCGCGTCCAGATGCGACGTGCCCATCTGCTTGCGCTCGAGCGCGGGCACCTGCGCGGTGCCCGCCCGGAGCACCTCGCGCACCGCGTTGCGGGAGATCCGCAACGCGCGGGCAATCGCCCGGATGCCGTGGCCGAGGGCTTGGAGCTGGAAGATGGCCCGCCGGGTGTCCAGATCAAGCATGACCACCCTCCACCACCACCGTCACCACGGCCGCAAAGCCCGCTTGTGCCTCCTGCCAGGCGTAACGCAGCACCGTGGGCCACGGCAGATCCGTCTCCCGCTCGCGCAACGCCGCGCGCACGCGCCGGCACATCGCGGCGAGTACACCCAGATCGCGCAGCAGGCGTTGCTCGCGTTCGGTCCCCGGATCGGCGGGTGGCGTAGACTCCTCGGGCTGCTCATCCACCTCCAGATAGAGCCAGGGCTGCTCGACGATGGCGTGGCGCTGTGCCGCTGTCCCCGCGCGCCAGCCCGCATACAGTCGCGCCATCTGGCGCACCGACACGCGCCGCCGTCCGAGCTGCGTGACCAGCTGCGTACACGCGGCGGCGGTGGCCCGGGCCAACGGCACCAGGTACTTCATCGCCGCCTGCGCCGGCAGCCTCCCGGCACGCACGGCCTCCTCGGCAACGGCGGGCAGCGCAGCGATCAGGGCCAGCCGGCGTGACACCCAGCTCGGCGAGCGCCCCAGCAACGCGGCGAGCCCGCGTTGCGCCCAGGCGTGCCCCTCGATCAATTCGCGCAGCAGCCAGGCCTCTTCGATCGCCGACCGGGCGCGGTTGCGTTCGAGTCGGAAGGCCAGCACCAGGGCCTGCGCCTCGGTCAAGTGCAGCACGGTGGCCTCGACGCTGTCGCGCTTGAGCTCGGCCAGCGCCCGCACGCGGGCGTAGCCGTCGATCAGCACGTAGCGCTCGATGGGATCATCCGCCGGGCTGGCCCGGCGCACCACCAGCACCGGCTGCTGCTGCCCCTGCGCGCACAGCGAGGCCACCAGACGAGCGATGCGGTCCGTGTCGGCGACCCGCAGCCCTGCGTACTTCATCTCCAGTTGATGAAACTCGATCTCCATGGCGCGTCGGTTTCTATGGCGTGCGGGCCGCCGACACCATGTCGTCTCGCCGCTCTGCAGAGGGAACTCGGCGGGATTCCGTTGGCGGCGCGTGCACTTGGCGCCGCACTGCGTCTCGCACGAGGTCTTCGAGTAGTCGGCTGACTTCCTGAAGAATAACCGTGACTTCCAGCCCTACTGCGTCTCGCACCGCGTCCCACGAGACTCGGAGCGTCGCGGCCCCTGCATCGCCATCCCGGTCTCCACGCACGCGTTGGCGCAAGCGGTGCGCACGCTCGGCCGGGGCTTCGCGCTTGCGCCAGCGCTGGCAGGCGCGACGGTGGCGCTCCCGCTGGCAGTCCGCTCGACTGCAGACGTGCTGCCGCTCACCGGCGCGTGGATGGGGACGAAACCAACGCCGGCAGATCCGGCACGGTCGACTGCGGTGCATCTGGTCCTCCGAAACAAATCGGAGAACCGCACCGCCCAAACTCGATCAGGTCAACGGTGGGTCAATTCTGACAAGCAGGGGCGGGTCAATTCTGGCGAGCGTCGAAGCTTCTTCGCAGCGCTGAGGCAGCCGTAGTAACCGGCGTTCTTTCCACTCACCAGACCCATCGCGTTTCCACATTCGCCGCACCGGAGCATGCCCGATAGCAGGTGACTGGGATGAGTCTCGACGTAGCTCCGTTGTTGCCCCTTGAACCCTTTTTCGCCTCGGCGGGTCGGCCATGTGCGATCGATCTCTCGCCAACGTGAGGCACTGCGGTCCCAGAGATCTTGCGGTACGATGCGGAGGGTCTCGCTGTTAACGATGTGCCACTCGGTCTCCGCTTTGGTGAACTTTCGCTTGCGGCCGGTTCGCGGATCTCGACGCGTTTCTGTTCGATTCCAAATCCAGTGACCAATGTACTTTTCGTTCTTGAGGATGCGACTTACGGTTGAGGGCGTCCACCCACCGGTTATTCTTCGGCGGCCT
>DATJZQ010000214.1:0-5294 GCA_035499005.1 Burkholderiales bacterium | reverse complement strand
CGGCCGCCGATCGCAACCTTGGCGCCCGCGTCGTGCATCGCCAGCACGAGCGCACGGCCGATGCCGCTGTTGCCGCCGGTGATCAAGGCAACCCGGCCGGCCAGCGAGAATGGATTGGATGGAACGGGCACTGGCCCCCCTCGCCCGCTGCCGTCGCCTAGAAGAAAGCCATCGTGCGGATCTCGATGCTCTCGCGCAGCGCTGCGTCGGGCGGTGTGTTCGGATCCTCGAATGCGCTGTGGCCGATGAAGCGCGCCCGCCCGTCTGTTTCCGACTCGTAGGTCTTGAGGAGAATGACGTTGTCGGGCGTCATTTTCGGAAAGTACCACCAGCGATGCGCGCTCGAATGACGCATCACGAAGATCTCGCCCGTGCGCTCCCGGTAGCGCAGCAGCATCTTGATCATGTCGTCCGGTGCGGCCGAGGTCACGTCGCACATCGCCAGGGGCTTTTCTTCCACACGGCGCTTGAGCGGCTTCCAGAAGTTGTAGAACGCCACACGGCGCTTGAGCAGATCCTCGGCTTCGTTGGGCAGCAGCTGGCGAACGCGCAGTGGACCGGATACCGGCGTGTAGTCGCAATGCACGATCATCACCGGCGCACGCTGCGTGGTCGTGTGCTCCGCGGTTTGCTGCTGCTCGTTGGCCTTGGAGCGGATGGTGTGATCGAACACGATCACGCGGCGCGCGCCGACTGCCCGGCGCACGCACTCCGACACCGGGTCGTAGAACTCGCGCCGCACCGCCTCGTCGTCGTCGAAACGCTCGAACGCGTCGTGAAACTCCTTGAGCTCGAAGCCTTCGCGATCGAGGGAGAAGCGGCTGGCACCCGGCCAGCCGTCTCTGATCTCCATCTCGTGCGGATCGTTGCCCGGGGGATGCGGTGTCGTGCCGGGCGGCGGCTCGTAGAAATACACCTCCGGAACCGAGCCGTCGTCCAGCGTGTAGTTGAACGTCGAGCGTACCGATTTATCGGACTGCATGATCCAATCGTCTCCAGTTACGTCGACGACGCAGCCTCGAGCCGCTATGCCCAGCCCAGCATCTTCGCCACATCCGTCGCCTTCCAGGACGGAAGCTGCTCGACATCCTCGGTCATCCAGCGGCGCAGATTGGGGTGTGCGGCGAGAGGAAGCTTCTGGTAGGGGTGCAGGTGCATCGGAGCGGCGACGGAAATATCGGCGATCGTCACCTTGTCCCCGCACAACCAGCGCTGATCGGCGAGACGCGCATCCAGAATGTTCGCGAGCCGGTGCCAGTTCGGCGTTTCCTTCTCGATCGTCGCCTTGTCGGGCTCGGCCTTCAGCAGCGGTTTGACGACGTTCTCGACCAGGAATACATAGCAGCTCGGGAACCAGTGCGCGGCCTCCCACAGCTGCCAGCGGTGGATGTCGGCGCGCACTTTGGGATCGCGCGGATAGTAGTCGAAGGCTTCTTTCTGGTCGGCCACGTATTGAAGGATGGCGTTGGATTCCCACAGGGTGAAGTCGCCGTCGACCAGCGCGGGAAGGGAGGCGTTCGGGTTGATCTTGACGTACTCCGGCGCCTTGTGACCGCCGCCGAAGTAATCCACGTGCGACTTCTCGAATTCGGCGCCCAGCAGGCCAAAGCCGGCCACGACCTTCTTACAGTTCACAGTGAGCGGATCATAGTAGAGCTTCATGGTGGTCTCCCCTGTATGGATCGTTTGTGACTGCGATGAGCACGATACCATAGCGGGTCCGCAGGAGTGGGGACCGCCTTGGACCCGCCAGAAGACGGAACAACGCGCGAACCAGCCGTGGCTACCCGACCGCGTGCGGAGCAACCGCGCGGCGCCTGTTCACGTTGCCGAAGGAGTGGGGTGGCTGACGGGACTCGAACCCGCGACAACCGGAATCACAATCCGGGACTCTACCAACTGAGCTACAGCCACCGTTGTTCCCGCACGCGCAGTGCGCGCATCGGATATCTGGCCTGCCCGACGGGACTTGAACCCATAACCCCCAGCTTAGAAGGCTGGTGCTCTATCCGGTTGAGCTACGGGCAGGAGCGGCCGGATGTCATGGTCGGCGGGCATGCTGGTCGGGGTGAGAGGATTCGAACCTCCGACATCCTGCTCCCAAAGCAGGCACGCTACCAGGCTGCGTCACACCCCGGAAGCGGGCTACTATAACTGCTTGCGCGCGCACGGGTCAATTTGCTGCAGCGGCGCGAGAGCACCGGCGCACGGCTGAACATCGAGTCGCGATGGGAGCGAAAGTTGCTTGCGGGCCCAGTGGTTTTCTGCTATTAAAGCGACTTTTTTGCGCCGGAACGTAGCGTCCATGGCTGCTGAATTTCACACTCAATTCAAGCCCTACCAGGCGAAGAAGGGTGAGGCGTACATGAACCCGCGCCAGCTCGATCATTTCCGCAAGATTCTCAGCGCGCTGAAGGAAGAGTTGAGCCAGGACATCGACCGCACCGTCCACACCATGCAGGACGAGGCGACCATCTTCGCGGATCCCAACGACCGCGCCAGTCAGGAATCCGACATGGCGCTCGAGCTGCGCAACCGCGACCGTGAGCGCAAGCTGATCAAGAAGATCGAAGAAACCATCGCCAAGATCGACGTGGGCGAGTACGGTTACTGCGACAGTTGCGGCGTCGAAATCGGTTTGAAGCGGCTGGAGGCGCGCCCGACCGCAACGCTGTGCATCGACTGCAAGACGCTCGACGAGCTGCGCGAACGCCAGGTCGCCAAGTAGCCAGGCGCGCAATCGCACGCACATCCCACGGCAGCCGATGGCTGCCGTCTTCGCTTCCGGGTGCCGGCGCGACCGGCCGTCCCGGGCGCCCGCCTCAAGTTGTCCTCCGCCCTGTCGTAAGTCCTTGTCTGGCGCGCGTTTTAGGCCGGCTCGCCGGTTGAAATATGCGCCAGCGTCCACTATAGTGCGCGCTCGTTAAGCAGGCGCCGGCTGTACGCGTCGTCCTGCAACGACCTTGATGGCAGCGGCGCAGGTCTGAAGAGGAGAATCTCGATGAAGCGATGGCAGCAGGGGCTTGGCGGTGTCAAGGCGCTGTTCGCGGTTGCGCTGCTTGGGCTGTTCGGGCAGGCATGGGGCGAGGTCACCTACGAGCGCATTCGCAACGCGGACAAGTACCCGGGCGACTGGCTCACCTATCACGGCAGCTACAAGAGCTGGCACTACAGCGCGCTCGACCAGATCAACAGCAAGAACGTGAGCAAGCTGCAGGTGGCGTGGACTCACGTGATGCCGCGTGCAGTGCGCGGTCTGCAGTCGATGCCGCTGGCCGCGGACGGAATCCTGTACTACTCGGGGCCCTACAACCAGGTGTTCGCTCTCGACGGAGCCTCCGGCGAAGTCGTCTGGTACTACCGCCAGAAGCTGAACGAGGACCTGGTCGCCAAGCAAACCCATTCGCCATACAACCGCGGGCTCGCCCTGGGTCTGGGCAACGTCTACATGGGTACGCTCGATGGCAAGCTGGTTGCGATCGACATGAAGACCGGGAAGCTCAATTGGGAAACCAAGCTGATCAACTCGGAAAAGCTCACCGTCGGCTTCACCGGTGCGCCGCTGTTCGTCAAGGACAAGGTGATCATCGGCGCGCAGGGCGGCGAGTGGCCATACCGCGGTCCGATTTTCGCAGTGGACGCGAGCACAGGCCAGGAGGCGTGGAAGTTCTACACCGTCGGCGGCAACGACAACACCAAGTCCGATGCGCGCAACACGTGGGGCAACGACTCCTGGAAAGTGGGCGGAGGCGGCGGCTGGATGGCCGGCAGCTACGACCCGGAAAGCAATCTGGTGTGGTGGGGCACGGCCAATCCCGCACCCCTGTATGACTGGTCGGGTCCGGACTGGATGACCGGCGGCGCGCGGCCCGGCACCAATCTGTACACGAGCACCGTGGTCGGCCTCGATCTCGACACGGGGGAGCTCAAGGCCTATCACCAGGAGCTGCCGCACGACGCGTGGGACTTCGACAGCGCTGTGGGCGAATTCGTGATGCTCGAGCGCGGCGGCAAGAAATACATCGTGCACGCGAACAAGGGTGGCTTCGTGTTCGTCTACGACCGCAAGGCCAAGGTGCAGAACGTCTGGCGCCTGGTCAAGAACATCAACTTCGTGAAGGACATCGACCCGCGCACCGGCGAGCTGATCGGACGCCGCGATTTCACCGAGGGCGAGCAGAAGAACCTGTGCCCGTTCATCGCCGGCGGCGTCAGCTGGAACTCAGGCACCTACAACCCCAAGACCGGCCTGTACTACAAGGTGGGCAACGAATGGTGCATGGACCTCACCGTGAAGAAGAGCGCGCCGATCCTGGAGCCGATGGCGCAGCTCAACATCGGCGCGGATTTCAGCCTGGTGAACCCGCCGGACGGGAAAGTGCGCGGCCACATCTCCGCCAATGATCCGCTCACCGGCGCGAAGAGGTGGGAGATCGAGTTTCCCGAGCCGCCGCTCGCGAGCCTCTTGTCCACCGCCGGCAATCTGCTGTTCGTGCCCGATCCGCGCGGCTGGCTGCGCGCGCTCGATGCCACCACCAGCAAGGAGCTGTGGAAGCACAACAACGGCCAAGGGCATAACGGCGGCATCATCAGCTACAAGGGCAAGGACGGCAGGCAGTACATCGCGGTCGAGACCGGCTGGGGCGGCCTGGCCGGAGACGACTATGCGTCCTTCTTCGGCTATCCGTACAATACGTTCCCGAAGGATTCCGGCGCGCTGGTCACCTTCCGCCTGCCTTAACCGCGTCTCAAGCGCGCGACGGGACAGCCTCGCGGAGGGCGCCCGTCGGAGAGGGACGTTGCCCTAGCGCGGTAGGAGGCCGCCCATGCGGGCGGCATCAACGTTTGCGTCCGCCGCTGGCGTCGAGCGGCGTCATGCTGCAATATGTCTTCCGGAACTTCCGGCGGCAATTGGAGCCAAACAAGTCAGGCGCGGCCGGATCTGCGCTCCGTCTTCAACTGTGTGGATATGACATCAAAATGAAAGCCATCTCCAAACCCCGCGACATCCGTCACCGCCTCGGCTTGAACCAGCAGGAGTTCTGGGGCCGGATCGGAGTCACCCAGAGCGGGGGTTCCCGCTACGAAAGCGGGCGCACGATGCCGAAGCCCGTGCAGGAGCTCTTGCGCCTGGTACACGTCGATCAGATCGACGTGCGCCGGATCACGCGCGGCGACTTTCAGGTGATCTCATACCTGAAGTCCGCCGAACCCCGACTGTACAAGCGCCTACGCGATCAGGCCCTGGCCGGGAACGGCTCCAAGCGTCACGCGCGCCGCCGCTGATTCGCTTC
>DATJZQ010000213.1:0-9108 GCA_035499005.1 Burkholderiales bacterium | reverse complement strand
GCGTCGGCCCAAGGCGAGGCGATTTCGGTGGCTCCCCAGTTGGTTGCGCCCGCGCGCAGAACGCCGCTCGGACACGCGAACTTGAACGGCAGCGTCTGCCGCCGCATGCGCACGTAGGGAAAGCGCTTATCGAGCGCGCTGTGCACTTCTTCCGCCAGCAGGGCATCGCCGATCACCAGGTCGCCCTCGCTCGCATCGATGCGGGGCAGATGAAAAGCCGCGTCCAGCGTTTTGCCGTAGTCGGTCAGAAAGGACATGAGCTGCGTGACGGCCGGCAGGATGCGCCGCCCGCCGGACGCGCCCAGCGCGAATCGCTGCTCGCCGCGCTCGGCGATGATCGGACAGTAGTTGGTGAGACAGCGCTTGTCGGGTGCGAGCGAGTTGGGCTTGCCCGGCTCGGGATCGAACCACATGATCCCGTTGTTCATGAGCACGCCCGTCTCGGGCAGCGTGAAGCGCGAGCCAAAGATCGATAGCAGCGTCTGCGTGACCGCGGCCATGTTCCCCTGGCTGTCGACGACGCAGAAATGCGACGTGCATCCCGGGGCGCGGCCGCCATCCACGTCGCCCATGTGAGTCAGGCGATGGGCGTAGCTTTCCTGCAGGCATTCCGCGTAGGCGACGTACGCCTGCGCGTCCAGCCCGCCGTCCGCAGCGAGGCGCCGCTCGAGAGCGCGCAGGATGTGGACAAGCGTCGGGCCGCCGGTAAGCTCCGGCGTCGCCGCGATACGCGCGTCGCGATAGGTGAGCGAGAGCGGCGCAACTACGCGCGCCTCGTAGCCCGCCAGATCGCGCCTGGAGAGCGCGCCCCCCGCGGCCTGGATCTCGCGCGCCAGGACCTGCGCCAAGTTGCCTTCGTAGAAATCCCGCGGGCCCGTCTGTGCGAGCCGGCGCAGCGTGCGGGCGAGGCGCTGCTGCGGCAAGCGGACCTCGCTGCGCCCCGACCACGTCGGCACTGGAGGACGACCGTCGACGAGAAAGCATTCGCGGCTGCCGGGATAGCGGTTGAGGTCCGCCGCGGCGCTGGCAATGCTCTCTACCGCAAACCAGTCGATCAGCAGGCCCTCCTCGGCGAACGCGATTGCGGGCTGCAGCAGCCTGTCCCACGCAAGGTTGGCATAGCGCTCGTGCGCGAGCCGCATCCCGTCAACCACTCCTGGTATCGCGACTGCGAGCGGGCCGTGCACGTTGCGATCGTCCTGCACCCGCGACCAGGGGAACAGATCGGAGGAAGCGCCCTCGCCGCTCAGCGGATAGCGGGCCAGGTTGAGCAAAGCCGGCGAGCGCATGCCAAAGTCGATGACGGTGTAGTCGTCTTCCGCGGCGCGATACAGCACCATCGCGCCGCCTCCGCCGATGCCGCTCATCCAGGGCTCGAGCACGCCCAGGGCGAACGACGTGGCGATCGCTGCGTCGACTGCGTTTCCGCCCTCCTTGAGGATGGCAGCGCCGGCCTCCGCGGCGCGGCGGTGCTGAGCGGCGACGATGCCGTGCTCGCTGCGCAGCGCCGGCTTCCGCAGGCGCAGCGACGCGCTCCAGTTATCCATGCTGCTCTCCCTCCCCCGCTCGCGGGGGAGGGCCGGGGTGGGGGGCGATCTCGTCGTACTCGCCGGGCGAAACGTGCAAAGGCGCGCGCAGCCCAGCGGCCGCAGCCCGCGCCCGCAAGCCACGCGCCTCGTTGCGCTTCTGCTCACCGAGCCACGAGCGCTCGTGCCCCCAGATGCTCGGCCCGTCCATCATCTCCGTCACGGTCCAGGTCGAATCGTCGATCGAGCGCCCGCCCCAGCCACATTCCATCAGGAACCCGGACGGTGACCAGGCGTAGAAGGACAGGACGTGGTCGTTCGTGTGCCGGCCGAGCGTAACCGCGACACTGTCGCGCTCCAGCGCGGCGTCGTACGCCTTGCCCACGTCATCCAAAGACAGCACCTCCACCATGATGTGATGCAGCCCGGCCTGCCCGGTCTCGAGCAGCGCGAGGCTGTGGTGGCGCGCGTTGACGTGCAGGAACGTGGCGTTGAACGGCCGCTTCGTGTAGTCGCTCACACGAAAGCCCAGCACGTCGCGGTAGAACGGCAGGACGGCATCCACGCTCGGCACGGTGAGCACGGCATGCCCGAGGCCCAGAGGGCCGGTGCGGAATCCGCTCAGCGGCCGCGGCGGCTCGAAGGGCGCGCTCGCCGGCGCCAACCCGTAGAACAGCTCCACGCGATTACGCAGCGGATCCTCGAACCACAGCATGCCAGCCACTCGGCGGATGTCGAGCTCCGCGGACTGGGCGCGGCGCACCTTCACGCCGTGCGCCTCGAGCTCTCCTGCCGCGGCGTCCAGCTCGGCGGCACCGCCGACGTCCCATCCGTAGTAGGCGCCACCCCCGCCTTCACCCCGGTGGACGAGAATCCGGTGCTCCCGGTCATCCATGCGCAGCGAGAGACCGAGCGCCGTCGGCTGTGCCTGCATGGCGAACACGCCTGCCGCGAATCCCCGCCACGCCTCTGTATCCGTGGCACGCACGCCGACGTAACCGAGCGAGTTGACGCGCAAGATCGGCTCCCAAGAAAAGCTTCTCGTGATCCTACAGCGTTACTATGCGGAGCGCCGCTGACCGGGGGCGCTCGCTAGCGCCAGCACCGCGCCCAGCAGCGCCATCCCCGCGCAGAACGCGCCCAATCCGACGAATCCACCCGAAGCGATCAGCCACGCGCCGGCCGAGCCCGCCAGCAGCCAGCCCAGGCTCGCCGTTGTCACGTTGAGGCCAAACAGCGCACTGCGAACCTCGTTGGGCATATCCGCGAGCGTCGCCATCAGCACCGGCCGCCCCGACGCGTTGACGAAGCAGTAGACAAAGCCAAGAGCCATCGAAAGCGCGAGCCCGGGCTTCCACATGAGCGTGGGAATGGCGAGCGCCCCAGTGAGCGCCAGCGTCGACGCCAGCAGCGCGGCGCGCGAGCGCGCGCGATCGGCTACTCGCCCGCCGATCAGATTCCCGGCCAGATTGCCGATCGCGATCACAGCCAGTGCAAGCGCCAAGGGACCGAACGAAATACCGTAGGCGCGCTGCAGAAATGTCGGCAGATAGATCGCCAGCGTGGCAAAGCAAACGCGCTCGGTGGTCCCTGCGGCGAGCAAGGCGAGCAGCTTTGGCCGCAGCAAGGCGTCCAGCGGAAGATGCGCGTGATGCGGGCTCGCATGTGGCGGCGGATCCGGGGGCGTGGACCAGCGCACGGCGATCGCGGTCAGCATCGTGACGGCGCCGTGCACGGCCAGGGCCTCGCGCCAGCCGCCCAGGGTGCCGAGCAGCGTAACCAGCGGCACGCCGAGCACGAGCGACAGCGATTGTCCGGTGATGACCCAGCTCAGCGCACGTCCGCGCATCCCGGCGGGTACGTGATCCGACACCGCCGCGAACACCGTCCCCATGAACGCGCCCCCGCATAACCCCGACAGGATCTGCCAGGTCAGCGCCACGGAATAGCTCGGCGAAAATGCAAAGCCGACCCGCGTCGCGCCCATCAGCAGGAGGCTCGCGACCAGCACCGAGCGCCGCCCGAGGCGCAGGGAGAAGGCGCCTGCAACCAGCGCCGCGCCTCCCCATGCGATGGCCTGGATGGCGAACAGGTGGGCCACAGCTGGAAGGGTAGTGGTGAGGTCGTCTGCGATGGCCTGCAGGAACGGCGCCGTGGCCGAACCCGATGAGGTCACAGTGAAGTTCGCCGCGCACAGCGCGACGAGCATCCAGGTGATGCGGGATTCGGTCAGCACGCGCTGCGCTCCTTCGCCGGCCTGCCGGGAAAGGCGGAAATGCCGGGCAAGATCAATCCTGCCCTGCGAAGCAGCTCAGCCTGCTGCGCCAGCGTCGATCAACCGGCTTCAACCACGACCTCGGACTTGATCGAGCTGGCGATGTAGCACTCTTCGTGCGCGGAATGATGCAGCGCCTCGAGCTCTGGCGCCGTAGGCGTTTTGCCGGCGGAGAATTCGATCCTGGGCCGCAAGGTTATACGAGTAATGGCAAGCTTTCCCTGCGCGTTCTTTTCCATCACGCCGAGCGCGTCGTCCTCGTAGGTGTCGACCACGAACCCGCGCTTTGCCGCGAGGTAGAGGAAGGTGAGCATGTGGCAGCTCGAAGCGGCGGCAACGAGCGCTTCCTCGGGATCGACCGCCTGTACCACGGAGTAGGGCACAGGAACGGAGGATGGCGAGGACGACGCCGGCAGCGTCACGCCGCCGTCGAACATCCACTCGTGCCCGCGGCTGTAGCGCAAGTCGGTGAACTTGGCTCCATTTCGCTTCCACGCGACACGAGCTTCATACGTATGCATGCGGACTCCACAGCGCCAGCCGCCAGAGCGCGATTGGTCTGTCAGCTGCAATTCTATCGAAGCAGCGCACCGACGGCTCCGCCTGCGGAGTGCATCCGGTCCGGAGCGGTCACTTCACCCCTGACACGGAGACCTTGCGCCGGGAAGGCGGAGCGGGTTGCCTGAGAGCACGCGAGCCCGGGATATTCGCTTCGCCCCAGCGCTTCAGTGCGAGCAGGACATTGCCCAAGTCCTGGCCCTTCTCGGTCAGAGTGTATGCATAGCGAACCGGGCGGTCCTGATATTCGGCGCGCTCGGCCAGCCCGGCTTCTTCGAGCCGCTTGAGGCGGTCGGCCAGGATGTTGGTCGGGATTCCTTCGGGCGAGTCGAGCAGCTCCCCATATGTGCGCTTGCCGAAGCGCATGTCCCGGATCAGCAGCAAGGACCACTTGTCACCGACCAGCTCGAGCGTGCGCGCGATCGGGCAGACGGAGCGCCATGCCTTGTCTGTCTTGTCCGCTTTCCTGGTGTTCATTCGTCGTCCCACAGAGTCGCTTGCATATTGCAAGTCATTATGCTACGGTCTCTACATACTTGCAAACTGCAAGTCACTTCCAGGAGACCATACCATGTCCACCGTTATGACCTCGCAATCACCCACCCCCAACGCCATCGGACTGAGCGTTTCCGTAGCGCTGGCCGCGTGGTTCATGCTGGTAGCCGTGCTCGGCGCCGCAGGCGCGTTCGCGTCGCCGCCCGGCACCCCGCCGCTCCCGATCTTCGTCGGCGTCGTGGCGCCGATCATTGCGTTCTTTCTGTCCTACTGGTTGTCGCCCGCAGTCCGCGACTTCGTCCTGAACCTCGACCTGCGCGTCGTGACAGCCATCCAGGCGTGGAGAGCGGCCGGGCTCGGATTCATCGCGCTGTACGTCCATCACGTACTGCCCGGCAGCTTCGCCTGGCCTGCCGGACTGGGCGACCTGGCGATAGGCCTGACGGCGCCGTGGGTCATCCTGGCCCTCATACGCCGCCCCAACTTTGCGGCGAGCAATTGGTTTGTTGCCTGGAATGTTCTCGGCCTGCTGGACCTCGTCGATGCCGTCAGCACCGGCGCGCTCAGCGCGGCTCTCGCCACGGGCGCTCCCGGGGAGATCACGAGCGGACCGATGGCCGACTTGCCGCTCGTCCTCATTCCGGCCTATCTCGTCCCGATCTTCGTCATGCTGCACGCCGCCGCGCTCTTTCAGTCGCGTCGGCTGGCAAGACATTGATGCCCGCCGCAGCGTTTATTGCTTAGGGGACTGCCGGGCCGCGATGCGCTGATCGACGCACGCCTTGAGCTTCGCGGGGCCTTGCGGCCCTACCTCGGTCCGGCACTGCTCAATCACGGCAGCATTCTCTGCGGGATAGCGATCGAGCGCCGCGGCGGCCGCGATGTCCTGGTCGACGCACACCTTCACCGCGCCCCAGCCTCTGCCGCCGGCGACGCGCTTGCAGCGTGACACGATCGGTTCGGCTGTGTCCGGATGGGAGGAAACGTCGTTCAGCGCCGCAGTCTCGGTTTCGATGCACTGTCGAACCAGCTCCGCCCCGAACTCGCCCATTTCGTTGTGGCAGCCATAAATGATCTGTTCCTTCAGATCGGCTTCCGTCTGAGCGGCGGCAGCAGCATAGAGGGGCAGCGTGAATGCAGCCGCGGTCAATGTCCATCTCACCGCCTGCCACTGCGTCGGAAACCTGTTCATAGGGAGCAAACTCAATGCACGTTGGGCTGCAGATCCGGCAGGCGGATGAGATCGGTGGCGCCGGGATCGACGCCCTGCTGCGGAATCATCCCTTCAATTCGACCAGCACCTCGTGGTACCGGTGGTTGTCGACATTCTTCGCCGCATGGGTGTCCCCACCCTTGCGGAAATAGACCTCACCCGCGTTCAAGGTCAGCCTGGTGACGCCCGTGGGCCGGGTCACCTCGAGCGTTCCGCCTTCGATCGGATAGAAGAAGTAATCGTGATCGTGACGGTGCGCCTCGATGCTCTCCCCGGGCTTCAGGGTGAATTCCCAGACCCGCACCCGCTCGTTCTCGAAGATCAGCTTGGTTCCCACTTCAGGCATTGGATCTCCTTTTCATGCTGAGCATGGTCTCTATTCGTCGGTCAAGGCCTCGACCTGACCGGAACGTACCGCCTTCACGAGGGCCGCGTAATCTCGTTCCGTCTGATCTGCATAGGCGGCTCCAAATCTCGCAAGCGCGCGGTCGAAAGCGTCTGCCTTGCCCAGATAGCCGCTGATGGCGGTGGCATCGCCAGACTTCGCATGGGCACGCGCCAGGGTCCAGCCGCACCCCCTCGCGTAGCGAGCGAGCCGAACCGCGGACAAGCCTTCGAGCGGAATCGACATCTTCATGTCCCGCAGCTGCCGCACGTAGAAGTCTTTGCCGCGCCGTCCCCGCGCCCAGCCCAGGAAAATATCGCTCGACGACTGCATCAAGCGCTGGCCCATCACGACGCGCTCGCCCTGATTGTCGTACCTGCTGCGCTCCGTGTAAGGTTCGAGGACGGAGCGCACCGCTTCCTTGAATTGCAGGATCAGCGGGTGATGTTCGTCCGACATGAGCAGCGCGATGTAGCAACGGGTGCCGACGCTGCCGATCCCCACCACCTTCAACGCGAAATCTTCGAGGTGATAGCGATCCAGGAGAACGCGGCGCTCGTCGGAAAGCGACTCCCGGTAATCGGACACCGCCTCGTATACGCGTCCCTCGAAGTCGGGTTCCGCCACGTGCACGAGGATCGGCGGCTGATCGACCACCCGGTGCCGGCCCCCAGCGACCGCGACGATCTTGGGGAACAGGTGCTCGATGATGCGTTGGCGCGCCTGCTTGGCGAGCTGCTGCCTGAACTTCCTGGCTTCCGCGTCCGGGGCCTGCTCGATGATGGTCTCCATGTCCAGGCGCTGGTACCAGACCTCCAGCGGCGTCATCGCGGAACATTCGCGCATGTGTTCCCGATATGCGCTCACGCATTCCATGACCACGTCCTGCGCCTCCGTCCTGGAGAGTCGGTTGTCGCGAGCTGCGATCACGAAGCTCGCAGCCAGGCGCTTCAAGTCCCATTCCCACGGCCCCGGGTGCGTCTCGTCGAAATCGTTGACATCGAAGACCAGATGGCGCTCCGGTGTCGCGAACAAGCCGAAGTTCAGCAGGTGGCAGTCGCCGCACGCCTGCACCCGCAGGCCGCTCGTCGGCGTCTTGGCGAGGTCGTACGCCATCACCGCCGCGGAGCCGCGCAAGAACGTGAACGGGCTGTGCAGCATGCGGCCGTAGCGGATCGGCACGAGCTCCGCCAAACGCCCGCGGTTCGACGCTTCGAGAATGCGGATCGGGTCGCGGTGATCGCGCGGCAGCTTCCAGTCGCCGTGGCTCTTCCGTGGCGCCTTGTCGCGCAGGGCCCGCCCAATGGCGGCACGCTCGCCGCGCGTAGGAAGGGCGGCGGCATGCCGTGCCCTTCCGCGCCGGCCGGCAGCGTCTCGAGATCGCTTTCTGGTCCTAGCCTCGGCCATGTCCCCTCCCCTCGCAGATCGCCCAGGCGCTATCCTAACCGTCTATGACCGGGACGGCTGCGAGCCGTCGTATCCCTCGACGATCACGAGATCCGTGCTCGACGCCACTTGTCTTAGCTTCAATGCCTCCTGATATTCAGGCGACTTCCAGCAGTCGAGGGCCGCCTGATAGGACGGAAACTCGAGTACCACATTACGGCTGCGGCTCGAGCCCTCGGGATTCTCGAACCGGCCGCCGCGGACCACGAAGCGTGCTCCGTACTTCTTGAAGGGGCCGGCGTTCGCCGCGACGTAGAGCTTGTATTTTTCCGGATCGGTGACATCGACCCGGGCTATCCAGTAACCCTTGGGCATTCGAATCTCCTGGTGAAGCAGGGGCTGATCAACGGTAGCACACTGAATCGACCGTCTGCATCACTGCTTCGGGTAGGCTCTGATCCAGACTGTTCTTGCCGCAGCCTTCTCCAGATCGCCCTGGGATATGCGACCGTCCGCGCCCAAGGCGATTTCGTAGTAGGGCACGTCCTGCGGAAAGTGCGCGAGAAACTCTCCGAGCGCGCTGCGGATCTTGTCGGGAGCATCAGCGACTACCTCCGTTCGATACAGGTTCTCTTCTCCACGAATCCGCAGAGAAACGGTTGCTCCGCCTCCCAAGTTCTTCCACCATCTGGTTTCCAAACCCGTGAAAACCCATACGGCGTCGCCACTCTCCAGGTAGCGGACTGGCGTCGTATAAGCCTTCCCGGTCCGGCGCCCGGTAAACGTGATCAGCATCAGGCTTCCGCTCCAAAGCCAGTGGATGGGCGACCGCAGCAGAAAGCGAACGGCCGGATTGATGACGACGAAGAAGGCTTCTGGAATGCGCACGTCGCGTTGTCCTTCACCGGCTGTGGCCGATCACGCCTGCGGCCCTTCGCCACTGCCTCTCGGGAATCGATCGAGCGCTCCGTTCGTCGCTTCCCATGCGATCTTGTGCTCCAGCCACACTTCTCGAGCGGGTGGAAAGCGATCAGGATCGTCGAGCGAGGCTGTCGTCACATCGATCGAGCCGGTATCGCGGTCGTTTTCGTATGTGATCGGACTGCCGCAGAGAGCGCAGAACTTGCGCGTGACTCCGGGCGAAGATCGAAAATTCCGCAGTTCGCCGGAGAGGACCTCGAAGGACGCGGCCTCGAAGGTCAGCCAAGCCACTGATGGCGCCGCGCTGGCTCGCCGGCAACTTTGGCAATGGCAGATGATCGATGAGAGC
>DATJZQ010000212.1:0-4637 GCA_035499005.1 Burkholderiales bacterium | reverse complement strand
CAATTCAGGAACCGCTTCGATGTACCAGTACGTAAGACCGACGTTAACATGCCCGAGATAGGCAGCAAGTTTCGGCAATTCGCGACTTACGTCGAGACCGGCACGATACCACTCGATCAGCCGTCCAGTCGCGAAGCTATGTCGATAATTCCGACCTCGGAATTATCGACATTGTACTAAACCGCTGAAGCGGTAGGGGGAGGTGGGCACAGGTCTATGGCTGACGCTTCATGAGGAGGGTTGTCTGGCGCTGGACCCCGGCAAGGTGGTGAGCGGTGTCGCCAGGAGCAGTATGTGGACGCCCGGTTGGGCATTCCACCTACTGTTTCCAGGAGGTTCGTCATGACTCCGCTGCGCCAACGCATGCTGCACGACATGCAGATCCGCAACCTTGCAGACAACACCCAGAAGACCTATCTGCTGCAAGTCTCCAGTTTCGCCCGGCACTTCCGGCGCTCACCCGAGGTGCTCGGCCCCGAAGAGATCCGTGCCTGGATCATCCACCTGACCAACGAACGCAAGCTCGCGCCGGCCAGTGTCCAACTTGCCGTCGGCGCGCTGCGCTTCCTGTACCGCATCACGCTCAGGCGGGACTGGAGTGACGAGGATTTCCCGTTGCCCAAACGGCCCTTGAAGCTGCCCGTCATCCTGAGCTTCGAGGAAGTGACGCGTTTCTTCGAGTCCATTCCCAGCCTGAAGCAGCGCACCGTCCTGATGACGGCCTACGCGGCCGGCCTGCGGGTATCGGAAGTCGTTCACCTGAAGGTCACCGATATCGACAGCCAGCGGATGATGATCCGTGTCCGCCAGGGTAAAGGCCGTAAGGACCGCTATGTAATGCTCTCGCCGCGTCTGCTCGAGATCCTGAGGCTGTACTGGCAGGACGCACACCCGCGGGAGTGGCTATTTCCCGGCAACATTCCCGGGCAGCCCATCAGCCGCCAGGCCGTGGGCGAGGCATGCGCGCTTGCGCGCCAGCGCAGCGGCATCACCAAACCCGTGACACCCCATTCTTTGCGGCACGCGTTCGCCACGCATCTGCTGGAAACCGGCGCCGATGTACGCCGGATCCAGCTGCTGATGGGACATCGCAGCATGGCGACCACGGCACGGTATCTCAAGCTGGCGACGAGCACTGTATGTGCCACCACCAGTCCCTTCGACCTGCTGCCGCATCCCGCCCCCATCCCGCCTGAGCCCACACCGCCCGCATACTTCTGAAGCCGGCGATGCGACCGGCGCTCGAGGTGGCGGACATCTTCCGCCGCTGCGGCGAACGGTACCGGCAGACCCATGCCGACGCCCTCAGTCGTGCCCAGCGCCGCGCGATGAGCGCCATCGAGCTGTGCCGTACCGCCGCACTCGGCGGGCATCTTGAGCAGTGCGATACCTGCGGCCATCAGCGCATCGCCTACGACTCGTGTCGCCATCGCTGCTGTCCGAAGTGCCAGTCGCTTGCCCGCGCGCAATGGCTCGAACGAAGGCGCGCCGAACTGCTCCCCGAGGTCGAGTATTTCCATGTCGTCTTCACGCTTCCCGAGCCTGTCGCGGCGCTCGCCTACCAGAACAAGAGGGCGATCTATGACATCCTGTTTCGCACCAGCGCCGAAACGCTGCGCACGATCGCCGCCGACCCAAAGCACCTGGGTGCGGAGATCGGCTTCCTCTCGGTCCTGCACACGTGGGGGCAGAATCTGCTGCACCATCCGCACGTGCACTGCGTGATACCGGGCGGTGGCATTGCGCCGGACGGCGAGCGCTGGATCGCCTGCCGGCCCGGCTTCTTCCTGCCCGTGCGGGTCCTCTCGCGGCTCTTCCGGCGCCTCTTTCTCGAGCAGCTGTGCCGCGCGTTCGACGCCGGCGCGCTACGCTTCCACGGCCAGCTCGAGTCGTTGCGCGATCCGCAAGCGTTTGCCGCCTGGCTTACGCCTGCTGCCCGCGCGGAGTGGGTCGTCTACGCAAAGCCACCGTTTGGCGGGGCGGCCCAGGTGCTCGATTACCTGGGCCGCTACACGCATCGCGTCGCCATCTCGAATAACCGGCTGCTGCGCTTTGATGGCGATTCGGTGCTCTTCCGGTGGAAGGACTACCGTCACGAAGCCCGCCCCAGGACCATGACGCTCAAGGTCGACGAGTTCATCCGCCGCTTCCTGCTGCACGTGCTACCCACTGGCTTCAAGCGCATCCGCAGTTACGGGTGGCTCGCCAACTGCCACCGGGCGGCGCGCCTGGCCACCTGCCGGAGGCTGCTCGGCGTCGAGCCGCCCGCCGCTGCGTCACCCGCCCCTGCAGAAGACTACCGTGACCGTTACCAGCGGCTTACCGGCAGGTCACTGCGCGATTGCCCCGTGTGCGGCAAGGGCCACATGGTCCGCATCGAAGGCGCGCTGCCTGGCGACAGGCCTGGCATCCTGCCACGGGCTCCACCTGATCCCAGCCATGGACACTGACCGGCATCAGCACCAGCCCCCAGCACGTTGGTCTTCCCCATGCGGCCAACGTGAACACACTCGTGCTGTGGCGTCCTCGCACCATCATAATGCCGCGAAACTGTACACTGGCTGCTGGCTCACCCTCGCATTCCCGCTGACTTCGCGCGACCGGCTCTGTCAGACTGCCCGCTTCCGGCGTGCGATGGCCATGCGCCGGGTCTCGCCAATCACCGCGCCGTTCATTCAATGCCCATAGAAGCGAACGCCTGCGGAGCGGTTTAGCACAAACGATTTTTTATTTACCGCTCGCGGAGCGATCTCACCGGTTCGACCCATGCATCTGAGGCCGCGACCGCTAAACAAAAAATCCTCTGCATTATGTAAAATTAAGGAGGAAGCTGGTCCCTTTAACCTGAAGTTGCCGGAACCTCGACACAAAGTACTCTTTTGAATCAATCAGTTATGATTGATCGGCTGTTGGACTGCTGCCTACACGTCAATGGTTTTCAGCAGTTCAAGGGCTTGCAGCTGTTTGGCATCGGGTGCCGTATCGAGGGTAAAGGTGGCTTCGTGCGCGGACGCACCAGGGTGATGGCAGGTATTGCGCACGATGGTGCTGAGGTGATGTAGCAGCGAATCGAAGCTGTGCACGCAGGTGCCGTCCTCCAGCGTCCTGTTCGAGACTTTGCGCAATGCGCTGGCCGAGCGCCTGGCCGGCGCGACCGGATCGCGTTGCGCTTTGGCCGCCTGTTTTTCGTCGGCGAACAGCAGCGGGCGCCAGGCCTGCATCATGTGCCACTTGACGTAGTAGGCGAGCATGCACAGCAGCAGATGGGCACGCACCCGGTCGGCCAGCCGGTGATAGATCGGCCGCACCTCGAGGTCGACGGTCTTCATGGAACGGAATGCCTGCTCGACCTGAGTGAGGCTTTTGTAGTTGCGCACGACGTCATCGCTGCCCATGCGCTCTTGCGCTACCGCGGTGCGGATCACGTAGATGCCATCGAGGCTCGCTTCCTGCGCCACCCGTGCGTCGTTGATCGTGTACTCGAACGACGCGTCACCGATGACCAGATCAAGGTGCTTGCCGACCTTGTGGCGGTTCAGCACCTTTCCCACGCACAGGCCGATGCGGTCCTGGCCTTTCAGACGTCCGGCCGCAACCCGCTGACGAATCGGTTCGAGCAGTGCAACGGTGGCCTCCAGCAGCGACTGGCGCGTGTGGGCGCGCTTCTTCGCGAGCTCGGGATTGCGGCAGGCAACCAGGCGCTCGCCGGGATAGTCGGCGTGGGTGAATTCGAACAGGTTGCGCTCATCAAAGAGCCCCAGCTGCAGGGCTCCCTCGCTGGCCAGCACACGCAGGCTGCCGGATTTCAGTGCGGTGATCCACTTCAGCCCAGCCTCGGCCCTGAGCGCATCGATATGGGTCTGGGCGATCATGCCACGGTCGCCCACCAGCACCATCTCGTCGATGCCGAAGCGCTCGCGCAGCTGCGTGACCTGCGGCATGAACGTCTGCGCATCGGCGGTGTTGCCCTCAAACACCGAGATGGCAACCGGCACGCCGCGCGCATCGGTAAGCAGTCCATAGTTGACCTGCAGCTTGCCGCGCTTGCCGTCGCGGTTGTAGCCCAGGGCGGCCAGCTCACAGGTGCTGCCCTCGAAGTAGCTCGAACTCAGGTCATACAGCACGATGCCACCGGGCTGCAGGTGACGCTGCGCGAGCTTGCCCTGGATCGCATCCTGGCGCTCGAGCAGCCAGTCCATTGCGGCATACAGCGCCTGTTCGTCACAGGCGTCGAGCTCAAACAGTTCGGGCAAGGTGGTGGTGTCCCACCAGCGCGTAGTGGCGAGCTTGCTGTCGGGACTCAGTACCCGAGCGGCGATCATTGCCAGCACGCGCTGGCGCTCGGCACACGGGCGGGTGCAAAGCAGCTGCGCGAGCCCCAGGCGCTGCATGGCCAGCCAGACCGCCTGCACATGACCATGATGACGTGAGGCATCGATCTCGAAGAGGGACGCTGGCGCGACCAGCTTCTCGCCACGCAGCACCTGGCGGATCAACTCGATCTGCTCGGCGGGCAGCGCGGAAAGATTGGCGAGGGTGCGTTTCTTGACGGTCTTGCCGTCGCGGTACGACTCGCGCAGCAGCACGGTGGGCGGCGAGTCACGGTTCGGGATGACGTGGATGTGCATGCCCACTTT
>DATJZQ010000211.1:0-8764 GCA_035499005.1 Burkholderiales bacterium | reverse complement strand
CAGAGTGCGGCGGAACTCGCGCAGGTAGGCCAGTCCCTCGATGGCGCGGCTGCCGTACCAGGAGGTCATGGACCCGTCGATCAGCGCCACCCGGGTTCGGCTGTGCGCCGGCAGCAGATCGAGAATTTCGAGGCGGTGACGTTCGCGGAAACTGTAGGGCTCGCTCGACAGCAGCACGACGTCCTCCTCCTGCAGCATCCCGGGGGTAGGCTCGAACGCGGGATAGCGCGCCTCGCTCTTGATCTCGCAGGTGTCCCACCCCACGGTCGCGAGCATGCGCGAGATGTAAGTATCGCGGGCCACCGTCATCCAAGGTGACTTCCAGATGAGGTAGAGAACGCGCTGCCGTGGCCAGGCAGCGGCAACCGCCATCGTCTGTTCGTACGTCGCCTCGAAGCGCCGGCACAGCTCCTCTGCCTGCTCCTCGCGCGAGAAGATGCCGCCCAACAGACGGTACAGCGCGACGTTGTCGCGAGGCTGCACGGGATGCGTTACCACCACGTTCGGTACGAATGCAGCGAGCTCGGCCACGGTCGTGCGCGGGTTCTCGTCGATGTTGACGATCAGGTGCGTAGGCGCGAGGCGCTTGATCCGGCTCGCATCGATGGCCTTCGTCCCGCCCACTTTGGCGACGCGCTTGACCCGACCCTTGGGATGAATACAGAAGCCGGTGCGGCCCACCACTTGGGCGCCCAGCCCGAGCTCGAACAGCAACTCGGTGATGCTCGGCACCAGGCATACGATGCGTGCCTGGGCGCCGGCAACCTCATGACGGGCTCCGATCGCGTCGATCAGCCCGTGGTCATTGACGGATGGAACAGGCATACGCGACGATTTTAGTGCCCGTCGGCGAGACCCGCTAGCGGCGTCGTGGGACTGCCGAGCGGGCGCTCGACCGCGACCTTTTGTCGTCAGATGACATAGTGCGGGCCCGCGCAGCCGGCGGGCCCGCACCGCCCAGGACGGGCGAAGCGGACAGCGGCAGCGAGCTCTCTTTCAGAAACCCGAGTATGAAACTGGACTTGGTGTGCCGCACTCCCGGGATCCGGTAAAGGCGCTCGCGCAGCACTCGTTCATAGTCGCGCGTGTCGCGCACCACGATGCGGATGTGATAGTCGTAGTCCCCCGAAACCAGGTACGCCTCGAGCACCTCCGGGATCTCCCGCAGCGCTTTGCCGAATTGCTCCAGGGTTTCCTCGTGGTGATTCTCCAGGGTCACCTGCACGATCACGGTCTCGCTGAAGCCGATGGCCGCCGGGTCGAGGCGCACGGTGTAGCCCTGGATCACGCCGTCGCTTTCCATCTTCTTGATGCGCGTCCAGCAGGGCGTGCTCGACAGGCCGACGCGCGAGCTGATGTGCTGAAGGCTGGCGCGCGCGTCCTCCTGCAGCACGGCGAGAATGGCCAGGTCGAACTTGTCCAAGGGCATGATCGGGAGGTATCAGATATATTTTCCGAGCCACTTTATCACAACAGGAAGAAATTCTGCCTTTGGCGCTCCTCGATAGAAAACTCGGTCACCTTTTCCCCCTCGTTCGTCTTAGCATGGTCCACTGAGGCCGGGTGCGCCTAGTACGCTCCCGTCAGGCCACCACCTCTGCCAAAGACTCTGCATCTCATCCTGGAGGAGCGGGACATGCAAGCAGTGAGCTTGGACGACAAGTACCTGTCCGATACGGGTCGGGTTTATCTCACCGGCATTCAAGCGCTGGTTCGGTTGGCGCTGGTGCAGCGCCGGCGCGACCTGGCTGCTGGTCTCAACACCGCCGGCTTCGTTTCAGGCTATCGCGGCTCGCCGCTCGGCGGGCTCGACCAGGCTCTGTGGAAGGCGCGCGAGCATCTGGCCGCGCACCACGTCAGGTTTCAACCCGGTCTCAACGAGGAGCTCGCCGCCACAGCAGTGTGGGGCACGCAGCAGGTGCGGCTGCTCGGTGAATCCAGCTATGACGGCGTGTTCGCGATGTGGTACGGCAAAGGACCCGGCGTGGACCGCTGCGGGGATGTCTTCAAGCACATGAACTTTGCCGGAACCGCGCGTCACGGCGGCGTCCTGCTGGTCGCCGGCGACGACCATGCGGCCTATTCCTCGACGCTGCCGCATCAGAGCGACCACCTGTTCTCGGCATCCATGATCCCGGTGCTGTATCCGTGCAACGTGCAGGAATACCTCGACCTCGGCCTGCACGGCTGGGCGATGTCCCGCTTCTCCGGTTGCGCGGTGGGGTTCAAAGCGCTGGCCGACACCGTGGAGTCGTCAGCTTCCGTCGACGCGAATCCGTTCCGCGTCGAAGTCGTTCTGCCGCAGGACTTTGTCATGCCCGAGGGCGGGCTCAACTGCCGGCCGCTGCAGGACCCGATCGGTGTGCAGGCGCGCAAGCAGGAAGCGCTGATGCAGGACTACAAGATCTACGCGGCGCTCGCCTATGCGCGCGCGAACCGGCTCAACCGCACCATGATCGAGTCGCGCAACGCGCGGCTGGGCATCATCGCGTCGGGCAAGTCGTACATGGATGTGCTCGAGGCGCTGGAAGAGCTGGGGATCACCGTGGCCAACGCAGCGGAGATCGGCATCCGTGTCTTCAAGGTATCCATGCCCTGGCCGCTCGAGCCGGACAGCGTGCGCGAGTTTGCCAAGGGTCTGGACGAGATCCTGGTGGTCGAGGAGAAGCGCCAGATCGTGGAGTACCAGCTCAAGGAGCAGCTATACAACTGGCGTGCCGACGTCCGTCCGCGAGTGATCGGCAAGTTCGACGAGAAGGGAGAATGGGTGGCGCCGCACGGGGAATGGCTGCTGCCGCCCAAGGCCGATTTCTCGGTTGCCCAGATCGCGCGCGTCATCGCCATGCGCGTCGCGCGCTTCCACGCAAGCGATCTGATCAAGGCGCGCCTCACCTTCCTCGAGGCAAAGGAAGCCGTCCTCAAGAAAGCGGTGAGCACGCCTGCGCGCCCCGCTTACTATTGCTCCGGCTGCCCGCACAACACCTCGACCCGCGTGCCCGAGGGCAGCCTGGCCCTGGCCGGAATCGGCTGCCACGTGATGGCCATGTCGATCTATCCCGAGCGCACCAAGGCCACGACGCACATGGGCGGAGAAGGCGCGCCCTGGATCGGCGAGGCGCCCTTCTCCAAGCTCAAGCACGTGTTCGCCAATCTCGGCGACGGAACCTATTTCCACTCGGGTTCCCTGGCGATCCGTGCCGCCATCGCCGCCAATGTCAACATCACCTACAAGATCCTGTACAACGACGCGGTGGCGATGACCGGCGGCCAGCCGGTCGACGGCGTCATCTCCGTGCCGATGATCGCGCAGCAGATGGCGGCGGAGGGCGTCAAGCGGATTGCGCTGGTGAGCGAAGACGTGACGCGCTATGCGGATCGCTCCGGGCTGCCCGACGTCGTCACGCTGCACGACAGAAAGGAAATGGAGGCGGTGCAGACACAGCTGCGCGACCATCCAGGTGTGTCGGTGCTCATCTACGATCAGACCTGCGCGGCGGAGAAACGGCGCCGGCGCAAGGTGGGCGAGTATCCGAAGGCCACGGAGCGCGTCTTCATCAACGAAGCGGTGTGCGAGGGCTGCGGGGACTGCGGTGTGCAGTCGAACTGCACCTCGATCCTGCCGGTCGAGACCGACTTCGGCCGCAAGCGCGCGATCGATCAATCGTCCTGCAACCAGGACTACTCCTGCATCAAGGGATTCTGCCCCAGCTTCGTGAGCGTGGAGGGCGGCACGCCGCGCAAGGCGCGAGCGAGCGAAGCTCCGGCCGCGGCGGCGTTCGAGCTGCCCGAGCCTGCCGCGCGTGAGCTGGAAGATGCGCCCTACAACATCCTGATCACCGGTATCGGCGGCACCGGGGTCATCACGATCGGGGCGCTGGTCGGCATGGCGGCGCACCTGGAGGGAAACGGGATCTCGGCGCTCGACATGACGGGCATGTCGCAGAAGAACGGTGCGGTCACCTCCCACGTGCGCATCGCGCGCCACCCCGAGGACATCCGCGCGCAGTGCATCGCCACCGGCGAGGCCGACTTGATCCTCGGTTGCGACATGCTCACGGCCGGGGCGCACGAAGCCATCTCGAAGACCCGGCCCGGGCGCACGGTGGCGATCATCAACACGCACGAGCAGCCGCCTGGTCCCTTCGCCCGGGAACCGGATTGGCAGTTTCCCGCCGAGGAGATCAGAGCGCTGATCGACGAGTCCGTCGGCGGCCAATCGCATTACCTGAACGCCACGCGGCTGGCGACCGCGCTGATGGGAGATTCGATCGCAACCAATCTGTTCATGCTGGGCTACGCCTATCAAAAGGGACTGGTGCCGCTGCAGGAAGCATCGATCCTGCGCGCGATCGAGCTGAATGGAGTGGCAGTCGAGGCCAACCGGCAAGCCTTCCGCTGGGGACGGCGCGCGGCGGCCAATCTGGATGACGTCGAGAGGGCCGCGCTACCGGCTCGGCCCATCGTCGTGCAGCTGCCGCAGAGCCTGGACGCGCTGGTCGCGCGGCGCGGCGCGTTCCTCACCGAGTATCAGAATGCCCGCTACGCGCGCCGCTATCAGGATCTGGTCGATCAGGTGCGGCGGGCAGAAGCGGGCCTAGGCGGCGGGGATGCGCTGACGCGAGCGGTAGCCAAATCGCTGTTCAAACTCATGGCCTACAAGGACGAATACGAGGTCGCCCGCCTGTACACCAACGGGGAGTTCGAACGCGGGCTCAAGCAGGCGTTCGACGGCGACTTCACCCTCAAATTCCATCTGGCGCCGCCGCTCTGGAGCAAGCGAGACGCGCGCGGCCAGCCGATCAAGACGACATATGGTTCCTGGATGTGGTATGCATTCAAGATTCTCGCCCGCCTGAAGTTCTTGCGCGGAACGGTGCTGGACGTGTTCGGCAAGACCGAAGAGCGGCGTACGGAACGCGAGCTCATCGAGGCGTACCGCACGTCGATCCTGGGCCTGGCCAAAAGACTCAGCGCCGACAACCTCGCGTTGGCGATCGAGCTCGCGAACCTGCCGGAGCAGATCCGGGGCTTCGGTCACGTCAAGGACGCGGCCGTACAAAAGGTCAGGGCGCGCTGGCGCCAGATCGAGCAGGCGCTCGCCGCGGGCAGCGGACCGGTTGCCGCGCACAAAAAAGCGGCCTGACGCGGCCTCACGGCCCGGCATTACAATAGATCGACGCGATTCGAATAACTGGAGGAGCCTTAGGAATGACCGACCTCTCCGCCCGGCCAGCGGTCAGCGCTGAACGCACGCAGCGCCACGTCCGGTTCATCACGGCCGCCAGCCTGTTCGACGGCCACGATGCGTCGATCAACATCGTGCGCCGCATGCTCCAGGCGAGCGGCGCCGAGGTCATCCATCTCGGCCACAATCGTTCGGTGGAAGAGATCGTCACCGCGGCATTGCAGGAAGATGCGCACGCCATCGCGGTGAGCTCCTACCAGGGCGGGCACGTCGAGTTTTTCCGCTACATGCTGGACCTGCTGCGCCAGCGCGGAGGCAACGAGATCAAAGTCTTCGGCGGCGGCGGCGGCGTGATCGTGCCCGAAGAAATCCGCGAGCTGGAAGCGTACGGGGTCGCGCGCATCTACTCTCCGGAGGACGGCGCACGCCTCGGCCTGCAGGGCATGATCGACGACATGGTCAAGCGCGCGGACGCCGATCTGTGTGCGCATTTGCCTTCCACGCTGGACCCGTTGCTGCGCGGCGACCGCAGAGACCTGGCGCGCGTCATCACCGCTCTGGAAAGCCGCGCGCTGCCGGAGGTCATGCGCTCAGCTCTTCTGGCGCATGCCGCCGAGCGCGATGGCGTGCCGGTGCTCGGCATCACGGGGACGGGGGGATCGGGCAAGTCCTCCCTGACCGACGAGCTGGTGCGGCGTCTGCGGCTGGACCAGGACGACCGCCTGCAGATGGCGATCATCGCCGTCGATCCTTCGCGCCGCAAGACCGGCGGGGCACTGCTCGGCGACCGCATCCGCATGAACGCGATCAACGGCGCTAACATCTACATGCGCTCGCTTGCCACCCGCGGCGCCGGGCGGGAAGTCGCAGCGGCGCTGCCCGATGTGATCGCTGCGTGCAAAGGCGCCGGGTTCGACTTGATCCTGGTGGAAACCTCCGGCATCGGGCAGGGCGACGCGGCCATCGTGCCGCTGGCGGATTTCTCCCTCTACGTCATGACGCCTGAGTACGGAGCGGCGAGCCAGCTCGAGAAAATCGACATGCTCGACTTCGCCGAGTTCGTGGCGATCAACAAGTTCGATCGACGTGGCGCCGAAGATGCGCTGCGCGACGTGCGCAAGCAGGTGCAGCGCAACCGTCAGGCCTTCAAATCATCGAGCGACCAGATGCCGGTGTTCGGCACGGTGGCAGCGCGCTTCAACGACGACGGCGTGACTGCGTTGTACCAGGCCATAGCGGCCAGGCTGGTCGAGAAAGGGCTCAAGCTGCAGGCGGGCCGTCTACGCCGGGTCGACGTTCGCGCGTCGTCTCGCGTGCGCTCGATCGTGCCGCCCGCGCGCGCCCGCTACCTCGCCGAGATCGCGGAAACCGTCCGCAACTACAAGCAGCACGTGGGAGAGCAAGCGCGCTTCGCGCGCGAACGGCAGCAGCTGACTGCGACAAGAGCCATGCTGCTCGACTCGCAGTCATCCCGGCGCAAGCCGGGATCCGGTTCAACCGCCGCAGAGCCTCCGGACTCCGGCGCCAACCGCAACGACGAGCTCGATGCCCTCATCAGCGAGCGCGAGCGCAAGCTCGACCCGCGCGCCAGGAAGCTGCTCGAGATGTGGCCGGACATGCAGCGGGCCTATTCCGGCGAGGAGTACGTGGTGAAGATCCGGGACCGCGAGGTGCGCACCCAACTCACCTACCGGTCGCTGTCGGGCACCATCATCCGCAAGGTCGCCTTGCCGGGTTATGAGGATCACGGCGAACTGTTGCGCTGGCTGATGCTGGAGAACGTCCCTGGCTCGTTCCCGTATACCGCCGGGGTGTTCGCCTTCAAGCGCGAGAACGAAGACCCGACCCGCATGTTCGCCGGCGAGGGCGATGCTTTCCGCACCAACCGGCGCTTCCATCTGCTGTCCGAGCAGATGCCCGCCAAGCGCCTGTCCACCGCGTTCGATTCCGTGACGCTATACGGCTTCGACCCGGACCGCCGGCCCGACATCTACGGCAAGGTAGGCAATTCGGGCGTGTCGATCGCGACGCTCGAGGACATGAAAGTGCTGTACTCGGGGTTCGACCTGTGCGATCCATCGACCTCGGTGTCGATGACCATCAACGGGCCGGCCCCCACTCTTCTCGCGATGTTCATGAACACGGCGATCGATCAGCAGATCGACAAGTTCAAGCGCGACAACGGCCGCGACCCGACCGAAGAGGAGGCCGACAAGATCAAGCAGTGGACGCTGGAGAGCGTGCGCGGCACGGTGCAGGCCGATATTCTCAAGGAAGACCAGGGCCAGAACACCTGCATTTTCTCCACCGAGTTCAGCCTCAAGGTGATGGGGGATGTTCAGGAGCACTTCATCCATCACGGAGTGAAGAACTTCTACTCGGTGTCCATCTCCGGCTATCACATCGCCGAGGCCGGCGCCAATCCCATCAGTCAGCTCGCTTTCACGCTCGCCAACGGCTTGACGTTCGTCGAGGCCTACCTCGCGCGCGGCATGCACATCGACGACTTCGCGCCCAATCTGAGCTTCTTCTTCAGCAACGGCATGGATCCCGAGTACTCAGTGATCGGGCGGGTGGCGCGCCGCATCTGGGCGGTGGCGATGAAGAACCGCTACGGCGCCAACGAGCGGTCGCAAAAGCTCAAGTATCACTGCCAGACATCGGGCCGCTCACTGCATGCGCAGGAAATCGCATTCAACGACATCCGCACCACGCTTCAGGCGCTCATCGCCACCTACGACAATGCCAACTCCCTGCACACCAATGCTTACGATGAGGCGATCACCACGCCCACCGAGGAGAGCGTGCGCCGCGCCATGGCCATCCAGCTCATCATCAACCGCGAATGGGGCCTCGGAAAAAACGAGAATCCCAACCAGGGCAGCTTCATCATCGACGAACTGACCGAGCTGGTCGAAGAAGCGGTGCTGAAGGAGTTCGAGGCGATCAGCGAGCGCGGCGGCGTGCTGGGGGCGATGGAGCTCGGCTACCAGCGCGGCAAGATCCAGGAGGAGTCGCTGTACTACGAGCACAAGAAGCACGACGGTTCCCACCCGATCGTCGGCGTCAACACCTTCCGCAACCCGCACGGCGATCCGATCCCGGACAAGCTGGAGCTGATCCGTTCGAGCGAGGAGGAGAAGTGGAGCCAGCTCAAGCGGCTCACCGAGTTCCATGCACAGCACAAGTCCGCCAGCGAACCGATGCTCAAGCGGCTTCAGCAGGCCGTCATCGACAACCAGAACGTGTTCGAGGTGTTGATGGATGCAGTGCGGGTCTGCTCGCTCGGGCAGATCACGCACGCCCTGTTCGAAGTGGGCGGGCAGTATCGTCGCTCGATGTAGAGCGACGAGCGTCCCCCCATCCTGACGAAAATCAGGATCCAGGCCGAAGGTCCTGACGCAAGTCAGGACCCAGACGCGCGGCGTCAGGCGCGCTTCGCTAATACGCCCGCTTGAGCGTGAAATACTCGCCGAGGGCCCCGTTGATCTCGGACACCGTGACAAAACGTCCGGACGCCGCGAGCGCCGGCAGCATGCAAGTCATCAGATAGCCTTTGACGCCTTGTGCGGTTTGCAG
>DATJZQ010000210.1:0-10102 GCA_035499005.1 Burkholderiales bacterium | reverse complement strand
TTCTGCTCGAGCTCGACGCGTGCATGGACGCAGCCGAGGCGGACGCGCAGGTTCGGTCCATCGTGATCAGCGGGGCGGGCAAGGCTTTTTCATCCGGTTTCGATTTGAAGGAACAGATGGAACGGCGCCCCGAAGGTCTCCAGGCCTGGCGCGACATACTCGAGCTCGACTTCCGCGTCACGATGAGGTTCTGGCACTGCCCCAAGCCGACGATCGCCGCGATCCACGGCGCCTGTCTCGCGGGCGCCTTCGAGCTCGCGCTTGCCTGCGACACTGCCGTGGCTGCGGAAGACGCATTCTTCGGCGAACCCGAGCTCAAGTTCGGCGCGGGCATCGTGACCATGCTGCTGCCGTGGATGGTCGGCCCGAAGCAGGCCAAGGAAATCATCCTGCTGGGGCTGGATCACATCGATGCGGCAGCAGCACTGCGTTTAGGTCTCGTCAATCGCGTCGTCCCTTCTGGCACGCACCTGACCGCGGCGTTCCGGATCGCGGACAATATCGCGGCGATCGATCCAGACCTGATGCGCGAGACGAAAGCTGCGATCAACCGGAGCTACGAAGCCGGCGGAATGACACTGGCGCTGCAGAGCGCGCTCGCGATCGATCATGCGATCGAGTCACGCGGCTCTCCCGACAAGAAGCAGTTCATGGACGTCGCCAGGGCGCAGGGGCTCAAAGCGGCGCTCGCGTGGCGTGATGCGCGATTTGAGGAGGCCTCTCGTGACCGATCGCTTTGACCTCCTGATTCGAAACGCCGCCATCGTAGACGGCACTGGCGCATCGCGTTACGCCGCGGACATCGCCGTGCGCGGCGAACGGATCGCGCGCATAGGAGCATTGGAGACGGCCCGCGCCGAAGTCGAGCTAGACGCCGCCGGAAAGGTCGCCGCGCCCGGCTTCATCGACGCGCACACGCACGACGACCGCCTGCTCCTTTCCAGCCCGGAGATGACTCCAAAGCTCAGCCAGGGCGTCACCAGCGTGGTGTCCGGCAATTGCGGAATCTCACTCGCACCTGCGCCTTCACCAATGCGCATGCCCGTGAGACCGCCGCTCGATCTGCTGGACGGCGAAGGCATCTGGTTTCGCTTCCCGAGCTTTGCCGCCTATCTGGAAGAGCTGCGTGCTCGTCCGGCGGCGATAAACTGCGCTCCGCTCGTGGGGCATACGACGTTGCGCGTTGTCACGATGGATGATCTGGAACGGCCGGCGCGCGAGACGGAGATCGATCGCATGCGAGGCATGGTACGCGAGGCACTGGCAGCGGGCGCCATAGGGGTGTCGACCGGACTGTATTACGAGCCCGCCGCCGCCGCGCCAACCGAGGAAGTCATCGAAGTATGCCGTCCGCTGCGGGAATTCGATGCCCTCTACGTTACGCACATGCGCGACGAAGGCGCGCACGTCCTCGATTCTCTCGAGGAGAGCTTCCGCATAGGGCGCGAAGTCGGCGCCCCGGTGGTGATCTCGCATCACAAGGTTGCCGGCACCCCCAATCACGGCCGATCCACGCAGACGCTGCCGTTCATCGCCGAGCGCATGCGCCATCAAACCATCGGGCTCGATTGCTATCCGTACGCAGCGTCGTCGACCGTGCTTTCGGTCGAGCGGACGACGATCGCGACGCGCGTGCTCGTCACCTGGTCGAAGCCTCACCCCGAGCACACCGGGAAGGACCTCGCAGCGGTGGCCAAAGAAATGGGGGTCACGCAGCCGGAGGCGGTGGCCCGCCTGCTCCCCGCCGGCGCCATCTACTTCTCGATGGACGAGCGCGACGTGCAGCGCATCCTCTCGTTCGAGCCGACCATGATCGGCTCGGACGGCCTGCCACACGATGCCTTTCCGCACCCGCGCCTGTGGGCCACGTTCCCGCGCGTGCTGGGCCACTACAGCCGTGAGCTCGGTTTGTTTTCGTTGGAGCAAGCGGTGCACAAGATGACCGGATTGACGGCGCGCACTTTCGGGCTCGACGATCGCGGCGTGCTGCGCGAGGGTGCGTTCGCGGACATCACCGTGTTCGATCCGGCGACAGTCGATGAGGCCGCCACCTTCGAGAATCCGACGGCGCCGTCGAAAGGGATCGAGACCGTCGTGGTGAACGGCGCGGTGGCGTGGCAGCGGGGCCGGGCGACAGGGGCGAGAACAGGGCGCGTGTTGGCGCGACGTCGAGATACGACGTAATTCACCCCTCACCCCGGCCCTCTCCCACAAGGGGAGAGGGAGCCTACTGCCTCTCCCGCAAGGGGAGAGGGAAACCAAAGGGACGGGCGCGGAAATCACAAGGGAGGTTGGCATGAAGGTCGTTTCCGGTTTGGTCAGCGCGGTTGCGTTAGGCTTCACGCTCGCCGCGGGACCGGTCTGCGCACAGCAGAAGATCCTGAAGTTCATTCCGCAGGCCGACCTGCGCATCCTCGATCCGATCGCAACCACGGCCTACATCACGCGCAACCACGGCTACATGGTGTACGACACCCTGTTCGCCACCGATGCGAAATTCAAGATCCAACCGCAGATGGTAGACAAATGGGAGATCTCGAAAGACAAGCTTACCTATACGTTTACCCTGCGGGACGGGCTCAAGTTCCACGATGGCCAGCCGGTGCGATCGGCTGACTGCATCGCGTCGGTCGAGCGGTGGGCCAAACGCGATGCACTCGGTCAGAAGCTGGCCGAGGCCACCGAGACCTGGACCGCCATGAACGAAAAGACGTTCCGCCTCAAGCTCAAAAAGCCCTTTCCACTGACACTCGAAGGTCTTGGCAAGTTGTCGTCCAACGTCCCTTTCATCATGCCGGAGCGCGTCGCCAAGACTGACGCGTTCCAGAACATCACCGACGCCGTCGGCTCGGGCCCATTCAAATTCGTAAAGGACGAATGGTTGCCAGGCAACAAGGTGGTCTATGTCAAGAACACCGATTACGTGCCACGCAAGGAACCACCCTCCTGGGCGGCCGGAGGTAAAGTGGTCAAGGTGGACCGGGTCGAGTGGATCTACATTCCGGATTCGGCCACCGCCGCGGCCGCGCTCAACGCCGGCGAGGCCGATTGGTGGGAGCAGCTGCCGCCAGACCTCATTCCGGTCCTGCGGGGGAACAAGGACATCCGCGTGGAAAACATCGACCCGCTCGGCTCGATCGGCATCCTCCGCTTCAACTTTCTCAATCCACCGTTCAACAACGGCAAGATGCGCGAGGCCCTGCTGCAGGTGGTGAATCAGAGGGACTATTTGATCGCGATCGCTGGCGACGAGAAGAACGGCCGCACCTGCTACTCGTACTACGCCTGCGGCACCCCGCTGTCGTCGGAAATCGGCGCCGACGGCCTCAAAGGCAAGCGTGACTTCGATCGCGCCAAGAAACTGATTCAGGAGTCCGGCTACAAGGGCGAGAAGATCGTGATCATCTCGGCCACCGATCAGCCGATCGTGCACGCGCAGTCGCTCCTCACCGCGGAGCTGCTGCGCAAGCTCGGGGTGAACGTGGAGCTGCAGGCCGGCGACTGGGGCACCCTCGTCACGCGCCGCACGTCCAAGGAGCCGGTCGATAAGGGCGGCTGGTCGATCTTCCACACCTGGTTCGTCGGCCCCGACGACGTCTCTCCGGCGGCCGGGCCCATTGTCGCGTCCGGGAATAAGGCGTGGTTCGGCTGGCCGAGCGACGCCAAGCTCGAGGAACTGCGCGAGGCCTGGTTCAACGCCACAGACCCGACCTCTGCAAAGAAAACCGCCGACGCGGTCCAGGTCCAGGCTTTCAAGTTCCTGCCTTATATTCCGACCGCGCAGTTCATCATCCCAACGGCGTACCGCTCCAGTCTATCGGGAGTCATCGTCGCGCCGGTAACGTTTCTCTGGAACGTGGAGAAGAAGTAATTGGAACTTTAACCACCCCGTCGCGCTTCGCGTGCCACCCCTCCTTGAGAAGGAGGGGAGAGAAAATCAACTTCTCCCCTCCTCTCACGAGGAGGGGTCCGGCGAAGCCGGGGGTGGTGTGGGTTAAGACCGTGAAGTTTGTGTTCACCTCACTTCGCCTGCTATTTCTCCTTCTGATATTCGCCGCGACCTGTGCAGCGGCGGAGCAGAAAGTTCTGAAGTTCGTTCCGCAAGCTGATCTGCGCATACTCGATCCGATCGCCACTACGGCGTATGTCACGCAAGACCATGGCTACATGGTCTATGACACGCTGTTCGCGACCGACGCCAAATTCCGGATCCAGCCGCAGATGGTGGACACGTGGCAGGTGTCGAAGGACAAGCTGACCTACACCTTCACCCTGCGCGCCGGCCTCAAATTCCACGACGGGCAACCGGTGCGCTCGGCCGATTGCATCGCGTCGCTCCAACGCTGGGCCAAGCGCGATCCGCTGGGTCAGAAGCTGGCCGAAGCCACCGAATCGTGGAGCGCAGTGAGCGACAAGACCTTCCGCCTCAAGCTCAAGAAGCCATTTCCGCTCACGCTCGATGCCCTCGGCAAGCTTGCATCGAACGTCCCTTTCATCATGCCGGAGCGCGTGGCGAAGACCGACGCGTACCAGAACATCGCGGATGCCACCGGTTCCGGTCCCTTCAAGTTCGTGAAAGAGGAGTGGGTGCCGGGCAATAGAGTGGTTTACGTCAAGAACGCCGACTATGTGCCGCGCAAGGAGCCGCCGTCGTGGGCCGCCGGCGGCAAGGTGGTCAAGGTAGACCGGGTCGAATGGATCTACATCCCGGATCCGGCCACAGCGGCGGCCGCGCTAAACGCCGGAGAGGTCGACTGGTGGGAGCAGCTGCCGCCTGATCTCATCCCCGTACTGAGCAACAACAAGGACATCCGTGTCGAGAGCCGCGATCCGCTCGGCTCCATCGGCATGCTGCGCTTCAACTTCCTGCAACCGCCGTTCAATAATCAAAAGATGCGCGAGGCGCTGCTCTACGTTGTCGATCAACACGACTACGTGCTCGCCATAGCGGGCGGCGAGAAGAACGGGCGGCCCTGTTATTCCTTCTTCACCTGCGGGACACCGCTGTCGTCCGAGATCGGCGCCGAGCCCTTGAAGGGCAAGCGCGACTTCGACCGCGCCAAGAAGCTCATCCGGGAAGCGGGCTACAAGGGTGAGAAGATCGTGATCTTGTCGGCCACCGACGTGCACATCGTCCACTCACAGGCTCTGATTACGGCTGATCTGCTCCGTAAACTCGGCCTCAACGTGGAACTGCAGGCAGGCGACTGGGGCACGCTCACCACTCGCCGCACGTCGAAGGAACCAGTCGAAAAAGGGGGTTGGTCGATCTTTCACTCGTATGCGACCGGCGCGCAGCTGGTCTCGCCGGCAAGCTCGCCGATCCGCGCCTCCGGCGAAAATGCGTGGTTCGGCTGGCCGACCGACAAGAGGCTCGAGGAACTGCGCGAAGCGTGGTTCACCGCTGCCAACGTGACTTCTGCAAAGGCGGCCGCCGATGCAGTGCAAGTTCAGGCCTTCAAGTTCCTGCCCTTTATCCCGACGGCGCAATTCATGATCCCTACGGCGTACCGGTCGAATTTGTCCGGCGTGATCGTCGCCCCGATGATCTTTCTGTGGAATGTGGAGAAGAAGTGACCAAAATCTCCAACCACCCCTTCACGCCCCGCGTGCCACCCCTCCTTGAAAAGGAAGGGAGAATCGCTTCTCTCCTCCTCTCACGAGGAGGGGTCCGGCGAATGCTGGGGGGTGGTGTGGGTTCAATTTAAGCGCCACATGATCACCTACATCCTCCGCCGCCTGGGCGCAACGCTGATCGTCATGGCGGTGGTGGCGCTCGTGGTCTTCTCGCTGCTGTTCCTCACGCCCGGTGATCCGGCCGCGGTGATCGCGGGCGACATCGCCACCGATGACGACATCAGGCAGATCCGCGCAAAGCTCGGCCTCGATCAGCCGTTCCTGGTGCAATTCGGCGGCTGGATCTGGCGTCTGCTGCACGGCGATCTCGGCACGTCGATCTTCACCAATCTGCCGGTCACGACGTTGATCGGCCAGCGCGTGCAACCTACGCTTTCGCTCACGCTCTGCACGCTGATCGTCGCGGTGGCAATCGCGGTGCCGCTCGGCGTGATCGCCGCGGCGAAG
Source organism: Burkholderiales bacterium (assembly GCA_035499005.1). GTDB lineage: Bacteria > Pseudomonadota > Gammaproteobacteria > Burkholderiales > SHXO01 > SHXO01. The sequence goes on along the minus strand of DATJZQ010000210.1, from coordinate 4,018 downwards.
GCAGGTAGCTGGGCCGACCGTTTCGTGATGGGATTCTCGGTGCTGGGTTTCTCCGTTCCGGTGTTCGTGCTGGCCTACCTGCTCATCATGCTTTTCGCCGTGCGGCTGCACTGGCTGCCAGTGCAGGGCTACCAGCCACTGAGCGATGGGCTGTGGCCGTGGCTGTCGCATCTGATCCTGCCGAGCATCGCGCTCGGCACGGTATACATGGCGCTGATCGCGCGTATCACGCGCGCCGCCATGCTCGACGTCCTCGCGCAAGACTACATCCGCACCGCAAACGCGAAAGGCCTCGCGCCGCGCACGGTGCTGTCGCGCCACGCGTTGAAGAACGCCGGCGTGCCGATCGTCACGGTGATCGGCCTCGGCGTCGCGCTGCTGATCAGTGGCGCGATCGTCACGGAAACGGTGTTCGCGATTCCGGGGATCGGGCGTCTCACGGTCGACGCGATCCTGCGCCGCGACTACCCGATCATCCAGGGGGTAATCCTGCTGTTTTCGGCCGTGTACGTGTTGGTCAACCTGCTCGTGGATTTATCCTATCGGCTATTCGATCCGCGCATTCGCTATTGATTTGCCCGCGTATTCCATTCGAATGGGTTGCATGCCGCTGAACCTCTAGCCTTCGGAGCGCGCACGCTATGCTCCGAGTGGATCAACGACCATTCTTTTTGTACACTTTGCGCACCGGCCAACGCGCATCGCTATGGCTGAGCGAGTTGTGCCATATCTCTGTTGCCGGTTAATGACGGAACGGCAGCCAGATCAATTTCCACTGACGGAGACCACAATGGGAGACTGGTTATTCAAGGTTGGTCGCGGGATTGCGGCTATCGCGACACTGCTAGCGTTCGGAATGCTCGCTGCCCCAATGCCGGCGGCAGCACAGGCGGCGAAGCCAAACATCCTGTTCATCATGGGCGACGACATCGGCTGGATGCAGGTCGGTGCCTACCACCGCGGTATCGGACTGGGCGAAACACCCAACATCGACCGACTGGCGCGCGAAGGGGCGACGTTCAGCACCTACTACGCGATGCAGAGTTGCACGTCCGGGCGCAACGTTTTCTTCACCGGCATGTATCCGCTGCGCACCGGCATGATCCCGCCGCAACTTCCCGGAAGCCCGACCTACCTCAAACCGGGCACGCCGGCGGTTGCCAAGTTCTTGTTCGACCTGGGCTATAGCACGGGCCAGTTCGGCAAGAACCACCTGGGCGACCACACCGCGGCTCTGCCCACGGCGCACGGTTTCCAGGAGTATTGGGGGTACCTCTACCACCTCGACGCGATGCAGGGGGTGAGCTTCCCAGACATCAACAAGTCGCCAACAGTGCAGACGGTCGCACCGCCGTGCAAGAACACGCCGATTCCCGGCGTTGCCGAGGTGCCGGGTGCTGTAGATCCCAGAACGACGGTTTGCCTCACGCCTCCGCGCCCGGTGCTCTGGTGCAAGTCCTCCGATGGGTCGGAGAAGAATCAGACCTGCAAGGACGAGGGTCCGCTGACGCTGGACCGGTCGCGCACCGTGGATGAGGAGATCTCGACCAAAGTCATCGACTTCCTCGATCGCAACGACCCGAAGAAGACGGGCAAACCCTTCTTCGTCTGGTACAACCCGGCGCGCATGCACGTCACGACCATGCTGTCGCCGAAGTACGAGGCCATGCTGGGCGAGCGTGGCGGCAAGGATTGGGGTATCAACGAAGTCGGCATGAAGCAGCTGGACGACAACATCGGCTATGTCTTCAAGAAGCTCGAGGACATGGGGCAGATGGACAACACCATCATCGTCTTCACCACCGACAACGGCGCCGAAACGATCTCCTTCCCCGACGGCGGCGTGACGCCGTTCAAGGGGCAGAAGGGCGAGTCCTACGAGGGTGGCTACCGCGCTCCGTGTGTGGTCCGCTGGCCTGGGGTGATCAAGCCGGGCACCCTGTTGAGCGACATGTTCTCCGCGCTCGACTGGATGCCGACGTTAGTGGAGATCGCGGGCGGGCCCAAGGGCGAGGGCCTCAAGAAGCAGATCGAGGCCGGTTCGTACCCGGGCATCGTCAAGACGACGCTCGACGGTGTGAACCAGATCGACTACCTGACCGGCAAGTCTCCGAAGTCGGCACGCGAAGTTTTCTATTACTTCTCAGGTGCCACGCCGTCGGCGGTGCGCTACAAGAACTGGAAGATGTACTACACCATGTCGCAACCCGGAGCGGAAGGGTGGATTCTGCCGCTCATTCCCTTCCACTTCACCCTGGTACAAAACATCAGGCGTGATCCCTTCGAGCAAGGGGTGGGCATAGCCCAGAAGTCTGCGATGGCCCTTGGGGGTGCGCTCGCCGCTCCCTCAACCGCGTTCATCTATGACTGGAATCTGTTACCGATCGGCCAGCAGCTTTGGCTTAGGTGGTTCGAGACACTAAAGGAGTTCCCACCGCTGCAAGCGCCCGCGAGCTACAACCTGACGCAGGTGATGGAACAGCTCAAGGCGGGCACCGAAACACACCCGAGCGACTAGGCTGACGCGGTAAGCACGATGTGACACTGGCAGGCAGTCACGGGCCGGACGACACCTGTTCGGCCCGAAGTGTTTCCCAATATAAGCACAAGCCTGAAGACAGGCGCATTTGTATAGGAGACCATCATGCGAAAATTTGATGCAGCAGTACTGATCGCCGCGCTGTTCTCAACCGCAAGTTTCACCGCTTACGCGGCAGACGACGCTGCTCCGACCGTGCAGCAGTCGGGCAACCCCATGGACCAGTCTGGACAAGGCGCACCGCAGGATACCGGCACCGGAGCCGTTGAGGAAGGGGTCGCGGCGGAACAGGGCCGCGGCGATCCGTCTGGTGCATCAACCGGTGACACGGTGACCAGCCCCATCCCGACAGGTCCGGGGCGAGGCGATAACCAGTAGCTCGCAAAGACGTAGCTCGCGCTGTTCCCCCGGCGTAGATACGCCCGGGGGAATGCGCGCGCCTCTTGACATCACGTGTTCTTTGGGAGGACCACAATGCAGATAGGCGTGCCGCGTTCGTTGTGCTTCGCGCTCGCGATCATCGCGAGTCTTGTCTGGAGCGCTCAGGCGTTCTCTCAAGTCGATCCGTTGCCTTCCTGGAACGACGGCCCAGCGAAACAGGCCATCGTCAAATTCGTAGAGGCGACCACAACACAGGGCAGCGCGAGTTTCGTGGCGGTGGAAGAACGCATCGCCACTTTCGATCAGGACGGCACGCTTTGGGTAGAGCACCCGATGTACTCGCAGGTGATGTACTGCCTGGAGCGGGTGCCGGCGCTCGTCAAGGCCAAGCCGGAACTGGCCAAGAAGCCACCGTTCAGCACTGTACTGGAACTGCTCCGTGGCGACCGGGCCGCGATGAAGAAGCTCAACCTGAAAGACCTCGAAATCATCGCCATGGCAACTCTCACGGGCATGCCGGTGGATGACTTCAACGCGGAAGTGAAGAAGTGGCTTGCCGAGGCGAAGGATCCGCGTTGGAAGCGGCACTATACCGACCTCACCTACCAGCCCATGCAGGAAGTGCTGCAGTACCTGCGCGACAACGGCTACAAGACATTCATCGTCACCGGCGGCGGCCAGGACTTCGTGCGCGTCTACGCGGAGCAGGTGTACGGGATTCCGCCCGAACAGGTCGTCGGGACAGCAGGCGCGACCAAGTTCGGTTACGCCAAGGATGGCACACCAGTTCTCACCAAGGAGGCGAAGCTAGTCCTCAATGACAACGGCCCCGGCAAAGCAGAAGGCATCCATCTGATGATCGGGCGGAGACCGCACGCCGCGTTCGGCAATTCGACCGGTGATAGAGAAATGCTGGAGTACACGAGGGCGGGAGACGGTGCGCGGCTCGCTATGATCTTGCTGCACGACGATTCGAAGCGCGAATACGCCTATGGCCCGGCTCAGGGGTTGCCGAACACCAAGGTCGGAACGTTCACACAGGAGCTGTACGACGAAGCCATGAAGCAGGGCTGGATCGTGATCAGCATGAAGAACGAC
>DATJZQ010000209.1:0-8033 GCA_035499005.1 Burkholderiales bacterium | reverse complement strand
CTGCTCGACACGCTCCGTTTCCACATCGGCGTGACGACTCCCGCACTGCTCTGGGGTCTGATCGCGCCCAACCGCTGGTTCGTGCCGCTGCTCTCCTGGTTGAATGCCGGACGCTGTGTGGCGCGAACGTTGAACGCGCTGCGGGAGAAACACGGAGACCGGTTCTGGGTGGCGTTCTGGTTCGGTCTCGCGCCGCCGACGCTGGTGGCTCTGGACCCGGACAGCATGCATGAGCTGCTCCACTCCGACCAGAATCAGTCCGACCCCAAGCTCAAGAAGACTGCGCTATCCAAGTTCATTCCCGACGCGCTGACCGTATCGGCCGAAACCGAGTGGCAAGACCGCAGAGACTTCAACACGCACGTGCTGGACACCGACAGCCATGTGCATCGCTACGGTGAATCGTTCAAGGGCATCGCGTACGCGGAAGTCGGACGCGCGTCCAAGTCCTCTCCGTTCGAGCTGGGCTGGCCGGAATTTCAAGCGCTCGCGCAGAGGATTTCGCAGCAGGTCCTGCTGGGGTCGGGGGTGCTCGAGCCGGTGCTGGCATTGCAAGTCGCGCGGATGGTCTTCCGCGGCAACTGGCTGCTGCCAAGGAATCAATCGGCGTTTTCTGCCTTTTACGAGAGTCTCGGCAAGCATCTCGAGTGGCATCGCGCCGCCGCCGCCGCTCCGAATCCTTGCTTGATGCACGACAGCGCCGAACGCCTCGTGCGCGGCATTGCCACGGGCGTCACCTGCGTCCCGCGACAGTTTGCCTTCTGGGTATTCGTGCTGAAAGACGCACTGGAGCTGCACGTGGCCCGCACGCTGGCATTGATCGCCGCGCACCCGGAGATCCAGGAGCGCGTGCGGGACGTGGTTCGCGCAGCTCGACCGATGACCGCCGAGAAGATCAACGGGCTGCAGCTCCTCGATGCCTGCGTTCGCGAGCAGCTGCGGCTGTGGACGCCGGTGCCGATGCTCTGGCGGCGCGCGTTCGAGCGTTTCAATCTGAACGGCGTGGAGATCGAGCCCAAGCAGGAGGTCTTGATCTTCACCGGCCGCTACCACCGCGACCCGCAGGTATTCGGCGATATCGCCGACCGCTTTTCTCCCGACTCGCCTGGCGATGGGCTCGCGCCGGTCTACATCTTCAGCCAGGGAAGACAGGCGTGCGCAGGACAGAATCTGGCGAGATTCATGATCAAGGCGACGCTCGCGGCGCTGCTGACCAAGTGCAAAGCCGATCTGATCGGGCCTCGCTTCGACCCTTCGCGCATCCCGTACTTGTACAATCACTTCAACCTCAAGCTTCGAATGACCCCGGATTCCTGAGCAGAAGCACGCCATGGTCGCAATCGTCCATCCACCCGAGCGGCGCCAGCTCACCGTGATGCTTTGCGACCTGGTGGGGTACACAGGCCTCTCGCTGCGCCTGGACGCCGAAGAGCTCGCCGACGTCATTCAGGCCCACCGGCAGCGCTGCACGGAAGCGATCGCGAGCCAGGGCGGGAGCGTGGCGCAATACGTCGGCGATGGGGTGCTCGCCTACTTCGGCTATCCCCAGGCGCACGAGGACGACGCCGAGCGCGCGATACGCGCTGCGCTCGCGATCGTCGACGCCGCCCGCGCCGCGTCGCAGACGGTCGACTCGAATGTGCATATCGGAATCGCGACGGGACCGGTCGTCATCGGCAACCTCTCCGCCGACAGAGTGCGCGAGCCCGAGCGCGGCTGGGAGGTATCGGGCCGGGACGAAGTTTCCGCGATCGGCAGCGCGCTCAATCTCGCTTCGCGATTGCAGGTCGTAGCGGGCCCCGGCATGGTGGTCGTCTCCGAGCAGACGCGCCGCCTGGCCGGAGGAATGTTCGATTACCGGGACCTTGGCCTGCACCCGCTCAAGGGCTTCGACACCCCCATACAGGCCTGGCACGTGCTGGGCGAAGGCGAAGTTGGAAGCCGCTTCCACGCCCTGCGCGCGTCGGCGCTGACGCCGCTGGTGAACCGCCGCGCCGAGCTGAAAGAGCTGCGGCAGATGTGGGGCGAGGTGCGCTCGGGGAAGGGCCGCGCGGTGTTCCTTTCGGGCGAGGCCGGTGTGGGCAAGTCCCGCATGGCCGAGGTGATCGCGAGCGACATCGTCGATCCGAACTGTGCCCGCCTGCGCTACTACTTTTCTCCGCATCTGCAGAGCAGCCCGCTTGCGCCGCTCATCCGCCGCGTGGCGCACGCCGCCGGCTTCGCGGAAGGCGACGACGAGCAGGTGAAGCTGCAGAAGCTGGTCCACGCGATTCCCGAGGGGACGGACGAGCCGCACGAGTTTGTCCCGCTCATCGCGAGCCTGCTGTCGATCGACTACGAGAGCAAGTATCCGCCGTTGCGCATGTCCGCGCAGCGTCTGAAGCAGCGGCTCTTCGACATGCTTTCGCGCTCACTCGAAAGCCTCGCTTCGCGCCGTCCCGTGCTGCTCGTGGCGGAGGATCTCCACTGGGTGGATCCGTCATCGGAGGAGCTGATCGGCCTTATCGTCGAGCGATTGCAGGGGCGGCCCATCCTTGCGGTCCTCACCGCTCGCCCCGAGTACAAGCCCCCGTGGAAGGGCGGAGCCCACCTCGTGCACATGCCGCTTCGCCCTCTGAAGCGCAAGGACTCGATCGACATGATCGGGGCAGTGTGCGCCGGGCGGGATATGCCCGAGGCGACCGTGAACCAGATCGCGGAGCAGACCGACGGCGTGCCGCTGTTCATCGAGGATCTCACGCGCGAGGTGTTGGAGCTCGAAGACCTGCAGCGTACGCAGGCGGCCGCGTCGAGGCAGCGCGGGCCGATGCGCTTCGCGATTCCGGCGTCGCTCTCCGACTCGCTCACGGGCCGGCTCGACCGCCTCGGGCCGGCGAAGAGAGTCGCCCAGACGGGCGCTGCGATCGGCCGAGAGTTTTCGTACGAGTTGATGGCGAAGCTTTCGGACCTGCCCGAGGAGAGCCTTAAGGATCAGCTCGACCGGCTGGTCGAGTCGGGGCTTCTGATTCATCCCCGCTCGCCGGCGGTCGCCGCCTACAGGTTCAAGCATGCGCTGGTGCGCGACGCAGCCTACTCGAGTTTGCTGAAGCGCGAGCAGACGGCGCTGCACGGGCGCATCGCCAGGATCCTTGCAGAGGATCTTCCGCAGCTCGGCACGGCACAGCCGGAAGTGGCCGCATATCACTTCGAGGCTGCACAGGACTTCGACAGAGCAGTGGAATATCTAGTGAAGGCCGCCGAGCTTTCGGCCAAGCGCTCGGGCTTCGTCGAAGCGATCTCGCAGCTCGACCACGCTTTGAGCCTGCTAGGCACTCTGCCGAAAGCGAAAGCCACGATGCGGCGCGAGCTGCGCGTTTACCTGGCGCTCGGCGCCATCTACGCCGAGTATCGCGGGTTCTCGGCCACCGAATGCGGGGCGGCGTACACGAAGGCGCTGTCGCTGTGCCGGGAGCTCGGCGATGCGCCCGAGATCTTCTCCGTGCTGTCGGGCGCGGGCTCGTTCGAGATCACGCGCGCCAACTTCGAGACCTGCCGCGCCCTCGCGGAGGAGTGCCTGTCGCGGGCGGCACAGCAGGAGTCCAGGCCGCCGTTCGTCATGGGACATCGCCTGCTCGGCGGGACGCTGTTCCTGACCGGCGAATTCGCTGCCGCCCGCGAGCACCTCGAGCAGGCGTTGGCGATCTACGAAGAGGACGAATCCCTGTATCGCAGCACGCAGGTGCTGTACGTCCAGGACCACAAGTCGACCGTGCTGTGCTACCTGGCGTTGACGCTCTCGATCCTGGGTTATCTGGACAGTGGTCTGCGCGCGGCGGAGAGCGGGTTGAGCCACTCGCAGTCGCTGGGCGACCTGCACACGATTAACTTCTCCCTGTGCTATCTCGCGGCCGTGCACCACATCCAGCGCGATGCGCCGCGCGCGCTCCAGCGTGCGACGGAATCCCTGGAGCTCGCGCGCGAGCAGGGCTTCGCGACCTGGGTCGGCATCTCTCAAGTGATCCGCGGCGAAGCGCTGATCGGCATGGGCAGAGGCGAAGAGGGCATGCAGGAGATCGCGAGCGGCATGAAAGCGCATGCGGGGATGGAGGCGACCGCGTACCAGGCGTTCGGCATTTCGCTGTTCGTCAAGGCGCTGCTCGCCGCGAACCGCCTCGACGACGCGCTGGGCGGCCTCGCCCGTGCACTGGCGATCAGCGAGAAGACCGGAGAACATTTCTACGTGTCCGAGCTGCTGCGTCTGAAGGGCGAGATCCTGGCGAAACAAGGGCGGCTCGCGGACGCCGAGGACGCGCTGCGATCCGCGGTCAGTCTTGCCCGCAAGCAGGGGGCGAAGCTGTTCGAGCTGCGCAGCGCAGCAGGTTTCTGCAAATATCTGAAGAAGTCCAGCGACGAGGTGCGCGAGATGCTCGCGCCGGTGTACGACTGGTTCGACGAAGGCGGGGACGCAACCGACTTGAAGGACGCGCGAGCGCTGCTCGGCATCGGCGTGCATCGCTGAGGGCCGGTCATGCCCACCCTTCGATTCCGGAGGACGCCATGAGATTCGACAGCCCGAACCGGAAGCGCCGGTTTGATTGGTCGCGCACTCGATCGCTGCTGGCCGTGGCGGGCGTCGCTGCTTGCCTCGCCGCGCTCGGCGCGGACCAAAGCATCGACGAAAAGAGGTATCCCGGCGCGAGCGCCCAGCCGCTGTCGCGCGCCGGCTGGGAGCCATTTCAGACCGAGGCCGATCCGAAGGCGCCGAAGGACGAAGCCCAGAGCGGCGAAACCATGCGGCACACGCCCGTGCCCCTGCGTTCCGACAATTCGTTTCCAGCGGAATCGCGCAACGCCTTCAGCAAGATGGATCAGGTGCCAGACGGCTCCGGAAGTTTCAAACCCTTCGACTTCACCGATGGCAAAACGGTGACCGAGGAAGGAAGAGACGCGATTCGAGGCCGAAACACGTGGATCCTCTGGGGCGGCGGTAACGAAGGCTTCTGGGGCTGGCTGGACGAGAACAACTACGGGCTGGTCGATTTCCTGATCCTGCTCGACTCGCGCAAGCGGGGGCGCCGCTTCAGCGAAGCCGGGCTGATCAATCAGCCGGGCATGAAAGCCCAGAACGACCCCTCCCACAAGCTGCACGAGCTGATCGGCCTCTATCTCGACGAGGGCGACGGACAGGCGGTCGTGCTGCCCGGGTTGAGAGAAGAGAAGACCGGGTCGAAGCAGAAGGGCAACGCGTCGACGGACACTTCGGCCTACCCCCCCGCGTACGAAGACAAGAACTGCAACCCCGCGCAGCACAGCTCCTTGTACTGCGACGTGGTCGATCTATTGCCCAAGGACGGCGTGAACCCGGAGATCTACGGCTACCCGAGCGGCGTCATCGGCCTCAGGCTGTGGCCCAACCCCGACTTCTTCGCCGACACCAGGCAGGCTGCCAGAGCGCGCGCGTATTGGGAGAAGCGCGTCACCAAGAACGCCGACCGGTACTACATCGACTACAGAGTCAACGCCGATCCGAACCTGGTGCGCCCGTTCCGCGTCTCGATGACCTGCGGTTTCTGCCATGTGGCGCCGCATCCGCTGAATCCGCCGGCCAACGCCGAGAGCCCGGAATGGGAAAACCTGTCCAGCACGATCGGCAATCAGTACTGGCACGCGGTCAGCATCTTTTCCAATCTGGCTCACAAAGACAATTTCCTGTATTGGCTGCTTGCCAGCGAGCAGCCGGGCACGGTCGACGCATCTCTCATCAGCACCGACAACATCAACAACGCCAACACCATCAACGCCGTGTTCGATGTGCCTGCGCGCCTGGAGCGGGCCGACGAAAACCCCACCGAGGCGCAGAGCGGGGCCAACCTGCTCACGCAGAGCATGGAAGAGAAGGGCGGCAACATCAAAGACCGTCATGTTCCGCGCGTGCTTCTGGACGGCGCCGACAGCATAGGGGCGTTCGGTTCCCTGTCCCGCGTCTATCTGAACATCGGCACTTTCCCGGAGGAATGGCTGCGTCTGCACAACCCGCTTCTCGGATTCGTACCGCAACAGCCATTCTCGGTAGCGACGCTGCGCGCCAACTCGGCCTATTGGCGTGCGACCGAAAACTACCGCATCCCTTATCTATGGTCGTTCTTTACCTACCAGAATGTGCCGCGGACGCCATCGCAGGGGATGACCGCGCCCATGAAGCTGGCCGACGCAAGAAAAGGCGAGGGCCGCAAATTCATCGACCAGGCCGCGGCGCTACGGGGCCGCACGGTCTTCCTGCGAAATTGCGCAATATGTCATTCGAGCAAACAGCCGGACGAGTTCAAGCTCACGTTCTCCCGCGAATGGGCGAAGAGTCAATCGGGCGCAAGCTCCGAACTGACGCTGCCGACGGACTTCAGGGATTGGGAGCTCTTCAAGCAGGGTGGCGCCTATGCGAGGTACGTGGCCGCGATCCTGAACAAGGCGGGCGCCCCGACGCCATCTCATGACAAGTTTTTCGAGGACAACTTCCTGTCCACGGACATCCGTGTGCCCGTTACTCTGGTTGGAACGAACTCGGCCCGCGCGATGGGCACGAACGCCATGAAAGGTCAGATGTGGGACAACTTCTCCTCCGAGGCGTATAAGAATCTCGATCGAGTAGGACCGGTGCGTTTCTATAACCCGTACTTGAAGGACGCTGTTCCGGACGAGTGGGGCAACAACGACGAGTACTGGCCGCCGAAGGGAGGCGTGGGGTACTACCGTCCCGCATCGTTGATCGGGCTGTGGGCGACGGCGCCCTATCTGCACAACAATTCGCTGGGCATCTTCAACCAGGACCCGTCGATAGAGGGGCGCGTCGCGGCGTTCAACGACGGGGTTGACCGATTACTGTCCCAGCGCGAGCGGGCGCGTCCGCCGCAGCACCTCAGCGGGGACCTGCGCGGGGACGCGGGGGGTCTGGCTGAGCATGATCCTGGATACATCTACCGCACGCCCGATGCGACGTGGGTTTTCGTGCCCGGAAAGTTCATCCGCCCGGTGCTCGAGGGCGTAGTGAATCCATCGATTCTGTCGTTCGCGTTCTGGGGAGGAATCGGGCTGGCTGTCCTGCTCGGGTTTCTCAGTTGGTGGTATCCGAGGCCGCGGCACGCCGGATTCGCGCTGATTGTCATTGCAGTAGTACTTGGCCTTGCACTGATCGTGACGCGTGTCGACCGTGTGTACTGGATGCTTTGGCTGCCGGTGGTCGCGCTCGTGTTCGCGGCCCTGTGGTTCTGGACGGCCAACGTGGCTCGAATCTGGGCCAGCGTCGTGCTCGGCTTGGTGGGCATCCTGATCTTCGTGGGCACGATCGCGATGCACATGTTTCTGGATGGCAAGCTCGGTGATCTGCGGGTGGGACCGATTCCGAAGGGCACGCCGGTGAACCTGATCGCCAACATCAACCCGGCCGCCCCAACGAGTGTGCTCGTGGATGCTTTGTCCGGAGCCGCACGCGGAATACTGCGCGTGCGCAAGGACGGGCTGCAGGGAAAAGCCGCCCTGGACACGTTCGACGAAGAGGCCGGCATGGCGCTGCTGAGAGCGAGCAAGTGCCCGGACTTCGTGCTCGATCGGGGACACTGGTTCGGCGACGCCCTGACGGGCGATGAAAAAAAGGACCTCAAGGCGTTTCTGAAGACGCTGTAGAGAATAAACCACCCCGTCACGCTGCGCGTGCCGAGGCAGGAGCTAGACAGTCCAACTAATCCCCTCTCCCCTTGCGGGAGAGGGCCAGGGTGAGGGGTAGTTCCGGATGTCTGACAGCGCTGTCTCTCGAGCGACACTTCTCGAACTGGCGAGCGACCCCGATCGCACGCCGTTCGACTATCTCGTCGTCGGCTCCGGCGCGGGAGGCGGGCCGCTCGCAGCACGCCTGGCTCGCGCGGGGAAGCGCGTGCTGCTCATCGAAGCAGGCACAGATCCAGCACTGAGCTCGCAATCGGGCGGTGACCCGGTGACCGCCCAAGCGTTCGACAAGAAGCATTGGCGCGACGTCTACCAGGTACCCGGCTATCATGCCAGCG
>DATJZQ010000208.1:0-9415 GCA_035499005.1 Burkholderiales bacterium | reverse complement strand
TGCGTTCATGAGTTTTCTCCTTCGAACATGTCCTGGATTCCGCTCCCGCTTCGTCCAGGCTAGGTAGCTTGATCGAGTATAGCGCGCGTGTGCCCCCCTCACCCTAGCCCTCTCCCGCAAGGGGAGAGGGACGCCGTTTCTTCACCCTTTCACGTCTTCACCTTTTCACCTTTTCACTCACCTCTTCACCCGTTCTTAGAACGTCCCCGGATACGATCCGCCGTCGATGAGGAAGTTCTGCCCCGTGATATAGGAGGCGTGCAGGCTGCACACGAACGCGCACAGCGCGCCAAACTCGTCGATCGTGCCGAAACGCCCGGCCGGCACGGTCTTGATCCGCGCCTGCCGCACCTCCTCCACCGGCTTGCCCTGCTGCTTGGCGGCGAATGCGTTGGCCGACTTCAAGCGGTCCGTGTCGAACGGCCCGGGCAGCAGGTTGTTGATGGTTACGCCGTGAGCCACGGTCTTGCGCGCCAGCCCCGCCACGAAGCCGGTGAGCCCTGTGCGCGCACCGTTCGACAGCCCGAGCACGTCGATCGGCGCCTTCACCGCGCTCGATGTGATGTTGACGATGCGCCCGAACTTGCGCGCGATCATCCCGTCCACCGTCGCCTTGATCAGCTCGATGGGCGTCAGCATGTTGGCGTCGAGCGCCTTGATCCAGACTTCGCGGTCCCACTCGCGGAAATCGCCCGGCGGTGGTCCGCCCGCGTTGTTCACCAGAATGTCGGGCTGGGGACAGGCGGCGAGCGCCGCCGCGCGCCCCTCGCTGGTCGTGATGTCCGCGGCGACCGTGGACACCTTGACACCGCTCTCGCGCCGAAGCTGATCGGCGGTTTCGTTCAGCGCCTCGGCGCCGCGCGCCACCAGGGTCAAGCTCACGCCCTCGCGCGCGAGCGCGACCGCGCACCCCTTCCCCAGCCCCTTGCTCGCCGCGCACACCAGGGCCGACTTGCCACGAATGCCCAGATCCATTTCTCATCCTCCATGTCGATAATTACCCGCCAGCGCCGCGCGCTGTCGCCGTGAAGCGGCATTATGCCGAAGCAAGACCATGCCGATCGCAAACGGTCAGGCGGTGCCCATTGCTATAATCGCCCATTTCTCAAAAACGCCGTATGGGAAGCATTTGCTGCGCGCCGGCCGCTTAACGGCGCTCGTCATCGTGTGCGCTGCGCTCGCGGGCTGCGCATCGGGTCCTAATCCGCAGGACCCCCTGGAACCGTTGAACAAGGAAGTGTTCAAGTTCAACGAAACCGTCGACCACGCCATCACCAGGCCCGCGGCGCGGGGCTACCGGGAGATTACTCCGGATCCGGTGCGGATCGGCGTGATCAATTTCTTCGGCAATTTTCGCGACGTCGTCACCGCCATCAACGATGTGCTCCAACTGAAAATGGGGCAGGCTGCGAACGATGCGGGCCGAGTCGCGATCAACAGCACGGTCGGCTTCTTCGGCGTGTTCGACGTGGCGACGCGCGTGGGCCTCGACAAGCACCGCAGGGACTTCGGCCAGACCTTGGGCGTCTGGGGCTGGACCGACAGCACCTATCTGGTGCTCCCGTTTCTCGGGCCGAGCACCACGCGCGATGGGATCGGATGGATCGGCGACTATTTCATGGATCCGGAGTTCTATCTGTTCACTACGGCGCCCGCCAACTGGATTGTGTTCGGCACCAACGTGGTGAGCTACCGCGCGAGCCTGCTCGGTGCCGACGAATTCATCGAGGCGTCGGGCGTGGACAAGTACACGTTCCTGCGCGACGGCTATCTGCAGATCCGGCGCAACCAGATCTACGATGGCAATCCGCCGCCTGAGCCCAACGCACCGCGCCGCAAAACGCTGAAAGAGCAGGAAGAGGAGCTCGAGCTGGACGACAAGCCGCCGGACTCGAAGGAGCCTCCTAAATAAGCTGGCTCGCCGAAAGCGCTTTGACGACGACGGTGATGAACTCGCTGATGCCCGCCTTCACGTTGGTCGACGGATAGTTCTGCGTCGTGCCTGACCAGATCAGAGTCTCGGTCTGCGCGTCGAACAGATTGGTCTCGGAGATGACCGTCTGGTACGTGTACGCCTGGGGCGCAGCGTAATACCCGGCCCAGGCCCAGGAGTAGTAGCCGTAGAAGCCGGGCCCGCCTGCATAGGGATACGGTCCGCCGGGGTAGTAGTAGGGCCCAGAATAGACGACGGCGGGTACATCCATGACCTTCACGACGCGCGTCACGATCACGCCCTGCACGTCCGCGCGCTTGACGGCGTCCGCCAGCTGGTCTTTCGGCACCTCGCCGTTGTCGGGAATGAGCGTGTAGCTGGCGACCGCACGTACGCCCTTCGCGCTCAGTTGGCGCACGAACTCGTCCTCGAACGTGCGCCGGATCCCCGCCTCCGCGGTCACGTCGATGACCATGACGCTGGTCACTTTGGGCCCGGAGAACTTGGGTTCCTGCCACGTGTTGATGACACGCGTGGAGGCGCAGCCCGCCGCCGCGAGCGCGACCGTTAGAAGCACGTAAGTATCGACCGGGATCCTGCGCATATCCGAAGCCTACCGCCAGGGCCGGGCGCAACGCAATCCAATTCGTCAGTGCGGGAATCCGCGAGGTTGTCGGGGCCACTGCGAACCGGTATAAGGCGCCAAATATTGAGTTGAGACAGATTCATGACCCGCGCCGCCACGATGCGCTGCCTGTTCTTGGCCCTCGCGTTCGCCCTTGCGGCGGACAGCGCGCGTGCTGAATACATTCTGCTCGCGCCCAGCGAAGCGGCGGTGGCGGGACAGGCGGTCAGCGTGTATCTGATGATCACCAACGAGACAGAGCAGCCGCTGGAAGTCTCGATCCCGGCGCAGCTCGATCTGCGCTTCAGCACCGAGCGCCAGGCTTTCAACGCCAGCTTCGACGCCGATCCAAAGCCGCCGGCCGCCGCGATCGAGCTCGCGCCTCAGACGTTCCGCAAAATCCGGTACACCGGTACCCTGCCCGCCGCGCTCGAGGGCGCAACGCGCGTGACGGTCCGCAACGTTACCTCGAACAACGTGATGATCGCAGTGCAGGCGGCCGCCGCACCCTCGACCGCTGCCGCGCAAGAGCCGGCCACCACCACAGCGAGCGCCGCTTCCCCGCCTTTTTTCTCCGCACTCAGCGCCTACGACCCGATGTACTTCGCGCTCGGCGTCGGCACCAGCTCCGATACGACTTCCAAGTTCCAGCTGAGTCTGAAGCTCCAGTTCTTCACGGAGGATTCTTCGTGGGCGCGCCGCACGCCGTTTCTTCACGGCCTCTACTTCGGCTATACGCAAACTTCCATCTGGAACGTGAACCAGACATCGTCCCCGTTCTACGACACGAGCTACCAGCCGCGCCTGTTCTACTACAGCCCGCAGATCTGGGAGTCGAGCGGACGCAGCGTGCTCCTGGGGCTCGAAACCGGTTTCGGCCACGAGTCCAATGGCCGCAGCGGCGACGACTCGCGCAGCGTGAGCACCGCCTACGTGAAACCGATCTTCACTCTCGGCGAGCGCACCGATTGGCATTGGACCCTCGCGCCGAAGCTGCTCGCCTACCTGAACACGACGGACAACCCGGATATCGCCGACTATCGTGGCTACGCAGAACTGGAGGTCGCGTATGGCAAGGACGACAGCTGGCAATTCAAGATCTGGGGACGTAAGGGTTCAGCCGGATTCGGCACGCAGGTGGACGTCACCTATCCCCTGCCCGGCCTGACATTCGGCAACTTGAACGGCTACCTGCTGCTGCAGTATTTCGACGGCTACGGCGAGAGCCTCCTCTCCTACAATCAACGCCTGAAGTCCCAGTTCAGGCTGGGACTGGCGGTGGTCCGGTAGCCGCTCGCCATGGAGTATGATCGCGCCTTCAACCTTCAAACCGCTCGACTTCCGCCATGACACGCTTCACTCTCGCACTCGTCCTGATCCTGCCATTGGCCGCCGCGTACGCCGACGGCGGCGCGTTGAGCACAATCCAGAAGAACGGCGTGATCCGTCTGGGCCACCTCCGAGACGCACCGCCCTTCTCGTTCGCGGACGACAAGGGGCCGCAAGGCTACTCGGTGGAGCTGTGCAAGCACGTGGCACGCAGCATTCAGCGCCAGCTGAATCTGACGAGCTTGCGCATCGAGTGGGTCCCGCTCACGCTGCAGGAGCGCATCCCTGCGGTGCGCGACCACAGGGTGGACATCGAATGCGGCACCACCACCTGGACCTTGTCGCGTCAGCAGGAAGTGGACTTCAGCCTGATGACGTTCGTCGACGGCGCGACCGTGCTGGTGCGAAGCGCCTCCGACATGCTGCGCCTCGCCGACCTGCAGGGCAAGAAGGTGGCCGTCGTTCCCACCACTACGACCGCCGGCGCGCTGCAGGCAGCGATGAAGGGCCGCATGCTCAACTTCGCCGTGGTCGCCGTCAGCTCTCCCGAGGAAGGCATCGCGAAGCTGCAGCAGGGCGCGGTAGACGGTTACGCGTCCGATCGCCTCGTGCTGATCGGTCAAGGCCTCGCATCCAAGGCCGGCTCCAGCCTCCGGGTGCTCGATGAGGATTTCTCGGTGGAGCCGTATGCGCTCGTCCTGGCGCGGGGCGACCCCGATTTCCGTCTCGCGATCGACCGGTCGCTGGCTACGCTGTATCGCAGCGGCGAGATCGAGACCATTTTCAACCGCTGGCTCGGGCCGCTTGGGCGTCCCAGCACTTTGCTCACCGCCCTGTACTACCTGCAGAGCATTCCGGAATGACTCCAGGATCTCAGGGCGCCGGGCAGCACTGCCCGGTCGCCTGGTTGGCGGCGGCCGCCGCGCTGGCCGCCTTCGCCTGGTCGCTCCCGGCGGTGGCCGCTGATGCCGGGCAGGCCACACAGGCCACGCCACAGTCCGCCACTCCGGTGACCTGTCCAGACTGCGGCGTGCTGCGCTCCGTCCGCGAGGTGCGCACAGAGCGCAAAGGACGTGTGCCGGACGTATACGTGACCTCCCCGCAATATCAGGACGCGCGTCCTTTCGACAAGCCTCTCATCGGGCCGGCCATCAGCCTGAGCTGGGGCGCTGGCAGCTCGACGCAACCCAAGATCGGCGCCGTAGGAAGTCCCGAGATGCAGCAGCGCCTGATCGACATCAGCTACGAGATCACGATCCGCTTCGACGATGGGCGCTTTGGCCTGTTCGACCAGGACAACGCCGATGGCCTGCGCCCGGGAGACCGGGTCAGGGTTGTGAAGGGACGCGTGGAGCGGATTCCCTCGGCGGCGAGCACGACGCGCTAGGCCCTGCGTTCACTGCGCGCCAGCAGCGGTGGATGCGCTGGTTGCGAAAGTCGGGTGGCACGGTGCGCTGCGATATCTCCTCCGCATTCAGCCCGGCGAAGGCACCGGCACTCACCTGAAAGCGCTGCAGGTTGGTGGCGAAGTACAGCACACCGCCCGGCTCGAGCAGGCTCGCGCAATCCGCGATGAGCGCAACGTGGTCGCGCTGCAGATCCAATGCGCGCGACATGGCTTTCGACTTCGAAGCGCTCGGCGGGTCGAGCACGATCAGGCCGAAGCGCTCGCCGCTGCGATTGGCTTCGACCAGCCAGTGGAGCACGTCGGAGCGCAGCAGCTGGTGGCGTGACATGTCGAGGCGGTTGAGCTGGAAGTTGCGCCGCGCCCACTCGAGATACGTGTTGGACAGGTCGACGCTCAGCGACCCGGCGGCCCCGCCCGCAGCGGCGTACACGGTGAAGCTGGCCGTGTAGCAGAACAGGTTGAGGCAACGCCGCCCGGCCGCCTCCTCCCGCACCAGGCCGCGCGTGGTCCGATGATCCAGGAACAAGCCGGTATCGAGATGCGCCTCGAGATTGACGAGAAAGCGGTGTCCGCCCTCTTCCACCACGAAATCCCGTCCACGCAACCCCGTCCCGCCGTGTTGCTCGCCCGCCTGCCGCCGCGCGCGCTGCTTCAGCGTGACGCGCTCTGCGGCCAGCCCGAGGGCATCAGCCGCCGCCCGCCGCACCTCCTCGCGCCAGTGCGCCCGCGCTGGATCCTCCGGCACGGCGGCACGGCGCTGATACTCCTGCAGATGAGCGCGCCCGCCATACAGATCCAGGGCAAAGGCGAACTCGGGGATGTCTCTGTCATAGACGCGGTAGCACTGAACACCCGAACGGCGCGCCCACTTGGCGAGGTGGCGTGCGTTCTTGCCGACGCGGTTGGCAAAGTCTGGGATGCGGGGGCTCATGGTGTCCTCCACCCCGCACCACTTCGTGGGCACCCCTCCTCAGGGAGGAGGGGAGAATTTTTTCTCTCTCCCCTCCTTTTCGAGCAAGGATCACTGGATACTGGCCTACGCCAGTATGACGGCGCTGACGCGCCGTCAATTGAGCCGCGCAGCGGCGTGGCGCAGCTCCAGCACGCGAGTGCGGATTTCGTCGGCATCCGCCGCATCGGGCACGAGCTTCAGGTAGCGCTGCAGGTCCTCGAGCGCGGCTCGGAAGCACTCGAGCTGCAGGTAGAGGAGCCCGCGGTCGCGCACCTCGACCGCGTCCGTGGGGGCCAGCGCGATCACCCAGTCGCTGGCCGAGAGGGCCTGCGCGTGCTCGTGCCGGCGCAGGTAGATCCCTTTCAGGTTGCGCAGCATGCGCGCCAGAATCTGTTTCTTGCCGGCCGACACCAGCATGCCGGCGAGGATGGCGCGCGACACCTCGCCCCCGCGCGCTTCGCGCAGCCGCTGCTGCAGTTCCTGCACGCTCAGAGAAATTCCGCGGGCGTACGGATCGAGGATCACGCTGCCTTCGGCGAGCGTGCACTTCACCAGGAAATGACCGGGAAAGTTGACACCCTGAAGCGGCAAACCGATGCGCCGGCCGACTTCCATGTACAGCACCGACAGGCTGATCGGGATGCCGAGACGGCGCTCGAGCACCTCGTTGAGAAAGCTGTTGCGCAGGTCGTAGTAGTCTTCCGCGTTGGGCCCGAAGCCCAGGTCGCGGAACAGAAACGTGTTCAGCGCCAGGATGCGGTCCGTGTCGCTGGCCTCGCGCGGCAGGCGCGCGGCTAGCTGCCCCGCGAGTTGATCGATGCGCGAGAGATAGTGCCCGACGTCGATGTCCTGACCGGCGTTCTTGGCGATCAGCAGAGCCGCCTCGCCAAGATCGATGTCCTCCTCGGGCAAGTCGATGAGCTCGCGGAAGCGCGCGGCGTCGGCGCTGGTGTCCTGTCCCATCGATGTCTTCATCGTTTGCCGCGCTGGAACAGGTGCCGCCTCGCGCGGGTCGCTAGTCCTGCTTCACGACGACCGGCGGCAGGAGCAGCGCGGCGACCTCGCGCGCCGGCTTACGACCGGGATTCTCTCCCTTGCCCGGCTTGCTCACCAGAGCCGCGGGACGCGCCTCGGGGACCCCAGGCTTCGCATGAGCATCCTCGTTGACGCGCGGCGTATGGCGCGCAGGAATGCGCGGCTCGCGTTCGGTGCTGCTGCGGCGTGGCGAGCGTGCGACATCGGGCGCCGCCGCGCTGATCGCAATGCGCGTCTTGAGCAGCCGCTCGATGCTCGCCAGCAGGTCCTCCTCGTCGCGCGCCACTAGTGAAATCGCCTCGCCAGGCTGGCCCGCGCGTCCGGTGCGCCCGATGCGGTGAATGTAGTCCTCGGGGTTGTGCGGCAGCTCGTAGTTGATCACATGCGGAAGCTGCTCGATGTCGAGTCCCCGCGCCGCGATATCGGTCGCGACCAGCAGCTGCAGCTTGCCCTCTTTGAAATCCCCCAGGGCCTGCATCCGCTCCTGCTGCGTTCTGTCGCTGTGCAGCGCAGCGCACGCAAACCCGTCTCGCTGTAGCGCGCGCGCCAGCCGCGAGGCGGAGATCTTGGTGCGGGTGAAGACGAGCACCTGGCGCATGTCGCGGTCGCGGATGAGGCGCTCCAGGAATTCGCGCTTGTAGCGCTCATCGACTTTGAAGGCGGAATGGGTGACCAGCTCCGTGACGGCGTTGCTGGGCGCGACCTGAACGCGGACCGGATCCTTCAGCATCTGGGCCGCCAGGCGTTTGATGTCTTCCGGGAACGTGGCGGAGAACATCAGGCTTTGCCGTTTGGCCGGCAGCAGGGCGAGGATGCGCTTGATGTCGGGCATGAAGCCCATGTCCAGCATGCGGTCCGCTTCGTCCAGGACCAGGATCTCGACCTGTCCGAGGTGCACGGTGCGCTGGTGCACGTGATCGAGCAGCCGCCCCGGTGTAGCCACCAGGATCTCGACCCCGGCGCGCAGCTCCGCGATCTGCGGGTCGATGTTGACGCCGCCGAACACGCACGCCGAGCGCAGCGCGATGTGCTTGCCATAGGTCCGGATGCTCTCGTGCACTTGCGCCGCCAGCTCGCGCGTGGGCGCGATGATCAGCGCGCGCACCGGATGCCGCGCGGGTGACACGCTGGTGTTGGCGTGCTGCTTGAGCCTTTGAAGCATGGGCAGCGTGAAGGCCGCGGTCTTGCCCGTGCCGGTCTGGGCGCCGGCCATGATGTCCTGGCCGTGCAGGATGGGCGGAATGCTCTGGCTTTGAACCGGGGTAGGTTCGGTATAACCCTGCTCCGAGATGGCGCGGAGCAACTCGGCGCTCAGGCCGAGCTCGTCGAATGTCATAACTGGGGAAACTCCTGATCCGTTCCCGGGATCGGGGACACGGGGTGCCGCCAACAGTCTAGTGCGGGAAAGGGCCGAAAGGTTGTCAAGTCCGGGGGTCCGGAACGCGTTGCCGCGGGATCATACTCCCAAAATCGGGTCTCTAGAAGGCGGCTTCAAGGCGTAAACCGAGGGTTCTACCAGTCGACGCCAGGGGTTCTCACCAATCGACAATGGTGCCGTCGGCCAGCACGGCCTGGGTCGCCGCCTGAATCTCCGGCTCATAGGGGTGCTTGGCCGCGGTCGCTTCATTGATTTCGACACCAAGCCCAGGGCGCTCGGGGACCAGCCAGTGGCCGTCGCGGACGCGGATCGGGCTGTCCACGATCTCGTGGTACCACGGCACGGCACCCGACATCTCTTCCTGGATGACGAAGTTGGGGGTGGCGATATCGAAGTGCAGCGCCGCTACGCCGGCCAGCGGCCCGAGCGGGTTGTGCGGAGCGATGCCCACCCCGGCGGTATCGGCCATGGCCGCGATCTTGCGCGCCTCGCTGAAGCCGCCTACATGGCACAGGTCCGGCTGCGCGATGTTGATGGCCCGCAGCCGGAACAGGTCGTCGAACTCCCTGCGGTCGACGAGGCGCTCGCCGGTCGCGATCGGCACGCGCGATTTGTCGCTGATCTGCTTCAGGGCCGGGGCATCGCCCGGCTGAATTGGCTCCTCCACGAACAGCGGGCGAGAAGCTGCGAGCGCGTCGATATACTGAACGGCGACGCTGGTGGACGCGCACCGGCCATGGAAGTCGATCATGATC
>DATJZQ010000207.1:0-24415 GCA_035499005.1 Burkholderiales bacterium | reverse complement strand
CCTGGCGCGCAATGAGGGGCGCGTCGCGCGCACCGAAGAGCTGGATCAGGTGATCGGTGGCTGGTGCGCGCAACACGATTTGGAGCACGTGCTCCAGGCGCTTGCCGCCGCCGAGGTGCCGAGCGGCAAGATCTACGACATCGCCGACATCGTGCGCGATGTGCATTTCCAGGCGCGTGGCATGCTGGAAACGCATCGCCTGCCCGATGGCGCAAACGTGAAGCTACCCGGTATCGTACCCAAGCTGTCGGACACCCCGGGCGCTACCCGCTGGGTAGGCCCCAGCCTCGGAGAGCACACCGAGGAGGTGCTCCGCGCACTGGGCCATGCCGAGCAGGACATCGCCCGGCTTCGCGCTGCGGGCGTGATCTAAGCGCCGTGCAGCGCCTGGCTAGCAGGCACCGTGACGGCGGGTGCGCAGCCAGATGAAGCTCCGGTACTACGACTTTCCCTGCGCGACCTCTCCGCTCTTGAGGCACGCGCCCAGCGTTACCGGATTCTGGTCGAGCCAGCGCATGGAGAAGCTCTCAGCCTGCTCTTTCGTGGCCGACTGCCGCAGGTTTGCCGGCATTGAACGCACGATCTTCGGAATGACGCACTGGCAGTAGGCTACCGAGAAGGCTTCGGTGCGGTGGCCTTGGGCCATCGCCGCGTTGACGCAGGATGCGACACCTGCCGCGATCTCGGCCCTTTCGTCCGCTCCGGCTGCCCCGCTCCAGGGGTTGAGACCGAGGGCCCCCAGCACGATGAATGTAACCGCCTTGTTCATGGCTAAAGCTCCTGAAGGTTGAAAGAGGGGACCAAACAAGTCCCGAAAGCTAGCAAACCATGACCGCAGAGCAAGATCGACACCACCGGCCCAGAGGAACAAAACTTGCTGGCAGGACCCGACGGACCACTATTCCAGGTGGATTGCCGCGCCCCCACTGGCCTATGCCCGAGCAGGACCCAGGCTCGGCCCGGCCACAAAATGCGAGGGATGAGCATGCTCGGATGGAATAAGAACAAATCGGATCATCCCATGGCGGATGACAAGGCAGCCAAGCACTTCCTCGCCGAGCTGCCAGCGGCGGACTCGTTCAAGCTGCTCGAGGAGGTGAGCTTCTGGCTGGACGCCACCCGCACCGCTGAAGGCCTCAAACCGCTGCGCGCGTACGAGATCGTCGAACAGCTCGACGCGGTCGCCCGGCCCCACCAGCGCAAACTCGCGCAGGAATTTCTCGCCGGCGGCAATCGGCGGCAGCGATTCCAGGAGCTGCGCATCTGGAACAGCCAGGTCGAGCTCTGTCGCCAGCTCGGTGCGGCGTACGAGTACTGCCTCACTCAGGTCCTTTCCGGCGCATCGGGCTCGGGCACCCTCAAGCCGCTCACGCCGGTACTTGCCTGTCGCGCGATTCGTGCGCTCGCCCTCGAGCTGAAGTGGGCATTGCTGCGCTATGCACCGGTCGATCCGACACTGTGGGGGCGCCTCGGGACTCTGTACGCACAGGCGGAGAAGGGTCGCTTCGCTGATAAAAGCTGCGTCGTGTATGCGGGCATGGGGCCAGAGTCCACCGTCCAGCGCGAGTACCTCAAGGCGCTGATGCTGAGCATGTCTGCAACCGACAGCCTGCTGCCGCGAAAAGTAGAAGTGGCTGAGCGGATCGTCGCCGATCTATGTGCGCACTTCGTGCTGAGCGCCGAGCGTGGCAAGGGCTGCCACTATTACGTGGATCTCGCGGTCGCACGGCCGCCTGCGCGCCTCCTCGGGCAGGCTGCGAGCGAGCCGACGATGCG
Source organism: Burkholderiales bacterium (assembly GCA_035499005.1). Classification (GTDB taxonomy): domain Bacteria; phylum Pseudomonadota; class Gammaproteobacteria; order Burkholderiales; family SHXO01; genus SHXO01. The sequence continues at coordinate 22,639 of DATJZQ010000207.1, read as the reverse complement.
CTACTTCGGGCCCGGCACCGGCTGTGAGGCAGCAGCGAAACTGATCTCGGCGATCGCGAACAGCGGCGCCATCCCGTCGGACATGAACCTGGGCGGCAATTACGAGTCCAGTCTGGTGACGGACGTCCTGCATCACCTCGCGCGCTACTGGGCGCCGATGCCACCGGCCCGCGCTCAGGAGCGGCGCCGTTCCTTTGTGCGCCTGCACGTGGTGCACGACTTCGAAGACATCGTGGCGATCATTTCGGGCGAGTCTACCGACCTCACCTTCTCCGAGAGCATCGAGACCTGGACGGTGGAAAACGAAAGCGAAGGCGGCTATGGCGCTGTCATAACACAGACCAAAGGCGACTGGCTCAAGGTGGGAGCGCTGCTCGGGATCAAGCTGGAGGAAGGTGCCGCCTGGGGTGTGGGTATCGTGCGGCGTATCAACAGCGCCACCGGCCAGCAGTGCTATGTTGGCATCGAGACGCTGGCGAAGGGCGGGGCTCGCGTCAAGCTATATCCGGTGGGCGGACGCAACGCGCAGTCGGGTGAAGACGCGCTATTGCTTCCGTCTAGCGCAGCCGACAGCAGCGGCCGCGGCGAGCTGAGTCTGCTGATGCGTCTGGGCAGCTTCTCGCCGCGCCAGAGCTTTCAGATGCGCGCCTACGAGCGCGACTACCTGCTCGTGCCCAAGCAGCTGGTGGAGGGCGGGCAGGATTTCGACATGGCGAAGTTTCGCGTGATGCAACGCGCCGCCTGAGACCGCTGTGCCCGTGCCGCCCCTGATTCAGCCGCGGGCGAGCCTCTTCAACCACTCACCGATCATATCGATCTCCTCGGGGCACACCGAGTGTGGCATGTCGTACTCGTGCCACTCCACCGGGAAGCCGAGCGTCAGCAGCCGGCTGCACGAGGCTTGCGCCAGCCTGGGCGGCACGACCGGGTCTTTGGTGCCGTGACACATCAGGATAGGGAGGTCGCGGTTGGCATCGCTCAGCTCGGCTTCGACTTTGTCGGGCAGCGGCAGATAGGTCGACAAAGCGATTACGCCTGCGAGGCGTTTCGGGTAGCGCAGGCCGCAGTGCAGGGCAATCGCGCCACCCTGAGAGAATCCCGCAAGAACGACGCGCCGGGCCGGCAGGCCGCGGCCAATTTCGCGGGCGATCAACTGATCCACCGCCAGCTGCGACTCGCGCACGCCGTTCTCGTCCTCCTTGAGCGACAAGTCCTGGTAGCCGATGTCGTACCACGCACGCATGACGTAGCCGCCGTTGATGGTGACCGGGCGCAGCGGCGCGTGGGGAAAGATGAAGCGGACCGCCAGTCCGTTCAACCTCAGCTCGGGGACGATGGGAACGAAATCGTTGCCGTCCGCGCCCAGGCCGTGCATCCAGATCACGCTGTAGGCCGGCTGCGGTCCAGTTTCAGTCTCGATGGTGGGGAGCAGTGCTGCGGCCATGGTTTGTGGGCGAAGCTCGAGCAAACACGCCAGGGGCGTAAACGCAAGGATCGCGCCCGCAGGCGCAGCACGTGAATCGGCGCTGCGCTCTCGTGTGTCAGGTTGGCGGAGCTCGGACGGCGGACTTGGGCCGGAAGCTCTTCACCACCGATTCGTCGGTCTCGATGTAGGGTCCGCCGATCAGATCGATGCAGTAAGGAACGGCGGAGAAAATGCCGTGCACCAGCACCTTGCCGTCAGCCCCCTTCACTCCTTCGAGCGTCTCGCGAATCGACTTGGGCTGACCCGGCAGGTTGATGATCAGCGTCTGCGCGCGAACGACGGCCACCTGCCGCGACAGAATCGCCGTGGGCACATAGTGCAGGCTGATCTGCCGCATCTGCTCGCCGAAGCCCGGCATGACCCTGTCGGCGACCGCCAGCGTCGCCTCGGGCGTCACGTCGCGCGGCGCCGGACCGGTGCCGCCCGTGGTCAGCACCAGATGACAGCGCTCAGCATCCGTCAGCTCCTTGAGCGTCGTCTCGATCTGCGCCCGCTCGTCCGGAATCAGGCGCGTGACTGTGCTCCAAGGTGTAGTGAGCGCGCGCCCAAACCACTCCTCCAAGGCCGGGATACCCTCGTCGCGATAGACGCCGCGCGAAGCGCGGTCGCTGATCGATAGCAGCCCGATCTTGAGCTCATGCGTGTCCATGTAGAGGCGATTCTAGCGGCAGCAGCGCACGGTGTGAATCAGCTCTCTTGCGACGTTTCCGCCGTTACGATCAGCCGCAGCTCGCGCAGCAGCGCACGGAAACTGTGCGGTGGTTTGCCCTGCGCCTGCTCGCGCTGTGCTTCGAGCACCAGCGTGCGCAGCTTTGCCTCGTCGCAGCCAGGGTAGCTGCGTGTCAACTCGCCCAGCGCACTGTCCTCCTGCATGAGCCGGGCGCGCCAGCGCTCGAGCCGGTGCAGATGCACGCTGGCGCTGCGTGGTCCGGCCTTGAGTGCACTCAGGTTGGCGAGGATGGTGGCGCTGTCCACCTCGTGCATCAATCGGCCGATATACCGAAGCTGACGCCGCAGCGCCCCGAACTTGCTGATGCTCCGGGCCTCGAGCACGGCTTCGAGCAGCGACTCAGGCAGCTCAAGGCGTGCGAGCTGCGCAGGGGTGAGCAGGGTGAGCTCCTTGCCCAGATTCTGCAGAGCCAGGCTTTCGCGCTTGCGTTGGGTTCTGCTGATCCCAGGCGGATCGACGGGCGCCTTCGTCGCACTGCGTTCGGTCGAGCGTGTCATCGCTGGTATCATACCAATGCGCGGCGGCGCTACGCACCGCGTCCTCGGAACAGCATCCACCAGCCATCGCCCCGTGTCAGACAGCGAGTTTTCCCACAGCCTCGACGAGCTGCGGCAGATCGCGCAGGATGTGCTCGATCACGCCCGCGCCAAGGGCGCGAGCGCTGCCGAGACGGAAGTGAGCGAGGGCTTTGGGCACGGTGTGACAGTACGACGCGGCGAGCCCGAGACGATCGAGTACAACCGCGACAAAGGCGTTGGTGTCACCGTTTACATCGGCCGCCAGCGCGGGCACGCCAGCACCTCGGATTTCGGGCGCAACGCCGTCCGCGAGACGGTAGAGGCGGCGCTGTCGATCGCCCGCTTCACCGCCGTCGACGAGGCCGCCGGATTGGCCGACGAGGCACTGCTCGCGCGCGATATTGCCAACCTGGACCTTTATCATCCGTGGCAGCTGTCGGTGGACGGCGCCATCGCGCTTGCGCGAGAGTGTGAGGCGGCGGCGCTCGCCGTGGATCCGCGCATCACGAACTCCGAAGGAGCCTCGGTTTCGACTCAGCAGTCGCACTTCGCTTACGGAAACACGCTCGGGTTTCTGTCCGGCTACCCTGGCTCGCGCCACACGATCATGTGCTCGGTGATCGCGGGCGCGGGCGACGCCATGCAGCGCGACGACTGGTACAGCGTTGCGCGCACACACACGGAGCTCGAGGATGCCGTCGAGGTTGGCAGGCGCGCGGGCCAGCGCTGCATACGTCGCCTCGGCGCACGCAAGCTCGCCACCACGCAGGTGCCGGTCCTGTTCGAAGCCCCCGTCGCCTCCGGCCTGCTGGGCCATTTCGTGGGCGCCGTCAGCGGCGGCAGCCTCTACCGCAAGGCTTCCTTCCTGCTCGACAGCCTGGGCCAGCAGGTGTTCTCGGCGCCGGTACGGATACACGACGTCCCCGATCTCAAGCGAGGCCTCGCGAGCAGCCCCTTCGACGACGAGGGCGTCGCCACCCGCCGCCGCGACATCGTCCAGCATGGCGTGTTGCAGGGTTATTTTCTCGGCAGCTACGCGGCGCGCAAGCTGGGCATGGCTTCGACCGGCAACGCCGGCGGCAACCACAACCTCATCCTGGACAGCACGGGTGAGGACTTCGCGCGTTTGCTGAAGAAAATGGGCCGAGGCTTGCTCGTGACCGAGCTGCTCGGCATGGGCGTGAACCAGGTCACGGGCGACTACTCGCGAGGCGCGGCGGGGTTTTGGGTGGAAGGTGGGGAGATCGCCTATCCGGTGCAGGAGATCACCATCGCCGGCGATCTCAAGGACATGTTCCGAGGCATCGTTGCGGTTGGCACGGATGTGGTGGTTCGCGGCTCGCGCCAGTGCGGCTCGATCCTGGTCGACCGCATGACCATAGCGGGGCAGTGATGGCCACGCACGCGGTGCGTCGAATCCTGGGCATGGGCGGGCCGCCACCGGGAGACAACGCGCGCGCCCATCTGTGGGAGCGCCGGCTGCACGGCGTGATGATCGCAATAGCCCTCGCGTCGGTCTTGTCGATCTATGGCACGGAAATTTCCGAGGACTCGCGGCTGCACGCGGCCGGTCGCGTGCTGGAATGGGTCATCTTCCTCGCTTTTGCCGCGGAGCTCAGCTGGATGGTTCGGGTCTCCAGCCACAAGCTGCGCTACCTCGCCAATAACTGGCTCGACGTGTTGATCGTGCTGTGCGCCGGGTTGGCGCTGGCGGGCGCCGACAGCGAGTGGGTCGCGCTCGCCCGGCTGCTGCGGCTTGCAACGGTAGCAATGCTTCTCACGCGCGCGGCCGCGCCGCTGCGCGGTTTGTTCAGCCCGGGCGGCCTGCCCTATGTGCTGGGTTTGGCGATCGTCGCGTTCCTGCTGGCCGGAGCCGGCTTCTACTGGCTCGAGCCCAGCGTGCACAGCTTCGCGGAAGGGTTGTGGCTTGCGTTCACCACCGGCGCGACGGTGGGCTACGGCGATATCGTTCCGACCAACACCGCGTCGCGCCTGTTCGCAGTGCTCATCGTCCTCGTGGGTCTCACGATGTTCTCCCTGGTCACGGCCAGCATCGCGGCTTTCTTCGTCGGCGAGGACGAAAAGCTCATGCGCCGGCAGATGCACCGCGACGTTCAAGATGTGAAGCAGGACATGGCGCAGCTGATCAACGACGAAGAAGCGCAGCTCCGGCGCGAGCTGCATGCCGACATCCGGCGTCTGCGCGAAGAGCTAAGTCGTCTGCGCGAGGAGCTGCGCCGGCAGGGGCTGGTGCGCTAGGAGTAAGGAGGTGGGTGATGAGATTGCTGCCTGGAGTCCTGGTTTTTGCGCTGCTCGCCGGCTGCGCCACGACGCCAAAGATGGAACCGCTGGACGTGACGCTGTCCGACATCACGCCTGGGCAGATGGGCATACTCGAGCAGCAGTTTCAGGTCAAGCTGCGCGTGCAGAATCCGAACAACTTCGACATCCCTCTGGATGGGGTCGCGTGCCAGATCGAGCTGAACGACAAGGCCTTCGCCAAGGGCGTCGGGCAGCAATCGGTTACGGTGCCCAAATTCGGAGAAGCTGTTCTGGACGTCAACGCAGTCAGCAGCTTGTCCGGCGTCCTGGCGCAGCTGTCGCAGTTGACGCAGGGCGGCCCCGACAAGCTGCGCTATCGCGTCAAGGGCAAGTTGTACCGCACCGACGGAACCAGCATTCCGTTCGACCAGCTGGGTGAGATCCAGCTCTCCGGCCTGGCCGGAAGCAAGGAGTAGGGCAGCTCGCCGTCGCGAGCGTCAAGCGTCGCACTTCAGCCAGCCGCAGAGCTGGCGCACGTCCACATTCCCGCCCGACAGGATTACGCCCACCCTCGAGCCGCACGGCACCTCGACCTTGCGCTCGAACAAACCGGCGGCACCCAGCGCGCCGGTGGGCTCGACCACGATCTTCATCCGCTCCCACAGGAACAGCATCGTCGAGATGAGCTGTGCGTCGCTCACGGTCACCATGTCGTGGACGTAGCGCAGAACCAGAGGAAAGTTGACTGCGCCCAGGTAGGGCGTGCGCGCGCCATCCGCGATGGTGTCTGGGTTGTGGCAGGTCTGCAGCGTCCTGGTATGGAACGAGCGCGTCGCGTCATCACCTGCCTCGGGCTCCACGCCGATGACCTGGCAGCCGGGCGAGAGCGCGTCCGCCGCAATGGCGCAGCCGGAGATAAGGCCGCCCCCACCCACGCACACGAACAGGTAATCGAGGCGTCCGACCTCTTCGATCAGCTCCTTCGCGGCCGTCCCCTGGCCCGCCACGATATCCGGGTGGTCGTACGGCGGTATGACAGCTAGCCCGCGCTCTTTGGCGATCCTGGCTGCCAGCTCCTCGCGTACGGTAGCGTGCTTGTCGTACAGCACGATCTCGGCGCCGTAGCCGCGCGTGGCGTCGAGCTTGACCGGCGGTGCGTCCTGCGGCATCACGATCAGCGCGGGGACGCCCAGCAGCTGGCCGGCCAGCGCCACGGCTTGCGCGTGATTGCCGGAGGAATAGGCGAGCACTCCGCGCTGCCGCGCCTCCTGATCCAACCGTGACAGGGCGTTGAACGCGCCCCGGAACTTGAACGCGCCCGCGCGTTGAAAGTTCTCGCACTTGAAGAAGACCTGTGCCCCCGTGCGGCGATCCACGTGGCGCGAGGTGAGCGCCGGCGTGCGCCGCGCGCGCCCCGACAGCCGCTCCGCGGCCGCCGCGACATCGTCGTAGTTGACGCGCAGTTGGCTTGGGTCGCCCAATGGGTTCACTTCAGCCTCGTAGCTGGAGCCAGGCGCGGCGGCGCTTCGCGGCCGCGCGATCGGAAGTCATAACTGCGAGTGTACAAGTATCGAGCGCGCCAGCGCGCATCGCGATCGTGAATTCGACCAGCTGATCGCTTCGAAATGCGTGCAGGGTGGTAACGTCTCCCGGCCGGTAGCGGGCGAGCCGCCGGTCGAGATTCGCGGCGCTCACCTTGAAGCCGTCGATCGCGACCAGCACATCGCCGGCGGACAGCCCGGCCGCTTGAGCCGCGCCACCGTCCAGCACATGCGAGAGACGCGCTCCCGCTGCGTCATCGATGACCCGCGCTCCGAGCGTTACCCGGGAGGCGAGCTCACGTGGCGGAATGATCGCAGGCTTACCGCCCTTGTCCGTCGCCGATTCGGCCGGGCGCAGCTGCATGTCGATCCCGACGCTCGCCAGCAGGCGCCTCAGCGGCAACTCCTCGGTCGAGCGCAGTGCGCGGTCGAAGAACGTCCGCAGCGGGATGCCCGCTACGCGCTCGGCAAGCCGCTCGATGCCGTCCTCAGGAACGCCGAGCCCGGTCTTGCCGTATTCGTTCCACAGCGCGCGCAACACATCGTCCAGGGAGCTGCGCCCGCGCGTGCGGCCGCGGATCGTGAGATCCAGGCATAGTGCGATGAGGCTGCCCTTCAGGTAGTAGCTTACCTGCGTGTTCGGGCTGTTCTCGTCCGGGCGGTAGTACTTGATCCAGGCGTCGAAGCTGGCCTGCTCTACAGTCTGCTTCATGCGGCCCGCCGTGCGCAACAGGCTGGTGATGTTGCGCCCCAGAATCTCGAGGTAGTCCGATTCCGAGACCAGCCCAGCGCGAGCGAGCTGCAGGTCGTCGTAGTAGCTGGTGATGCCCTCGAAAGCCCACAGCAGCCGGGTGTAGTTCTCGCGGCCGAGATCGTAAGGGGTGAACGCGGCCGGCTTGATGCGCTTGACGTTCCAGGTATGGAAGTACTCGTGGCTGCACAGGCCGAGGAAGACGCGATAGGCCTCCGAAGCCTCGCGCATGCCGGCGCGCGGCAGGTCCTCGCGCGAGCACAGAAGGGCAGTGGAGTCGCGGTGCTCGAGGCCACCATAGCCTTCACTCGCCGCGGTCACCAGAAACAGATAGCGCCGCATCGGCGCCGGCGGGCCAAACAGTGCGATGTGCGACTCGCAAAGCCGGCGCAGATCGCCGCGCAGGCGTTCAACGTCGGCGTCGTGGCGGCCGCTGATGGCGATGTCATGGGGAACACCGCGCGCCTCGAAGCGCGCGAGGGTGAACGGACCCATCTCCACGGGGTGGTCGATCAATTCGTCGTAGCTCGCCGCGCGGTACAGGCCGAAGCCGTGCACCGGTGCGCGCCTGCGCCGCATCGTCGTGGCCACCCGCCAGCCGCGGTAGCGCAATCCGCGGGGCGCCCGAATATCGACCTCGCACGCGCGTGTTTCCTTGCCCAGAGCGCGCACGAACACGCTTGGCCCGTTGAAGAAGCCATGCGACGCGTCGAGGTGCGCCGCGCGCACGGACAGGTCCCACGCGTAGACCTGCAGCGTCAGAGTGAGCGGGCCGCGTGCCGGCGCGGCGACCCAGGTGTGCTTGTCGATCTTTCCGACCGGCACGGGGCGGCGCCCGCTGCGCGCCTCGGCGGCTACTACGTTGCGCGCGAAGTCGCGGATGAGATAACTGCCTGGCGCCCAGGCCGGCAGCGCGAAGCCCTGCCCGTTCGGGTCAGGGTCATCGACGGTGCAGGTCACCTCGAAGACATGGGCTTCCGGGGATTTCGGAACGATGGTGTAGCGGATGGGTGCGGCGTTCGGCATAGAGACGGCCGCGCGATTGTAACTAACCTTACGTCCAGAGGCGCAGCGGGGTGGCGCGGCCGTGCGCGAATGCGCTAGCATGAAGCCGTTGGCATAGCGTGCACTTGAGGAGGTCGCGTGGATCCGGTCAAGAGCGTCAAGATGGGCGCCAACATCGTCATCAGCGGGTCGGACAAGGCGCAGGTCGAGGCAGCGGCGCGGGCCCTCGTCGCCAAGGGAGCGAAGCAGCTCTCCAAAGTGGAGCCGATCGGCAATAACTGGATGGTCACCTGCGAGGACCCGGACGACCTGAGCCGCGAGGTCAAGGTGGTCAAGCTCGGCATGCAGCTCATGATCAAGGGGCCCACCGAGCAGGTGGTGACGCAGAAGGCGCAGGAGCTGGTGCGCCGCGGCGCCAAGCTGATCGCCGCGCCGTCCGCTGCGAAGGACGGCGGCTGGGTGGCGATCTGCGACGACGCCGGGTCAGTCTATAAGTGGTGAGGAACGGGCAGTCGAGCGAGGCCTGGCGCAACACAGCATCCAGGCCGTGCGAGCCCAGCGCCAGGGTGCGCGGCCAGCGGCAGCACAGGACGTCCTCGCACGAAGCGCAGCGACACCCGCAGCATGTCGATGATCACCACCCACAGGAGCGCCGCGAACAGCAGCACCAGCGCTGCGTCGATCCGCTGCCCCACGATCAGCCGCGGCGCAGACTTGGCGCGCTCCTGGGGCAGCGTCGCCGCCAGGAGCTGAGCCGACAGATCGTTCGCGCCAGCCAGGAAGCCGATCGCGTCGGGCGTAATCATGACAGCCATGTGCCAGTGGGGAGGCATTGGGCCCGTGTTGGGGGCGCGCTCCGGCCCCTTCAGGTAAAATCTAGTCCCTTCATGTACGGCTCCCACGACTCTATCGCCGCATTCGATCCCGAGCTGTGGCGCGCAATGACGGCGGAAAGACGCCGTCAGGACGACCACGTCGAGCTGATCGCCTCGGAAAACTACGCCAGCCCGATGGTGCTCGAGGCCCAGGGTTCGGTCCTCACCAACAAGTACGCCGAGGGCTACCCGGGCAAGCGCTATTACGGCGGCTGCGAGTACGTCGATATCGCCGAGCAGCTGGCAATCGATCGTGCCAAGCAGCTGTTCCGCTGCGAGTACGCCAACGTCCAGCCGCATTCCGGCAGCCAGGCCAATCAGGCCGTGTACAGCGCTGCGCTGAACCCCGGCGATACCATCCTGGGCATGTCGCTCGCGCACGGCGGCCATCTCACCCACGGTTCGCCGGTCAACTTCAGCGGCAGGCTATACAAAGTGGTGAGTTATGGCCTGGATGCGGACGAGGTCATCGACTACGCGCAGGTCGAGGAGTTGGCGCGTCTGCACAAGCCGAAGCTCATCATCGCGGGCGCCTCCGCCTACTCGCTGGCGATCGACTGGAAGCGCTTCCGGGAGGCAGCGGACGGCAGCGGCGCACAGCTGATGGCGGATATGGCCCACTACGCTGGCCTGGTGGCGGTGGGCCTGTACCCCAGCCCGATCGGGCACGCGCATTTCGTCACGAGCACCACCCACAAAACGCTGCGCGGCCCTCGCGGGGGCCTTATCCTGTCGCAGGCGGAACACGAGAAGCAGCTCAACGCCTCGATCTTCCCGGGTGGGCAGGGCGGCCCGCTGATGCACGTGATCGCGGCCAAGGCGCTGGCGCTCAAGGAAGCCATGGCTCCGGAGTTCAAGCGTTACCAGCAGCTCGTGCTGGACAACGCCCGCGTGCTGGCCAAGACGCTGCAGACCCGAGGGCTGCGCATCGTGTCGGGCGGCACCCAGAGTCACATGTTCCTGGTCGACCTGCGCGCCAAGAAGCTCACCGGCAAGGACGCCGAGAGCGTGCTGGGGCGTTCGCACATCACCGTCAACAAGAACGCCATTCCTAACGACCCGCAGAAACCCTTCGTCACCAGCGGCATCCGCCTCGGATCGCCCGCCATCACCACGCGCGGCTTTGGCCAGGCGGAGACGGAGCAGCTTGGCCATTTGATTGCCGACGTGCTCGACGCGCCCAGCGACGACAAGGTGGTCGCACGGGTAGCCGGCGAAGTCACTGCGCTGTGCCGGCGGTTTCCGATCTACGCCGGCGAGCTCGCTCCCGCCTGAGTGCGTATGCGGTGATTCGTGCTGTTCCCCGGTCACGGATCACGAATCGCGAGTCACGATTCTGATGAAGTGCCCCTTCTGCGGAGCGGACGACAGCCAGGTGGTGGACTCGCGCGCCAGCGAGGAGGGCGACCGCATTCGGCGCCGCCGCCGCTGCCCGGCCTGCGACAAGCGCTTCACCACCTACGAGACGGTCGAGCTGCGCATTCCACAGGTGGTCAAGACCAACGGCACGCGCGAAGAATACGACGAGGAGAAAGTGCGCACGGGGTTCATGCGCGCTCTGCACAAGCGTCCGGTGCCGACCGAGTACGTCGATGCTGCCGTCGAGCGCATCACCCAGAAGCTGCTCAGTCTGGGCGAACGCGAGATTCCTTCCCGGCGCGTCGGTGAAATGGTCATGCGCGAGCTGTACAAGCTGGACAAGGTGGCGTATATCCGCTTCGCGTCTGTCTACAAGGACTTCCAGGACGTGGCCGATTTTCGCGACGTGCTCAAGGAAGTCGCCAAGCCGGGCACGCGGCGCAAGAAACCGTGATTCGTGACTCGTGCAAAGCCGTGACTCGTAACCAACTGCGAGCACGGATTACGGGTCACGAATAGCGAAACGCGAGTCACGATTCACGAGTGTTTTCTCCCGCCGACCACGCCTACATGGTCCGCGCGTTGCGCCTGGCCGAGCGCGGTCTGTATGCGACCACACCCAACCCCCGCGTGGGCAGCGTCATCGTGCAGCATGGCGAGATCGTGGGTGAGGGCTATCACGAGCGAGCCGGCGAACCGCACGCCGAGGTCCGCGCCCTGCAGCGCGCGGGTGAGCGCGCGCGCGGCGCGACGGTCTACGTCTCGCTGGAGCCGTGCAGCCATCACGGGCGCACCCCGCCCTGTGCCGACGCGCTGGTGCAGGCAGGCGTTGGGCGGGTCGTCGCCGCGATGCGCGACCCGAATCCGCTGGTGGCCGGCCAGGGACTGCAGCGTTTGCGCGCCGCGGGCATCGCAGTCGAAACGGGGCTGTGCGAGGAGGAGGCGCGCGAGCTCAATGTCGGGTTCGTCTCGCGCATGACTCGCCAGCGCCCGTGGCTGCGCGTCAAGACCGCGGCCAGCCTCGACGGCAGGACCGCGCTGGCCAACGGCCAGAGCCAGTGGATTACTGGAGAGGCCGCCCGGCGCGACGGCCACCGCTGGCGCGCGCGCTCATGCGCCGTGATGGTCGGAATCGGCACGCTGCTCGCGGACAATCCGCGCCTCACCGTGCGGGAGATCAAAACCCCGCGTCAGCCGCTGCGTATCGTGATCGACCGCGGGCTGGCCATCCCGCTCGATGCGCATATCCTGGAAGGAGGGAACGTGCTGATCGCCAGCGCGCACAGCGAGCGCGACAAGGTGCGGCGGCTCGAAGAGCTGGGCGCCGAGGTGCTGTGGCTGCCGAACGCGGAAGGCAAAGTCGACCTGGGCGCGCTCATGCGTGAGCTCGCGCGCCGCGAGCTGAACGAAGTGCTGGTCGAGTCGGGCAGCCGCCTCAACGGAGCGTTGATCCGCACTGGCGTCGTGGACGAGCTCATCGTCTATCTCGCGCCGCACTTGCTGGGAGACAGTGCGCGCGGTATGTTCGATTTGGGCGAGCTGACTGCGCTCGACCAGAGGATCGAATTGACTATCCGCGACGTGCGCCGCTTCGACGCCGATCTGCGCGTGATCGCCAGGCTTACCCGTTTCGATTGAGATGTTCACCGGAATCATTGAGGCAGTAGGCCAAATCCGCGCGGTGCTGCCGGGCCGCGGTGGTGTGCATGCGGTGATCGACTGTGCCGCGTTGAATCTGTCTGACGTGAAGGTCGGTGACAGCATCGCGGTCAACGGCTGTTGCCTCACAGTTGTCGAGCTGAAGCGGGATGCACTGCACGTCGACATCTCACACGAGACGCTGGCCTGTACCTCCGGATTCGAAGCCGGCGCCAAAGTGAACCTCGAAAAAGCGCTCCGCCTGTCGGACCGTCTTGGGGGCCACCTGGTTAGCGGTCACGTGGACGGCCGCGGCGAGGTGACCCGCAGCGAAGCAGCAGGAGACAATCGCTTGCTCGAGATCCGCCTACCCGGGGAGCTGGCGAAATACGTCGCGCGCAAGGGCTCGGTGGCGGTCCAGGGCGTGAGCCTGACCGTGAACCGGGTGGACGGCGAGCGCTTCGAGGTGAACCTCATCCCGCACACGCTCGAGGTGACGAACCTTGGCGGGCTGAGCAAGGGCGCGCTGGTCAATATCGAGGTGGATCTGCTCGCGCGCTACCTGGAGCGGCTTCTAAACGAGTCCAAGTAGGTCCCCATCCGTCTCCGGAAGCTCGGCTCCGGCCTTTCTGTTGAGCGCGCCTCGCCTCTTACTATCCTTTACTCCAAGGCCGGGCCGCGCTTGGACCGAGCGTTGGGCCAGATCAACATTGGGAGCGGCTTGTTTTGCACCACGGTCAGCGTTCCGAACTGCCGTTCCCTGAGCTGCCGCAGCTTGATCCAGTCTTCCGGCGCAAGCCGCTCCTCCCACTCAACTCTCATGAACGCGCGCGCGGCATGGACAATTCTGAAGAGGCCCACAATGAACTCTTCTGGATCTCGCCCGAATGGGATACTCAGCCAGGATAGGCCCTGGTCGGGAGCGACTTCTTCTTCCAGACGAAGGAATGCGCCGCCTCGCGAAACGTTTTCCAGATGCGCGGCTATGCTTCGTCCCTCTACGTGCAGCACGGCCGGAGCGCTGAGCCGGATTCGCTGTGATTGACGGCGCTCGTCCGAAGAATGGGTTGCTTGCTGCATCGACGGCTCCCAAAGCAAATAGCGCGATGGATTCCCGCGTGTCGCGCCAGCCTAAGGTAGACACATCGCTGCCCGAAGCCAACCTTTGCCAAACAGTGTCAGGAAACTGAAAAAGACACGCGCCGAGTGCGCGCTAACGCTGTGCCCCGCGCTACTTGCCCGAGATGCTGCGATACCAGTCCAGGATTTGCTCACCCGTCCAGAACAGCACACCGGGCCTTTCTTTCATGTACGCGTAGATCGCCTCGAAGTACTTGATCCGGTGCGGCACGCCGCTGATGTACGGGTGGACCGCGATGGCCATGATCCGCGCGGACTCTTGCCCTTCGTCGTAGAGACGGTCGAACTGATCGCGCGCGCGGTCGAACAGCTCCGGAGCCCGATGGTGCTGGACCATCATCATCGGAATATCGTTGAGTTCGACCGTGTAGGGCACGAGCACCAGCGGGCGTGAGGTCGTCTTGATCTCATACGGCTGCTCGTCGTTCACCCAGTCCGAGACGTACTCGATGCCTTCCTCCGCCAGGAGGTCCAGGGTATCCCAGGTCTCGACGAGACCGGGCCCGAGCCACCCGCGCGGCGGCTTGCCGGTGAACTCGCGGATCGTCTGAATCGATCTGCGGATGACTGCGCGCTGGTCCTGCTCCAGATGCAGGGGCCGCTGCATATAGCCATGCCCCATGAACTCCCAACCCGCGAGCAGCGCCCGCTTTGCTACCTGCGGATAGGACACGCACACCGACGCGTTGAGCGCCATCGTGGCTTTGATGTCGTGCCGGTCCAGCGCGGCCTTGAGCCGCCAGAACCCGACGCGCATCCCATACTCGTGCCAGGACCAGTTGGGGACGTCGGGGATCACGCTTGCGCCGGCGGGCGTCGGAAGCACGGTACGAGGCATCGGGGCCTCGATGTTCCATTCCTCGATGTTGACGATGGTCCAGACCGCAATGCGCGCACCGCCCGGCAGCTTCGCTGGAGCGCGCTCGACGATGGGTGAATAGTCGAATCGTTCGCGCGGCAATCTCATCGGTTTCTTCACGGCGAGCTCGGAACCTTCGTCCCATCATATCTGCTACGGCCCGCCTCCGCCAAATCGGCCAACGCACCTCTGCCCTCACCCCGGCCCCTCTCCCGGAGGGAGAGGGGAGTGCGGCTGCGGGCGCCCCGTATGGTTACAATGGGTGTGCGCGCAGCGCGCTACCTAGCTGTTTGCGGGTATCAGCCCGCCGAGGAGATCGAGTCATGACCATCAGCAGCACCACGGAGATCATCGCCGAGATTGAGGCCGGCCGCATGGTCGTGCTGGTGGACGAGGAGGATCGCGAGAACGAGGGCGATCTGCTCATGGCAGCCGAGTTCGTCACGGCCGAGGCCATCAACTTCATGGCCAAGCATGGACGCGGGCTCATCTGCCTCACGCTCACCGAAGAGCGCTGCCGCCAGCTTAACCTGCCGCTGATGGTCGCCAACAACCGCTCACAGCTCGGGACCAATTTCACGGTATCGATCGAGGCCGCGCGCGGCGTTACGACCGGCATCTCTGCGGCCGACCGCGCGCGCACGGCGCAGGCGGCCGTCAAACGCGACGCGCGCCCGGAGGACATCGTGCAGCCGGGGCATATCTTTCCGCTGATGGCGCAGACCGGCGGCGTGCTGGTGCGTGCCGGACACACCGAGGCCGGCTGCGACCTGGCGCAGCTCGCGGGACTGATTCCGGCTGCCGTCATCTGCGAGGTGCTGCGGGACGACGGCGAAATGGCGCGCCTGCCCGACCTGCTGGAATTTGCCGATCGGCATGGGCTCAAAGTGGGGACCATCGCCGACCTCATTCACTACCGTAGCCGCACCGAGTCGCTGGTAATGCGCGCCGCAGAGCGCCCAGTGGATACGCCGTACGGGCGCTTCCGCGCAGTCGCTTATTCCGACCATACCGCGAGCGAGGTACATCTCGCGCTGGTGAAGGGAGAGGTGACGCCGGGCAAGGAGATCCTCGTGCGCGTGCACGAGCCGCTCTCTGTGCTGGACCTGCTTGACGCCGCGAGCCACACGCACTCCTGGAACTTGAACGATGCGATGCGTACCATCGCGAGCGCTGACAGCGGCGTCATCGTCCTCCTGCATCGGGCCGAAACTGGAGCGGCGTTGCTGTCGCGCTTCGAAGCCATGCAGTCGGAGCTGGCCGCGCCCCCCAAGGTGGATCTGCGCACCTATGGCATCGGCGCACAGATCCTCAAGGATCTCGGCGTCACCAAGATGAAGCTGATGGCCATGCCGCGCAAGATGCCGAGCATGGCCGGGTTCGATCTCGAGGTGAGCGGCTACCTGCTGCCCGAGCGCTCGCGCGCGAGCGGCAGCGTGACGTCGCTCGCCGGACGCAAGCGGGAGAAATAGTGTGGCCCGATACGACGACATCCTGGAGCTGGAGCCGCGCCTCGACGGTCGTGGACTGCGAGTGGGCATCGTCATGAGCCGCTTCAACATCGACGCCTCCGAAGGGCTGCTCGGCGCGTGCACCGCGGAGTTGCGCAGGCATGGCGTGCGCGCCGAGGACATGCTTCTCGTGACAGTACCTGGCGCCCTGGAGGTGCCGGTTGCCCTGCGCAAGATGGCGGCGAGCGGGCGCTTCGACGCGTTCGTTGCGCTCGGTGCGGTGATTCGGGGCGAAACTTTTCACTTCGAGGTGGTGGCCAGGGAATCGGCCGCCGGAGTTGCGGCGCTGCAGGTGGAGAGCGGGATCCCGATCGCCAACGGCATCCTGACCACCGACGACGACGATCAGGCGCTGGCACGCATGAGCGTCAAAGGCGCGGAGGTCGCGCGCGTCGCGCTCGAGATGGCGAATCTGCTGCGGCAGCTCGATGAGCGGCGCTGAGGTCGCATCGCCGAGCAGCCAGCCTGCCCATCGGAGCAGACGCCGGCGCTCGCGCGAGATTGCGTTACAAGTGCTGTACCAATGGCTGTTGAGCGGGAATGGGGCCGACGCTCTGTGCCGCCAGGCAGCGGAGGAGAAGGACTACGCGCGCGCCGACACGCAGTACTTCGAGCGGCTGACGCGCGGGGTCATCGCTCACGGCGCAGATCTGGGTGCAGCGCTGCAGCCGTTTCTGGACCGCCCCGTGCAGCAGCTGAGCCCGATCGAGCACGCAGCGCTTCTGCTCGCGGCCTATGAGCTGATGCACGTTCCGGAGGTGCCGTACCGCGTGGCGATCAACGAAGCGGTCGAGCTCACCAGGATCTACGGTGGCACCGACGGCCACAAGTACGTAAACGGCGTGCTGGACAAGCTCGCGGGTCAGGTCCGGCCAACGGAAACCAGAAAGGCTTGAACCGCGGAGGCGCACAGGACGCAGAGGACAGCAATAGATGTTGTTTGCTCTGCGCTCTCTGCGTCTCTGCGGTTAAACGGGTTTAGTCATGGGAGGAGGCACAGATGGCTGAAGCGGTGAAGAAGCAAACCATCTTCGACCTGCAGGCGAAGGTCGAGCGCGGCGAGAAGATCTTTCAGGTCACGGCGGTGGACTATCCCACCGCGCAGCTGGTCGACCGCTCCGGCATCGACTGCATCCTGGTCGGCGACTCGCTCGGGATGACGGCGCTGGGCTATTCCGGCACCGTGCCGGTGACGATGGACGAGATGATCCATCACGCCAAGGCCATCACCCGCGCGGTGAAGCGCGCGATCGTGGTCGGCGATCTGCCGCTTGGCGCGTACCACGCGTCCACCGCGGACGCGATCAACAACTCGATGCGCATGCTGAAGGAAGGCGGCACCGACGTGGTGAAGATCGAAGGCGGCGAAGATTTCGCCGAAACGGCTGCGGCGGTCATCCGGTCCGGCATTCCGGTCATGGGCCACATCGGCTTGACCCCGCAGCTCGTTTCGAAGCTGGGCGGCTTCAAGGTGCAAGGCAAGGACGCCGCCGCCGGAGCGCAGCTGCTCAAGGATGCGCTGTCTATGGAGAAAGCCGGCTGCTTCGCCATCGTGCTGGAGGCGATCCCCGACCGCGTGGCACAGCTCATCACCGAGCGCCTGCGCATCCCCACCATCGGCATCGGCGCCGGCCCGCACTGCGACGGTCAAAACCTCGTTCTGCACGACATGGTCGGACTGTTCGATCGGTTTACGCCGAAGTTCGTGAAGCGCTACGCTAATTGCTGGGAGCACATCAGCAAAGCGCTGACCGACTTTCAGGAAGACGTGCGCAAGGGCGAGTTTCCGAATGCCGAGCACAGCTTCACTATGAAGGAAGACGAGTACCAGGCGCTGATGCAGCACCTCAAGCAGAACCCCTGAACCGCGGAAACGCAGAAACAAGATCTCCCTCTCCCCTTGCGGGAGAGGGTTGGGGTGAGGGGGCATCTCTGCGGTTAGCCCGAACTTGAACGAATTCGAGATCATCCGCCGCTACTTCAGCCCGCCCACTGGTCACACCGTGCTGGCCGGCGGCGACGACGCTGCGCTGATCGCGGTTACGGAAGGGATGGAACTGGCGGTCTCCACCGATATGCTGGTCGCCGGCCGCCACTTCCCCGACGATACCGAACCCTACGACATAGGCTACAAGTCCATGGCGGTAAACCTGTCGGACATGGCGGCCATGGGTGCGCGCCCGCGCTGGGCGACTCTCTCCCTCGCGCTGCCGGAGGCGGACGAACGCTGGCTGGAGGGGTTTGCGAGCGGGTTCCTCGATCTTGCGCGCGACTATGACGTCGATCTCATCGGCGGCGACACGACGCGCGGGCCGCTCGCCATCTGCGTGCAGATTATGGGCGAGGTGCCCGCGGGACAGGCATTGCGCCGCTCCGGGGCGCGTGCCGGAGACGAGCTCTGGGTATCGGGCTTTCTGGGAGATGCTGCGCTCGCGCTTGCTTGCCTGCGTGGCGAGTTCGACCTGGGTGGAACGGATCGCGCCTACGTTCTGCAGCGGTTGAATCAGCCGCAGCCGCGCGTGGCCCTGGGGCAGAGGCTGCTCGGCCTGGCCACCGGCGCCATCGACGTGTCCGATGGCTTCGCTGCTGACGTCGGGCACATTGCAGAAGCCTCTCGCGTGCACGCGCTCATCGAGTGGGAATCGGTGCCGCTGTCCCTGGTAGCGGAACGCTACCGCCAACACCCGTTGATGCAACGCTGTGCACTGAGCGGAGGCGACGACTACGAGCTTGCGTACACGGCCCCAGCCGGCGCGAACAAGCAGCTGCAGGACTTGGCGGCCCGGCTGGATGTTCAGCTGACGCGCGTGGGGCGCATCGGGCCGGGCTCCGGGGTCTCTGTGCTGGACCGCGCCGGCGCGCGCATCAACTTGTCGGAGAGCGGGTTTGATCATTTCCGCTAGGTTCACGGCGCGCCCCAACCTGCGCTTCCTGCTCGCCCACCCTTATCATTTTGTCGCGCTCGGCTTCGGCGCAGGGCTCGCACCGGTCGCGCCCGGCACTTTCGGCACGCTGCTCGCGCTGCCGATCTTCTGGCTGCTCGCTCCGCGCCTCGATCCTACCGCTTTCCTGATCGTCATCGGGTTCATGTTTCTGGCTGGCGTCTGGGTGTGCGACCGCACTGGCAGGGATCTCGGCGTGCCGGATCACCAGGCGATGGTGTGGGACGAGGTCGTGGCGTTTCTGCTGGTGCTGTTCTTCACACCACCGTCGCTGGTGTGGCTAGCGCTCGCCTTCCTGCTGTTCCGCCTGTTCGATGTTCTGAAGCCCGGCCCGATCCGTTACATCGAATCGCGCTTTCGCGGCGGCTTCGGCGTCATGATCGACGACCTGGTCGCGGCGTTCATCACTTTGATCTGCCTCGCGCTCATCAAGCTGCTGGCGCCCGCGGTAGGAGATTGGCTTGGACTCCCAACTGTTTGACCTTGCCGTACGGGCCGGGCAGTGCCTCAAGGCGCGGGGCTGGATGCTCATCACCGCGGAATCGTGCACCGGCGGCTGGGTCGCCGAAGCGGTGACGATGGTGGCAGGCAGCTCGGCGTGGTTCGAACGCGGCTTCGTGACCTACACCGACCTCGCCAAGCAGGAGATGCTCGGAGTGCAGCCGGCGACGCTCAAGCAGCATGGCGCGGTTTCGGAACCCACCGTGCGCGAGATGGTGGCCGGCGCGCTTGCGCATAGCCCTGGCGACGTAGCGGTCTCGGTCTCGGGCGTAGCCGGGCCAACCGGGGGCACTCACGCCAAGCCGGTCGGCATGGTCTGCCTGGGTTGGGGCGTACGCGGCCACGAGTCGCTCTCGGTCACACGGCATTTCCCCGGTGATCGCGAGGCGGTGCGGCGCTCCGCCGTCATCGAGGCGCTCGAAGGCCTGATCCGGTTGACTTGCGCGGGCAGCGAAAACGGCACTTGAGTCTCGGCGCCGCGGCCGCCCGCATCGACCCGATCTTCCTGCGCGGGCTCACGCAGCGAGCCACTCGCCGGTCCAACATCGCCACGGGGCAGGGCTACCGCCGCGCCGGCTGACCGCCGCCGGCTTCCGCCCCTCCGCTTTTTTCTTTATGGGAGAATACGATGCTTATCGAAAAGGACATCGCCAACATCATGGACGACAACAAGCGCAAGGCTCTGCAGGCCGCGCTGACTCAGATCGAGAAGCAGTTCGGCAAAGGCTCGATCATGCGCCTGGGCGAGCACGAGGTCTCGCGCGACATCCAGGTCGTGTCGACCGGCTCGCTCGGCCTCGACCTGGCGCTCGGCGTCGGCGGGCTGCCCCGCGGACGCGTCGTCGAGATCTACGGGCCGGAGTCCTCAGGCAAGACCACGCTCACGCTGTCGGTGATCGCTCAGATGCAGAAGCAGGGCGGCACCGCTGCCTTCATCGACGCGGAGCATGCGCTCGACGCCCAGTACGCGCGCAAGCTGGGCGTCAAAGTAGACGAGCTGCTGATCTCGCAACCGGACAACGGCGAGCAGGCTCTCGAGATCGCGGACATGCTGGTGCGCTCGGGCTCGGTCGACGTGGTCGTGATCGACTCGGTCGCCGCGCTGACGCCCAAGGCCGAGATCGAAGGCGAGATGGGCGAGCCGCAGATGGGCTTGCAGGCGCGCCTGATGTCGCAGGCGCTGCGCAAGCTCACCGCCAACATCAAGCGCTCCAACACGCTCGTGGTCTTCATCAATCAGATCCGCATGAAGATCGGGGTGATGTTCGGCAATCCGGAGACCACCACGGGGGGCAACGCGCTGAAGTTCTACGCCTCGGTGCGACTCGACATCCGCCGCATCGGTTCCATCAAGAAAGGCGACGAGGTGATCGGCGCCGAGACCCGCGTCAAAGTGGTCAAGAATAAAGTCGCCCCGCCGTTCAGGGCAGCCGATTTCGACATCCTCTACGGCGAGGGCATCTCGCGCGAGGGCGAGATGGTCGATCTTGGCGTGCTGCACAAGGTGATCGAGAAATCCGGGGCCTGGTACAGCTACGGCGGCGATCGCATCGGCCAAGGCAAAGACAACGCCCGCGATTTTCTCAAGGAGCACACGGATGTTGCGGGTGAGATCGAAGCCAAGATTCGAGCTAACGCCGGTGTGAGCGAGGACGTGCCGGCCATGGCCGAGGAGGAGTAGCACGCCGCCGCCCGCTGCAACCCGCGCCAAGACTTCCCGTCCCGGTACACAGTGAGAGGCGGGCGCGGCAGGCTGGCCGAGGGCCCATCCGTGCTGCGCGCGCGGGCGTTGAGGCTGCTCTCCCGCCGCGACCACTCGCGGCAGGAGCTGGCGCGCAAGCTCGCGCCTGCCGCTCCAGGCGACATCGAAGCGTTGCTCGACGAGCTGCAGGCGCGCGGCTGGTTGTCGGATCAGCGCGTGGCGGACCAGCGATTGCGGGCTGCGGCTGGCCGCTTCGGAAGCCGCAGGGTGGCGCACGAGCTGACCGAAAGGGGAGTGGCTCCAGAGGTTGTGGCGCGGGCGAGCCGCCGCGCAAGGGGGACCGAGCTGGCGAGCGCCCGCGCAGCGTGGCTCAAGCGCTTTGGCAAACCGGCGGGCAGCCTGCGGGAGCGGGCGCGCCAGGCGCGCTTTCTGGAACAGCGCGGGTTCGATTACGAGGTGATCCGGCAGGTGCTGGGCGGCGAGTTCGAGGCATGACGATCAGATGCGGGACAAGATGAAGAGCAGCGAGATCCGGACGCGGTTCCTGAAGTACTTCGAGCGCAACGGGCACACCATCGTGCCGTCCAGCCCGCTCGTGCCCGCCAACGATCCGACGCTGCTGTTCACCAACGCTGGCATGGTGCAGTTCAAGGACGTGTTCCTGGGCCTGGACAAGCGACCCTATGTGCGCGCTACGACGGCACAACGCTGTGTTCGCGCCGGCGGTAAGCACAACGACCTGGAGAACGTCGGCTACACGGCGCGTCATCACACCTTCTTCGAAATGCTGGGCAACTTCAGCTTCGGCGACTACTTCAAGCGCGACGCGATCCGCTTCGCGTGGGAGCTGCTCACGAAGGAGTATCGCCTGGATCCGGACCGCATGTGGATCACGGTGTACCAGACCGACGATGAAGCATATGACGTTTGGACGCGCGACATCCAGGTTCCGCGCGAGCGCATTGCCCGCATCGGAGACAAGCCGGGCGGGTCGAAGTACCAGAGCGACAACTTCTGGCAGATGGGCGATACCGGCCCGTGCGGCCCGTGCACGGAGGTGTTCTGGGACCATGGGCCGGGTATCGAAGGCGGACCGCCGGGCTCCCCGGATGCCGAAGGCGACCGCTACATCGAGATCTGGAACCTGGTGTTCATGCAGTTCAACCGCGACGAGGCGGGCGTGCTGCACCCGCTCCCCAAGCCGTCGGTGGATACCGGGATGGGATTGGAGCGCGTCGCCGCCGTGCTGCAAGGCGTGCACAGCAACTACGACATCGATCTGTTCCGAGACCTGATCGCGGCGGCCGCGCGTGTTACCGGAGCCAAGGACCTCGCCAGCAATTCGCTCAAGGTCATCGCCGACCACATCCGTGCCTGCAGCTTCCTCGTTGTCGACGGCGTGATCCCGGGCAACGAGGGTCGTGGCTACGTGCTGCGCCGGATCATCCGCCGCGCGATCCGCCACGGTTATAAGCTGGGTCAGACGCAGCCTTTCTTCCACAAGCTGGTGCCGGACCTGTCGAAGGTCATGGGCGACGCCTATCCCGAACTGCCGGCTGCCCAAGGGCGCGTGAGCGCAGTGCTCAAGCAGGAAGAGGAGCGTTTTGCCGAGACGCTGGAGCACGGCATGCAGGTGCTGGAGGGTGCGCTGCACCGCGAAGACCGCATGCTGGACGGCGAGACGCTGTTCAAGCTGTACGACACGTACGGGTTTCCCGTTGACCTGACGGCGGACATCGCTCGGGAGCGCGGCATCCAGGTCGACTTCGCCGGCTTCGAGGCGGAGATGCAGCAACAGCGCGAGCGCGCTCGCGCTGCC
>DATJZQ010000206.1:0-2998 GCA_035499005.1 Burkholderiales bacterium | reverse complement strand
TTCTACGACCTGCTGCTGACGCAGGAGCGCGTGCGCGTGAGCGAGGAGACGCAGGTGCTTTTCCGCCGCAGTGTCGACGCGGCCGAGCTGCGCCTCAAGGCCGGAGACATTGCCTCTTCGGATCTGTCGCGCCTGCGAGTGGACGCGCTGCGGGCCGAGAACGACGTGCGTCAGACTCGAGCCGATCGCGAAAAGGCGCAGCTCGTGCTCGCCTATTTCCTTGGACTGGAGAAGAGCGCGGCTGCCATCCGTGCTGAGCAGGATTGGCCCGCCCCCGCTGGCGTTACGGCGCCGAAGAGCATCGACGATCTTCTCGATCAGCGCGCCGATGTGCGCGCCGCTCGCCAGCGCCTGGAGGCGGCTCGCAAGAACCGCGACCTTGCGCGTGCGGCGCGCACCCGCGACGTCACCGTGGGGGTGGGATACGATCACTTTCCCACGCAGATCAGCAACAACACCTTCGGCGTCAGCGTCAGCGTACCGCTGTTCCTCTTCTACCAATTCGAAGGGGAGATCAAGAAAGCCGAAGTGGTGGTCAACTCTGCGGAGGAAGATCTCGAGCGCACCCGCGCGCTGGCGCGCGCGGATATCGCACGCGCACGCGCAGACCTGGAGTCTGCCCAGGAACGCGTGCAGCGGTACAGCGACTCGCTGCTCAAGGAGGCGCAACGCGCGGCCGATGCGGCCGAGTACGCCTACAAGCGCGGGGCTGTGGGCGTCACAGATCTGCTCGATGCCCGGCGCACATGGTATGCCACGCGGTTGGACGCTGCGGCGGCGCAGGCCGACTATGCGAAGGCGCTGGCGGCCTGGCAAGCGGCGACCGGAGCGGACGCGGCGGGATCATGAGCGATCCTCGGCCTAGCGTGCGGAACATGTCTCGACCACTGGCCCTCGTGCGCGCTGGATTCGGTGCCGCCGCGCTGGCAGGTGTGCTCGGCCTGATTGCGGGCTGCAGCGACAAGAGCCGCGAAGACGCAACCCAGGCGCCGGTCGTGAAGGGCGCAAGCGTCGTATTCCCTGACGGCAGCCCGCAGCTCGCCGCGTTTGCCAGCCAGGCAGTCGAGGTCACCAAACCCATCACCCACAACCTCACCGGGAGGCTGACCTGGGACGAGGACCGCACGGTACGCGTGTTTTCCCCCTTCGCGGGACGCATCCAGGCCATCCGCGCGAGGGTGGGTGAGCGGGTCGCAGCCGGCCAGACGCTGGCGAGCATCGCATCCCCGGATTTCGGACAGACTCAAGCAGAAGCGAGCCGGGCGGCCGCCGACTTCGCGGTCGCGCAGAAGAACGTGGAGCGCCTGCGCGATCTCGCCGCCAACGGCGTCGCGGCCGAGAAGGATCTGCACGCGGCAGAGGCCGACTTCGAGCGTGCACGCGCGGAGCTCGAGCGCGTGAAGGCGCGCAAGAACCTCTATGGCGGGGGTGACAGCGTCGACCAGCTCTACCCGCTGCGTGCGCCGGTTGCGGGGGTTGTAGTGGAGAAGAACCTCAACCCGGGTCAGGAGGTGCGGCCCGACCAGATCACCGCCAACGTGCCGCCGCTGTTCGTCATCACCGATCCCGCGCGGCTGTGGGCGCTGCTCGACGCCACGGAGCGCGACCTGCGTTTCCTCCGCTCCGGTCTGACCATCAGCCTGCGCACGCCGGCCTACCCGGACCACGCATTCCCGGCGCGCATCGAGTCGGTGTCGGACTACATCGACCCCAGCTCCCGCATGATCAAGGTGCGCGCCTCGGTGGCGAACGCGGGCCGGGAGCTGAAAGGCGAAATGTTCGTCACCGCGGAAATTACCGACGCCTCGGGGACCGGTGTGCTCGTGCCCCCGCAGGCCGTGTTCCTGGTAGGTGATCGGCACTTCGTGTTCATCGACGAGGGACACGGCCACTATCAGCGCACCGAGGTGAGCCGTGCCGGCGAAGTCGATGGGCATGTTGCGGTCCGCTCGGGGCTCGCGGCCGGGCAGCGCGTCGTAACGGGTGGTTCACTTCTCCTTCAGCAGCTGGTGGCGAGCGAGGGCGGCGGCTGAGCAAGCGCCGCCGAAGGCCGAAGCGCTGAGCGCATGATCAGGGCGGTCGTCTCCTTTTGCCTGCGGCAGCCGTTGTTCGTCCTGCTCGGAACTCTGCTGTTCGTGGGCGCCGGCATCGCGGCGTTCCTGCAACTGCCGATCGAGGCGTTCCCCGACGTCTCCGACACCCAGGTTACCGTCATCACGCTCTACCCGGGACGCGCCGCGGAAGAGGTGGAGAAGCAGGTGACCATTCCGTTGGAAGTGGCCCTGGCGGGATTGCCCAATGCCGTCCGCATGTTCTCGCACACCCAGTTCGGCCTGTCGTATCTGATCCTGACGTTCGACGACCGTGCCACGCCGTACTTCGCACGTCAGCAGGTTGCCGAGCGGCTGCGCGACGCGGATCTGCCCAACGGCGTTACGCCGTCGCTGGCACCGCTCTCCACCGCCATCGGCGAGGTCTACCGCTATCGTTTACGCGGAGACGGTTTGAGCCCGATGCAGCTGCGTACCATCGAAGATTGGACGGTGGAGCGCCAGCTCAAACAGGTTCCCGGGGTGGCCGACATCGTCACGATGGGCGGCCTGATCAAGCAGTACGAGGTGAATCCCGATCTCGCGCGCATGAAGCTGTACCGCGTGACGCTGCAGCAGCTGTTCCAGGCGCTGTCCAACGGCAACGCCAATGCCGGCGGCAGCTACGTCGAGCAGGGGCGGCAGCAGTATCTCATCCGCGGCATCGGCATGTTCCGCGATGCCTCGGAGATCGGCGACGTGGTAGTCGCGTCACGCAACGGCACGCCTGTCATGGTCAAGCACATCGCGGAGGTCAACGTCGGGGCCGTCCCGCGGCAGGGCATCGTGGGCCAGGACGCCGACGATGACGTGGTGACGGGCGTGGTGCTGATGCGCCAGGGCGAGAATCCGTCGCGCGTGCTGAAAGCGCTCAAGGCAAAGATCGATCACCTCAACCGCTACGTGCT
>DATJZQ010000205.1:0-2932 GCA_035499005.1 Burkholderiales bacterium | reverse complement strand
CGGCAGCACCATGCTGTCGATCAGCGCCGAGTTGATGAATTGGCCGCTGCCGTTGTTGGCGTACGCATTGGTGTCGAGGTAGTTGGCTTGATTGATCACGCCGGCAAGCGCCACGACATGACCGGCGTCGAAGGATTGCTGCCAGGCCAGCTCCGGCACCTGGAAGCCGCTGCGCGTAAGCCAGGCCCCGGTCGGATTAGTGACAGCGCCAACATTCGTCTGCGCCGTCTGCGTCGGCCCCGAGGTGCCGATTGCGGTCTGGTATTCGATCTGGGCGCTGAT
The DNA here is from genome assembly GCA_035499005.1 of Burkholderiales bacterium. Classification (GTDB taxonomy): domain Bacteria; phylum Pseudomonadota; class Gammaproteobacteria; order Burkholderiales; family SHXO01; genus SHXO01. Next base: position 2,650 of record DATJZQ010000205.1, on the reverse strand, counting down.
CCAGCCCGCAGTGCCGGCGCCGCGCGCATCGAATACGCTCCATTTCATCGGCAGGTTGAGATTGTAGTTGCCCAGATTGCTGCTGCCCTGTATCGCGTCGGTCATGCCAGCGTAGCCGAAGGTCTGCTGGAGCGTATAGCGGAAACCGTGGTTCGACAGCCAGTACTTGGCTCCCTGCACTTCGCGCTCGAGCGGCGCGATGTTGAGGAGGGCTCCTGGATTGAGCGCCGTGTTGCCGAACTCGTCCACGTTGTACAGATAGGGCATCAAGCGCACCGGGACCACGGGGAAAAGCTCGAACGCTGGCACGCCTTCGTGCATCGAGTCGAGTCTCTCGCGCACCTCGCTGCCCGATTTGACGCCCTTGTGCGTGGCTGGTGTCTGGTACTTCAATCCGACGGTCGATGACGGGTGCAACCCCCGCGAGACGCTGGCGGCAGGCATTCTGACAGCGCGTCCCATGCTATCCGTGAGCAGCATCTCGCCTTCTGCGGAATCGCTCCCGTCCTGCTCGGCGTCGGTGCGGCCCGCCAGGATCGCAAGCAGACACAGCCCCGCGACGAGCGCTGATCGCTTCCCGTCTAGGTTGCCTATCTTCTGCTTGCTGCGAGCTAGCATCGCTACTGTATCGATGCCCATTCGCGCAAGCTTCAGCCGGCGCGATCTGATCAGCATCAAGAAAATGTCATATGAACCTGTGTATGCTACGCGCGCAAATATGAGCGCGGACGGTTCCGTGCGATGTTGCACCGTCAGCATTTGTCAAGAGCAATCCGTATCGTCTGAACAAAGGAGACCGTATGCATAAAGCAATCGCAGCAACGCTGACCATCGCCGCCCTCGGCGCCGGGTGTGCGGAGATGGAGAAAATGATGGGCATCGAGCTCAAATCAAAAATGGTCGCGTGCCCCACCAAGGTCGCGATCGGCGACGTGCCCTCGTGCGGCAAAGTGTGGAAGCTCGCCTCGGGTGAGGCGGAGCTGAAGAAGGACGGTCAACTCGAGGTACAGGTAAAGGGCCTGGTGTTGAACGACACTTCCGTGGGTGATGCCAACGGGACACCGGATGGCGTGGACGGCGTCGCCGCGGCTGTCGTGTGCGGCGGCAAGGTGGCGGCTCAGACCGACGTCGTGCCGTTGAGCAAGACCGGCGATGCAAAGGTCTCGGCGAAAGTCTCGGTGCCGGGCGACTGCGCGAAGCCGGTGGTCGTGCTGCGCGAGCGCTACGAAGGCATGATCGGCGGCTGGCTCGCAGCGACCAGCATGTAAAGGTGATTTTTCCTGCCTCCCCCGCAGGCAGCGGGGGAGGGTCAAGGTCGGGACTCCCACTCAAAACGTCATCTGCAGCCGCGCCTGGAAGATGTACAGGTCTCCAGGCGACGGCCCGCCGGTGACGTTGGCGTAGCCGGTGTTGAACATCCAGCGCAGATAGCGGTTCCAGTACCAGTTCAGCCCGAGCATCGCGATGTTCATCCGGCCGCCGTTCACCGAGCCGGAAGTGAGGTCGACGTAGGACCAGCGCGCGGCTATCTCCCAAGCACCGGCAGTCCAGTTCTTCCACGAGAACTCGCGATTAGGCAGGAGCACCGAGGCGACCGATGCCGAGCTCCTGTCGTAGCCGCGTTCCTCGCCGGTGAGAAACCAGCTGGCCGAGACGTATCCGCCCCAGAACTGATTGCGAGCGTCGTTGATGAGGCTTTGAAAAGCCACCTCGCCGGTTACAGTCAGAGGCCCTTTCTTGTAGATCGATTCCAGACCCAGGAGCCCCGCGCCATCGCCATTCACCTCTCCCGTGTCGACCAGGTAAGGGGCGATGAAGCTCTCGGGCCGGGAGCGGAACTCGAATTGCGAGTCCTTGGCGAACTGGTAGCCGATGCTCATGCCGAGGTGGAGCAGCGTGACGTCGTCCTTGCCGCGGTCCGCGTAGACCGGCAGCCCGGTGACGCGCAGTGCCGGATACAGGAGTGTCTGTGTAACCGTGCCACCGTTCAAGCCGGGCTCCGAGCCGACCGAATACAGGCCCAGCGAACCGTAGATGCGCTGGTCCGCGAAGGTGCGGTCCACCTCGACCCCGAGGCGATTGCCGGGAGAAAATGCCAGAGACATGGACGACGCTTCCATGAAGGTGAGAGCCTGGAAGGCGTAGATGTTCTCCAGCGTCTGCGGGACTGTTTCGTAGCCGGCCTGCACGTTATGCACGTAGTCCACGCCCTGCCAGCGCAGCCAGCCCGACGTCATGTAGAAGCTGCCGCCGACGCTGCCGAACTCGAGCTTGTAGAGGGTGGGATCGGGCCCCTTGCCGAAGTGCCCGTCCGTATACAGCCGAAACGTGCGGACCGCAGTACCTCCGCCAATTTGCTCTTCGCGGTTGGTGCTGTAGAAGCCTGCCGCATCCAGCGACAGCTTGAGCCCCGCGCGCCCGGAGACGCTGATCTCCTCTTCGACCTTGCGTTCCTCGGTGAAGGGAACGTTCACGGTGACCGGCTGGTAGACCTCGTACAGGAGGTACTGGTCCCACCACATTCGAAACAGATCTTTCTTTTCGCTCGCGGCGGCCGCGTCCGGCTGTGCTGCGGCTGCGGCGGGTGACTGCTCCGCGCCGATCGCGGGAGCAGCGGTTTTCTCCAGCCGCTCGATGCGTTCGCGCGGCA
>DATJZQ010000204.1:0-8776 GCA_035499005.1 Burkholderiales bacterium | reverse complement strand
GTCGGTCTGCTCGTGACTTTGCAGGCGTACGTGTTCCCCTTCATGCAAGTCCCGATGTAGGCCGGACTGAGAAAGACGAAGCCCACCATGCGGTGGGCTTCGCGGGGAACGATGATGATGAGATAGGTTCTAGTGTGCGCTCTCCGCCGCCACCGCCTTCATCGACAGCCGCAACCGCCCTTTCTCGTCCGCCTCCAGCACTTTCACCCGCACCGACTGGCCCTCCTTGAGGTGGTCGGACACGTTCTTCACCCGCTCTTCGGCGATCTGCGAGATGTGCAGCAAGCCGTCCTTGCCGGGCAGGACGCTGACGATCGCGCCGAAGTCGAGAAGCTTGAGCACGGTGCCCTCGTAGACGCGCCCCACTTCCACCTCGGCAGTGATCTCCTCGATGCGCTTCTTGGCGGCGAGCCCGCCGTCGGAGCTCACGCAGGCGATAGTAACGGTGCCGTCCTCGGCGATATCGATGGTGGTGCCGGTCTCTTCGGTGATGGCGCGGATCACGGCGCCACCCTTGCCGATCACGTCGCGGATCTTCTCCGGCTTGATCTTGATCACGATCATGCGCGGCGCGTAGACCGAGATCTCCGGCCGCGCGCTCTCGAGCGCCTGCTTCATCAGAGACAGAATCTGTATACGCCCTTCGCGCGCCTGATTCAGCGCAACCTGCATGATCTCCTTGGTGATGCCCTGAATCTTGATGTCCATCTGCAGCGCCGTGACGCCGCGCTCGGTGCCGGCGACCTTGAAGTCCATGTCGCCCAAATGATCTTCGTCGCCCAGGATATCCGACAGCACCGCGAAGCGGTTGCCTTCTTTGATCAGACCCATGGCGATGCCGGCCACGTGCGCTTTGACCGGCACGCCGGCATCCATCAGCGCCAGGCAACCGCCGCATACCGTGGCCATCGAGCTGGAGCCGTTCGATTCGGTGACCTCGGACACGACGCGCATCGAATAGCCGAACTCCTCGGCGCTGGGCAGCATTGCGGCCAGCGCACGCTTGGCCAGGCGGCCATGGCCAATCTCGCGTCGCTTGGGGCTGCCTACGCGGCCGGTTTCGCCGGTCGCGTACGGCGGCATGTTGTAGTGGAGCATGAATCGTTCGGTGTACTCGCCCTGCAGGGCGTCTATGATCTGCTCGTCGCGTGCAGTGCCGAGCGTCGCTACCGCGAGCGCCTGCGTCTCCCCGCGCGTGAACAGAGCGGAGCCGTGCGCTCGCGGCAGCACTCCCGTGCGGATCGAGATCGGGCGCACGGTGCGCGTATCCCGCCCGTCGATGCGGGGATCTCCGCTCAAGATCTGGCCACGGACGATCTTGGCCTCGAGGTCGCCGAAAATCGTTCGAACCAGATTCTCGTCGGGAGGCTCGGCGACCTGCTCGACGACCTCCTTCAGGACCTGCGCGTGCAGCGCGGCAATCTGCTCGGAGCGCGACTGCTTCTGGCGCGTGCGGTAAGCCTCCTGCAGCCCGGCATAGGCGATGGCGGTGACCTTGTCGATCAACCCCTGATCCTTTGCCGGGGCGGCCCAATCCCACAGCGGCTTGCCGGCCTGCTCAGCGAGCTCGTTGATCATGTTGAGGACCGGCTGCATCTGCTCGTGGCCGTAGACCACCGCGCCGAGCATGATCTCCTCCGCGAGCTCGCTCGCTTCCGATTCGACCATCAGCACGGCTTGCCGCGTGCCCGCGACGACGAGGTTCAGGCGCGAGGTCTTCAGCTCGGTAGCGGTGGGGTTGAGGACGTACTGGCCGTCGACGTAGCCGACCCGTGCCGCCCCGATCGGGCCGTTGAACGGGATACCGGACAGCGCCAGCGCTGCCGAAGCGCCGATCATGGCCGGAATGTCCGAGTCGATCTCGTTGTTGGACGACACGACTGTGGCGATGACCTGGACCTCGTTGTAGAAGCCGTCGGGGAAAAGCGGTCGAATAGGCCGGTCGATCAGACGCGAGGTCAGGGTCTCTTTCTCGGAGGGCCTGCCTTCACGCTTGAAGAAGCCGCCGGGGATCTTGCCGGCGGCGTAAGTTCGCTCCTGGTAGTCGACCGTCAAGGGGAAGAAATCCTGCCCCTCTTTGGCCTCCCGCTTGCCGACTACGGTCACCAGAACACAGGTGTCGTCCAGGTTCGCCATGACCGCGCCGTGCGCTTGGCGGGCAATCTCCCCTGTCTCGAGGGTGAGGGTGTGGCGACCGAAGGGGATGGATTTTCTCAGCGGCGTGATGGGATTGACGTCCATATCATGACGAGGCGGGAACTGGCCCAAATTGGAGAGTGTGTCGGCGCGGCGCCGATCCACTCTGCTCGAGGTGCGCCGGGCGCGTTAGCAACGCTGAACCCCCGGCACTACTTACGCAACCCCAGACGGTCGAGGAGGCTGCGGTACTGGTCGGTGTTGGCACGCTTCAGGTAATCGAGGAGCTTGCGCCGCCGGGACACGAGACGGAGCAGGCCGCGGCGGGAGTGGAAATCCTTCACGTGGGTCTTGAAATGCTCGGTCAGCTCGTTGATGCGGGCGGTCAACAACGCGATCTGGACCTCGGGCGAACCCGTGTCCCCCCTCGCCCGCTGATAATCGCCTACGATCCGGGCCTTCTGTTCGGTGCTGATGGACATTGCTATCTCTCCGCTATCTCTCCGGAAAAACGCGCCATTCTAACGTTGTACCCCCCGGCGCTCAAGCCGGCCTATAAAGCACCCCGAGCGGCAGGGCCCGCATCCGCTTGGGGCAGAGAAGCCCCTGCTCGCCGCGCGCCCCGAGCCCTAGAAACTGGCCGTCCTCGGCATACAGCCGAACCGACCCCGCCCCCAGCGGCTCGTCGAGCGCCACCGGCCGCCCTTGCAACACGGCGTTGGCGCTGCCCTGATCCAGCACCACTGCCGGCAGTTGCGAGAGCAGTACGTCCGCGGGGAGCACCTGTTTCCTCCGATCCACGTCGGGGAGGCCTGCGAGAGCTTCGAGACCCAGGGCCTGGGCGACCGCTAACGCGCCGATACGCGTGCGTCGCAGAGCCGAGACGTGAGCGCCACATCCAAGGCGCTCCCCGATGTCGTGCGCCAGGCTCCGGATATACGTCCCCTTGCTGCAGTGGATCCTGAGCGTAACCTCCTCGCCGTGCCCGGCGATCAGGTCGAGAGCATGGATCGTTACCCGCCTGGGTCGGCGCTCGACGGACTGCCCGGCACGGGCGTAACGGTATAGCGCGCGGCCCCGGTGCTTGATGGCGCTGAACATGGGAGGCAACTGCTCGATCTCACCGGTGAATGCCGCAAGTGTCTCGCTCATCCGCTCCAGGCATCCCTCGACGCGCCCGCGAAACAGCGCTTCTCCCTCGGCATCGCCTGTGGTGGTGGCAAGCCCGAGTGCGACCACGGCCTCGTACGTCTTGTCCGTCTCCAGCAGGACGCCAGCGAACTTGGTGGCTGCCCCCAGGCATACGGGCAGCAGTCCGGTCGCGAGCGGGTCCAGCGTCCCGGTGTGACCGCCCTTCACGCCACCGAAAAGACGGCGAACCGACTGCAGCGCGGCGTTGGATGACATGCCCGCTGCCTTGTCCAGCAGAACGACTCCCTCGACCGCCCCCGAGGCGCTTGCGTCGCTGGAGCGATCAGTCGTCATGCTCTTCCGCACCCTGGCCAGGCGGCACGCTTTCGGCAGCCGCTTCATCGATGAGGTGCGACAGGCGCGCGCCGCGCTCGACCGACGCGTCATAGACGAAATGCAGATGCGGGACGCTCCTGGCCTGCAGCGTGCGCGCCAGCTGGCTGCGCAGAAATCCGCCGGCATGTTGCAGGGCCGCCACGCTCTGCTCAGTGGATGCCGCGTCCGCGAGCGAGCTCACGTAAACGGTTGCCTGGGACAAATCGCGTGTCACCTCTACCGCCGTGATGGTGACCGGCCCTACCCGGGGATCTTTCAGCTCGCGCACCAGCAGACCCGACAAATCGCGGTGGATCTGCTCGGCGATCCTGGCGGAGCGAGAAAAAGTTCGAGGCATAGCGGGCGCGGCCTGGCCGTGGTGCGCGCAGAGGTGCGCGACCCGCGGTTACAGCGTGCGCGCGACCTCGACCACCTCGTAGGCCTCCAGCTGATCGCCGATCTTGATGTCGCTGAAGCTCCTGACCGAAAGCCCGCACTCGAACCCGGCCTTCACCTCGCGGACGTCGTCCTTGAAGCGCTTGAGAGAGTCGAGCTCGCCGGTATGGATCACGACATTGTCGCGCAGCACACGCACTGAGGATCCGCGCTTGACGACACCCTCCAAGACATAGCACCCGGCGACGGTCCCGACCTTCGAGATGTGGAACACCTGGCGCACCTCCACCAGCCCGGTGACCGACTCCTTCCGCTCGGGCGCGAGCATGCCGGACAGCGCTGCCTTCACTTCGTCGACCGCCTCGTAGATGATGTTGTAGTAGCGCACATCCACGCCGTGGGCGCTGATCAGCTTCTTGGCAGTCGCGTCGGCACGCGTGTTGAAGCCGATGACGACCGCGTTGGAGGCCAGCGCCAGATTGATGTCCGATTCGGTGATGGCACCGACCCCGGCGTGCACCAGGTTGACCCTGACCTCGTCGGTCGAGAGTTTTTGCAGGGCGTGCGCCAAGGCCTCTTGCGAGCCCTGCACGTCGGCCTTGATCACCAGGGACAGCGTCTTGCTCCCGCCGGCCACCATGTCGAACATGCCCTCCAGCTTGGCGGCCTGCTGCTTGGCGAGCTTCACGTCGCGGAACTTGCCTTGCCGGAACAGTGCAATCTCGCGCGCCCGGCGCTCGTCGCCCAGCACCATGACCTCTTCGCCGGCCTGCGGCACATCGGATAGGCCCTGGATCTCGACCGGAATCGAGGGGCCGGCTTCCGGGATGCTGTGCCCGCTCTCGTCGAGCATGGCGCGCACGCGTCCGAACACCGCACCCGCGAGGACGATATCGCCACGCTTCAAGGTGCCAGACTGAACCAGCAGCGTTGCAACCGGGCCTCGGCCCTTGTCGAGCCTGGATTCGATCACGATGCCCCGCGCTGGCGTCGACTTGGGCGCCTTGAGCTCCAGCACTTCGGCCTGCAGCAGCACCGACTCGAGCAGGCCGTCGATGCCTTCGCCGGTCTTGGCCGAGACGTCCACGAATATCGTTTCTCCTCCCAGGTTCTCCGGCACGACCTCGTGCACCAGCAACTCGTGACGAATGCGCTCGGGCTGCGCTTCGGGCTTGTCGATCTTGTTCACTGCGACCACGATAGGAACCTTGGCCGCTTTCGCGTGGTGGATGGCCTCGATCGTCTGCGGCATCACACCGTCGTCAGCCGCGACGACCAGGATCACCAGGTCCGTTACCTTGGCGCCGCGCGCACGCATTGCGGTGAACGCCTCGTGGCCCGGCGTATCGAGGAACGTGATCATCCCGCGCGGCGTCTGCACGTGATACGCGCCGATGTGCTGGGTGATGCCCCCGGCCTCGCCGCTCGCCACTCGCGTGCGGCGGATGTAATCCAGCAGTGAAGTCTTGCCGTGGTCGACGTGACCCATCACGGTGACTACCGGAGCGCGCGCCTCGGCGACCGCCGTTTCCTCCTGGCGCGAGTCAGCCAGCAACGCCTCCGGATCGTCCAGCTTGGCTCGCTTGGCGACGTGCCCCATCTCCTCCACCGCGATCATCGCGGTGTCCTGGTCCAGCACCTGGTTGATCGTCACCATGGTGCCGAGCTTCATGAGGGTCTTGATGACCTCGGCGGCCTTGACCGACATCTTCTGCGCCAGGTTGGCGACGGTGACGGTCTCGGGCACCAGCACCTCGTGGACGATCGGCTCGGTTGGCAGCGAAAAGCCGTGCGTCGGAGTGGTCTCGGTTTCGGTCTTGGTCTTGGCGTGGCGGTCCTTGCGTGCATGCCAGCCCGCCGCTCCGACCTCGCCGCCGCGCGTCTTGATGACGCGCTTCTTCGCGCTCTCGTCGCGCCAGACAACCTGCTTGACCTGCTTCTTGGGCGCCTTCTTCTCGCCCGTCTCGCCCGGTTTGGACGCGGGCTTGTGCAGAGTGCCGGTCCCGGCGGGCTTGGCTTCGGCCGTCACGGCCCCCTCGGGTGCGGCAACAGGTTTCGGCGCTTCCGCCGCGGCCTCGGTTGACTTCGCCTCCGGCGCGGGCGCCTCGGCGGGCTCCTGCGCTGTCTTGCGCTTCTTCTGACGCTCCTGCTTCGCGGCCGCGTCCGCCGCCTGGCGTGCGGCGAGCTCGGCCTGCTTGCGCGCCTCTTCGTCGCGGATTGCCGTCTGCTGTGCGTCGATGGTCGGAGCTGCTGCTGCGGGCGCCTCCGAGACGGTTGCGGCGCTGTCGCGCTTGACCAGCACACGCTTCTTGCGCACCTCGACCTGGATGGTCCGCGCCTTGCCGGTGCTGTCCGCTTTTTTGATTTCGGTGGTCTGCCGGCGCGTCAGGGTGATCTTGCTCTTGGATTCTTTGGTGCCGTGAACCGAGCGCAGATAATCCAGCAGCTGAGTCTTGTCCTGCTCGGTCAGCAGGGTGTCCTCGACCAGCTTGCGGTTCACGCCGGCCGCCTGCAATTGCTCAAGCAGGCGCTCGGCGGCCATGCCGAGCTCCTTGGCGAACTGGGAAACGTTTGTCTGCGCCATGTCTAGTTGCCCCCCGTGCTCAGGTCAGCGCGGATCCCTCATACGAACCAGGGCGCCCGGGCCGCCATGATCAGCACCTTGGCGCGCTCCGCGTCCATGCTGATCAGCTCTACCAGGTCATCGACCGCCAGCTCGGCGAGCTCCTCCTGCGTGTGAATCCCCTTCGCGGCGAGCTGACGCGCGGTCTGACTGTCCATGCCCTCCAGGGCCTGCAGGTCGGACGCCACGTCCTCGACCTTCTCTTCGCTGGCGATGTCCTGCATGAGCAGCGCGTTGCGCGCGCGGCTGCGCAGCTCGTTGACCGTCTCCTCGTCGAACTGTTCGATCTCCAGCATCTCGTTGATCGGGATGTAGGCGACCTCTTCGAGGGTGTTGAATCCTTCCTGCACCAGGATGTCGGCTACCTCCTCATCCACGTCCAGCCTCTCCATGAACAGCTTCTTGATGGACGCGGTTTCCTCCTCGTTCTTCTTCTGGGACTCCTCTTCGGTCATGATATTGAGTTCCCAGGCGGTCATCTCGCTCGCGAGGCGCACGTTCTGCCCGTTGCGCCCGATCGCCTGCGCCAGGTTCTCCTCGTCCACCACGATGTCCATGCTGTGGCGGTCTTCGTCGACCACGATGCTGCTCACTTCGGCGGGCGCGAGGGCGTTGATCACGAACTGCGCGGGGTCGGGCGACCACAGGATGATGTCGACCCGCTCACCGGCCAGCTCCGAAGTCACCGCCTGAACGCGAGAACCGCGCATGCCAACGCAGGTGCCGATCGGGTCGATGCGGGCATCGTTCGACTTGACCGCGATCTTGGCGCGCGAACCCGGATCGCGTGCCGCCGCCTTGACCTCGAGCAGTCCTTCCTCGATCTCCGGGACCTCCAGTTCGAACAGCTTGATCAGGAAGTCTGGAACGATGCGCGACAGCACGAGCTGCGGACCGCGGCTGCTGCGATCGACCTTCAGAAGGAACGCTCGCACCCGGTCGCCGACACGCAGATTCTCCTTGGGGATCATCTGGTCGCGGGGCAGCACGGCTTCGATGCGGCCCGACTCGACAATGGCGTTGCCGCGTTCGATGCGCTTGATTGTGCCGGTCACCAAGTGCTCCTTGCGCGCCAGGAAATCGTTCAGGATCTGCTCGCGCTCGGCGTCGCGGATCTTCTGCAGGATCACCTGCTTGGCCGCCTGCGCACCGATGCGCCCGAACTCGACCGGCTCGAGCGGCTCTTCGATGTATTCGTCCAGCTGAATGTCGGCTACCAGCGCGCGCGCCTGCTCGACAGTCATTTCGCGGTCGGGCGCCTCCAAGACCTCGTCGGCCACGACGTGCCAGCGGCGGAAAGAGCGATAGTCACCCGTGTTGCGGTCGACTTCGACGCGCACCTCGACGTCCTCGCGGAAACGCTTCTTGGTGGCAGACGCCAAGGCCTGTTCCAGCGCGCTGAACACGATATCCTTGTCGACGTTCTTTTCTCGACTCAGGGCATCGACCAGAAGGAGTATCTCTCGGCTCATCGTCAGCCTCCGCTATAAAGTGGGCACCAACCGGGCCTTCTCGACCTGGGCGAGCTCAAGGGACACGAGGGCGCCGTCGACCTCGAGCTGCAACTGCGCGTCGCTCACGCCCCGGAGTGTGCCCACGAAATTTCTGCGCCCCTGCAGCGGCACGCGCAGCCGTATCTGCGCGCGCTGCCCCTGGAAGCGGCGAAAGTCGCTGGCTTCGCGCAGGCGCCGGTCGAGACCGGGCGAGGAAACCTCCAGCCGGCCGTAGTCGATCTGTTCGACTGCAAACAGGCGAGTCAGGTGGTTGCTGACCGCGGCGCAGTCCTCCACCTTCACCCCGCCGGGGCGATCGATGAATACGCGGATCAGTGCGCCACGGCCCGGCACCTCGAGATCCACCAATTCGAAGCCGAGCCCGCTCACCGTCGTCTCGAGCAAAGCGCTCAAGTCCTTGTGGCTCATCACAAACAAAAAATGGGCTTGCCAGCCCATTAAAGTTCTAATTTTGAAACTTTAACAGATGCACGCGCCGATTCCAAGTTGGCCTGAAATGGGGGCGTTGGGGGGAGGATTCCAGGGGCGGGTGGACGTGTTGTAAAGCAGGGCTTGGTGGAAGGAAAGTCTGACGATGACCTGCTTCGGCCCCGACATAACC
>DATJZQ010000203.1:0-6518 GCA_035499005.1 Burkholderiales bacterium | reverse complement strand
GGCATGGCGATCGAGATCGACGGCGCGGCCGTGTTCGTCGTCACGCCCGGGGACGTCGATGATCTCGGCGGCGCCACGCTGCAATCCACCGCGGAGGACGCCGTCCGTTCGCTGACGGAAGCTTTGTCCGAGACGCAAGAGCAGGCGAGCGTCCGGCAGCTGCTGAAAGCCGTCGTGATCACTGCGGTCGAGACGCTCGTCTATGCCGGGTTCCTGTACGCCATCTTCGCGCTCAAGCGGCGGCTTACTACGCTGGCCTCCACTGCGCTGATGGCGCAGGCGGAGAGGCTCAAGATCGTCGGAGTCATCGCTGTTCATCCCAAGCAGTTCATCGGTGCGACGCGGCGCCTGGTCACGCTGATCACCTGGCTTCTGGCCCTGTTCGCAACCTACCTGTGGCTGACGTACACGTTGCGCCTCTTCCCGTATACGCGGCCATGGGGCGAGCAGCTCAGCGGCTGGCTGGTCGGGATGCTCGGCTCGATGCTGCACGGAATCACTCATGCGATACCGGGCCTGGTGACTGTCTTGGTGATCTTCTTGATCACGCGCGGGATCTCTCACGTTCTCAACGGTTTCTTCCGCCGCGTCGAAACGCAGCACATCCGGGTGGGCTGGCTCGACGAGGATACGGTCAAGCCCACGCGCCGCATCGCCACGATCGTCCTATGGCTGTTCGCCTTGGCGATGGCCTATCCCTATCTGCCCGGCGCGCAGACCGACGCTTTCAGAGGGCTTTCGGTTCTGGTCGGTCTGATGGTATCCATCGGGGCTTCCAGCCTGGTCGCGCAGGGGGCGAGCGGCATGATCCTGATGTATTCTCGGGCGCTGCGGGCAGGCGAATACGTGAAGATCGCAGAAATGGAAGGCACGGTCGTCGAACTGGGCATGTTCGCGACCCGCATCCATACCGGCACGGGTGAGGAACTGATCCTGCCAAACGCTTTCGTGCTCGCAAACACGACGCGCAATTACTCGCGCACCGTTCCCGGCCGCGGCTTCGTGCTGCAGGTGAAAGTCACGATCGGCTACTCCACGCCGTGGCGGCAGGTGCATGCCATGCTGCTCGCAGCAGCGCAGCGCACTCATGGGATCTTGACTGACCCGGCGCCTTACGTCATCCAGTCCGCATTGTCTGACTTCTACGTGGAATACAAGCTGGTCGCCTACGCGGGTCCGGAGGCACCGGCGAAGCGCGCCCTTGCGATGAACGATCTCAACGCGAACGTCCAGGACGTGTTCAACGAGTACGGCGTGCAGATCATGTCGCCGCACTATCTCGGCGATCCGGCGCAACCGCAGATTGTCCCCAAGGAGCGCTGGTTCGAGGCGCCGGCGCGAAAGCCCGAGCAATAGGCAACGGGTTCTCGCGCCGGAGCGGAACAGAATCGAACGGCGAACGAAGAGGCGTGCGTTGTCCTCCCATCGTCTCGCATTCGACACGCGAGTGCTGAGGCCGCTGTGCGCCTTGGCATTCGGAGCGCTTTGGCTGATGCGTGCAACGAGCGTGCACGCTCAGACCACGTCTGAAACGCAGTCGGAGCAGAACCTCCTCAACTGGTACTACGGTGCAGTCTTCGGAACCGGTGTGTATACGGCCGGGGATCGGACCGTCAGCATCCTGCAGATCCCCTTCTCGCAGCAGCTGAAGCCGCCCAGTGCAGACGAGTGGGGTTTGAGGGTCGTCGTGCCGGTGTCCTTCGGCTTCTACGACTTCAAGTTCGACCAGCTCCTCGAAGGCGAGACGCCGAAGAGCGTGGGCACTGTCAGCATTTTCCCCGGCCTCGAGGCGCAGATCCCGGTGACGAGCAACTGGCGCCTGAAGCCCTACGCAAATGTCGGTTGGGGATGGGACCTGTCCGGCGGCGGGGGTGCGTTGATCTACGCCGGCGGCATCAAGAGCCTCTTCGCGCTGCCGGTGTCCCGGAGCGTGGAGGTGAGTCTCGGCAACCAGCTCACCCTGGCGGGGTACTCTCCAGAGGGCGCCAGCAACCAGCCGCTAGGTGTGTTCGTCGCGGGCGTCAACGTGGAGACCGTCACCGACATGAGGCTGGTCGATCGCCCGCTCCTCTTCGGCACCCATTTGATCTACTACTACTACTTCAATCGCCTGCGCTTTCCCACCGCCGACGACCCGCAGAACAAGATCTCCGAGCAGGGTCAGATCGCCTTCAGCCTGTCGGTCAAGAAGGCGATCGACTTCAGCCTGTTCGACCTCGACCGCATAGCGCTTGGGTACACATTCGGCGGCGGCGTGCGGGGCATCAGCCTGTTCTTCAGCCTCCCCTACTGACGTTACTCCGGCAGTCCGTTCAGCGCATACATCGCGACCAGCAGCCCGGTGGGCCTCCCGATCTTTCCGAACCAGCGGTCGTAGATCTCGATTACCGCCGAGGTGCGGTAGAGCTGCGCGAGCACCTGGTTCACCGCCTGCTTGAAGTCCGCGTCGTTACGCCGCAGCACCAACCCGTACGGCTCATAGGAGAATTGCTCCTCGGCCAGTGCGACCGGCATCTGCCCGCCTACCGCCAAGGCCAAACCGATGAGCACTGTCCGGTCGCTCGCGTAGGCGTCGGCCGTGCCCCGGTCGAGCGCGTTCAGACCATCGAGGTGCTGTTTGACCGTGATGACCTGCGCGCTGATGGAAGCCTTGGCCAGCGCGTCACGCACCGCCTGCACCGTGGTGGTTCCTTCCATCACGGCGATCTTCTTCCCCGTCAGATCGGACAGCCGCCTGGCGCTTTGATCAGCTTTGACCAGAAAGCTGGCGCCGTCGACCCAGGTCATCAAGCTGAAGTCCACGATCTTCTGGCGTCCGGCGGTGTTCGTGGAGGTGCCGCATTCCAGATCGATGGTGCCATCGATGACTTTGTCGAAGCGGTTCGCCGATGTGACCTCGATCCACTGGACATTGAGCTCGGACAGATTCAGCCGCCGCTCGATGCCGGCGACGACGCGATTGCACAAGTCGATCGAGTACCCGAGCGGCTTACCCGCTTGCTCCGCGAAAGAAAAAGGGATCCCCTCCTTGAGATAGCCCAGCCGGATGGTCTTGGTCTGCGCGATACGCTGCAGCGTGCCTTGCAGCTCCTCGGCGCAGGCGCTGCTCAAACCCAGCCAAGTCAACGCCAGCCCCAGGCCGGCAAGTAGAGCTCGTCTCAAAGTAAGCCTCCGTGAATGGTGAGTGATCGGTGTTGCGCGCCGCACTATATCGCGCAGGCGCTTTGCACCACAATTTTTTTGACGCCCGCTTTACAGCGGCGTGCCGAACCAGGCGGCCAGCAAGCCCGCCGCCGCCGCCGCAGCCATCACCCAGACCGTATCGAGCGTAGTGGCGGCCAGCGCTAACGCGCTCATGCCCGCGATGACGATCAGAGCCGCGCTGCCGAGCGCTTGAGTCGCGATCGGGACGGTGGCAGCCAGGATCAGCGCGGCGCTTGCCATGACGATGGCATCGACAACGCTGCGCGCGCGGGGATGCGCCGCGCGGCGCGCAACATAGTGCACCAGGGGAACCGCCAGCAGGGCGGGGGTAATCAGCGCCAGCCAGCCGGCGATGCCCCCGCCCACTCCGCCCACGAAGTAGCCCACGCTGATCACGTAGCCTCCGAATGGCCCGGGCGCTGCGCGAGCCAGCGCCACCGCCGCATTGAGCTGCGCGTCGGACAGCACGCCGTACTGCAGCACCAGCTCGTCGCGCACCACGGGCAGCGACGCGAGTCCGCTGAACGAGATCAGCGTCGCCTTCAGCAGCAGCAGGTACAGGAGCCCGAGGCTCACGCCGCGTCACGCCCGGGCGCTAGCAGGCCGAATCCGGCGGCCAGCGCCAGCACTTCGAGCGGGCTCGCCCATCCGTATACGCTGAGCAGCAGCGCCGGCAGGGTCACGATGGCGGCGCGGGCGGGCGTACGACGCAGGGGGACCCGCAGCAGGGTCCAGACAGCGGCAAGCATGACGCCCACCGCGGCGGCGAGCGCCGCGTGTATCGCGCTCGCAAACCAGGGATTGCCGAGCGCCGTCCGGTAGACGCCCGTCATCAGCATGAGAACTGCTGCGCCGGGTATCGAGGCCAGCAGCAGTCCCCACAGCGCGCCGCGCCAGCCCAGCAGCGTCCACCCCGCGGCGGTGCAGAAGGCAAGCAGGTTGGTGCCCGGGGTGACGCGCGACACGGCGTAGCAGGCGCCGAACTGCTGCTCGCTCAGCCAGCCGCGGTTGGCGACCAGCTCGCGCTGAAGCGACGCGGTGGTGGCATCACCTCCGCCGAAAGTGAAGGCGCCGTTGCGGAGGAATACGCGCGCCAGCGCAGCCACCGAGAGCTTCCGGTGCTCAGCCGGCATGCGGCCCTCGCGCAAACCGAACTACATCGGGGAAGAAGAGGCGGAAATCCGCCTCGAACGCCTCGTACTCCGCCAGCAGCTCATCGCCCGAGCGCAGGATCGCGTTGCCCCGCGTCAGGCGTCCCCCCATTCGGTCGAGTGCCGCTGCCACTGCCTCCACGCTGCGGTAAGAGGCAAGCCAATCGCCGTCGGCCATGCGCGCTGCGACCTGCTGCAAGCGCTCGGGCAGCAGCGCCCAGTGCTCGCGCAGCACCGCATACACGTACGCGGTGAACTGCTCGAGCGGAACGTCGGAATACTCTTGCCACAGACGCGCCAGGAAATGATCGTAGAACATGTCCACCAGTATGCCCGCGAACCGGCGTCGAGCAGGGCTGACGCGGCGGCGGCTGCAGCGCACGACGTCGTGAGCATCCGTGTAGCTGTCGATGCGCCGATGCAGCGTCAGGGCGCGCGTGAGCTCCACGTCGTAGCGCCCTTGCAGAGGCCCCTTGACGAAGTCGCCCATCAGGCCGCCCAGGATCGAGCGGTCCGAGCCGCGCGCGAGGTAGGCGTGGGCCAGGAAATTCACTGTGCGAACGCTAACGAGCGCGAAACGGACGACGCGCGCCGTGTGACCCCGAATCCGCAGTCAGCTTCACTCAACGCGTCGGGTCGAGGGGCGGCTGTGCGGAAGTCGAGTCTCGCGGCTGAGCGGGCGAATCGCCCACGCGGTCCGGGCCGAGGAATTGTGCTGCAAGGATGCAGAAGTACTTGGCCTGGTCGGAAAACTCTCCCATCGTCGTGACGGACTGCCCGGTTTTCAGGCTGACGTACAGGTCCTTCGCACCGCGATAGGCGGAACGCGACGCCGGGCAGCCCCGGTCCGAGCCCTCCAGCCAGCCCACCGTGACCTGCAGCACGCTCGCGGGCGACCGGTTCACGATGTCCAGCTCGCGCATTGCCGGCGCGGTGCTTGGGTAGGGTGTGCGCACCGCGGTCAGCTCGATCTGCTGCAGCATTTGGTCCTGCGCTGAGTCCGATTGCACGGGGGCCCGGCCTACTACCTCCGCAGGTCCCTGCGCCTGAGGCGGCTCGGCCTGCGTAGCACGTGCGCTTTCCGGCCGAAGCGCTGGTGCAGCACCCGACGGAGTGCATTCGATCCGCACGGAGGCCTGCTTCGCCACGTCTGCCACATCGGCCACGGCGAGCTGGGTGTCGGTCACCGCCACGTCATAGGGGATCTTGTGGGCCTGCAGGAACGTCTCGAGCACGTCGGCCTTGACCGCGAAGTTCACGTTCTGCGGCACATCGCCGGTGCGTTTGGCGATCGCGAGGGCGTCCAGCTTCGCCGTGATCACGCCGATCAGGTTACCGCCGCCATCGAGAAGAGGTCCGCCACTGTTCCCCGGTTGCACGGGAGCTGTGATCTGAAGATATCGCGGGTCATCTCGCAAGCCCGCAAGCGCGCTCACGTTGCCCGTGGTGAGGTTGCCGCCCTGCGACAGGGCGCCGGTCAACGGGAAGCCGAAAGCGATGACACTCTCACCCAATCGCAGAGCCGGCTGGCTGCGCATCGCCAGCGTCTTCGAGATGCTGATCGAACTCTGCAACACCGCCAGATCCGCTTCCGTGTCCATGGCAAGGACCCGGGCCGAGGACTGCTGCACTCCGGACAGAACCCGCAGCGATTTACAAGCGTTGACCACGTGCGCGTTCGTGACGATATGGGTTGCGCGCGACACGGCGAAACCGGTCCCGCTTCGCAGAGCAGTCGTGCTCTGCGCGTGAACCGGGGCTTGAGCACCCAACGACAAGGCCAGCGCGGCCAGCACCAGCCGGTGCGCCGAACGCGGTTCGTGCCTCATGTGCGTACCCTACCAGAAAAGGAGCGGCGAAGTCGGCAGAGAAAACCGGGGCGATCCGCGTCTGCAAAAAAAACCGGGGACTTGAGTCCCCGGCGGCAAGTCAACAGCGGTGGTTCTTAGACAGGTTTGGCGATGTAGCCGTAGAACGCGTTGTTGCGGGCGATCTGCTCCTTCTCGTACTCGCCCTTGATATGTGCGATCTTGTCGCGGCCGAGCTGATCGTACTCCGCCTGCACCTTGTAGTTGTACAAACGCGCCGAGTTGGTGCCGAAGATCTTCTTCTTGACGTCGCTGTCCGGGCCGCCCAGCTTGATCTTCCAGCCCATCTTTTTCA
>DATJZQ010000202.1:0-3900 GCA_035499005.1 Burkholderiales bacterium | reverse complement strand
GCTCGCCGATCCGACAATGAGCAAACGCTTCGCCGATCTCGGCGGCGTGCCGATACCAGGCACTGCGGCAGACTTCGGCAAGCTCATAGCTGACGAAACAGAGAAATGGGCAAAGGTGGTGAAATTCGCCAACATCAAGCTGGATTGATCATCGCCGGGAGAGCATCCTGTGTCATGCGTGGGGTTTCCCGGCAGGTTAGTGCCCTGAGAACTTGGAAAGGCTTCGGACATGAAAAAAGCAGTGTTAGTGCTAGCGACCGCTGCCACCATCGGTATCTCTGCCTTGGTGACACCATCACCAGCCAAGGCGTGGCGGGGCGGTTGGGGTTGGCGCGGTCCCGCAGCCGGAGTCGTTCCTGGTACGGTGGTCGGCGGAATATTGGCCGGCGTGCCCGCCCATGGCCCCGGCTATTGTTACTACCGCGCACCGGTCGACTATTCCGATCGGGGTGCATACTACGGCCCTTGGTGTTATATGGGGTATCAATACGGTCGGTGATCGCAAGGTGCGATGCTGGCTGAAGTCCGGACAACGAAGGTCGCGGAGAGATCTGCGGCTTTTTTGTGCCGACGAGGGTTTGGTGAGACGCGACGAAAGTCATGCGCCGGTCGAAGCGTAAGGGGCATTTGTCGGTCCGCCCGCGCGGCAGCGTTTTGCCCGGACTCTACCTTAGCAGACATCCCCGCAGGCACCGCCAAGGTCAGCATTTGTTGAGGGTTTCGGATGCCGGCCAGCGACAGCGGCGCGACATACAGCAGTGGCCGGCGTCCGAAAGCCGCCAAGGAAAGAACCCGCGGGGGATGGGGCGCGGAGAATGCCGCGCACTCCGCTATGGGGATTTGTCTGATGCGGA
The DNA here is from genome assembly GCA_035499005.1 of Burkholderiales bacterium. Taxonomy (GTDB): domain Bacteria; phylum Pseudomonadota; class Gammaproteobacteria; order Burkholderiales; family SHXO01; genus SHXO01. Next base: position 3,046 of record DATJZQ010000202.1, on the reverse strand, counting down.
AGGTGCGAGCGCGGGAGTGCCGTGTGCTTCGAGGCGGCTGGCAGGCAGCGATAGCTCGGGTTTATGATTGAGATTATTGTTGAGTGTGTCGGTTGCAGGGATGCGTAGCTGTCGGGACGGCGCATTTGCGCGAGCGTGGTCGGCGCCGGTCAGCAACCGACGCTGGGCAAGGTTGTGAGTGCGTCGTTTCAGTGTGATCAAGACGTATCGATCCTGACGGCGATGGTTGGACCGGTCGGCCGGTGATGCGGTGTCGAGCCGCGCTTGAAGGTCTCGATGATGTTCATGCGCCCGCCGCAACACGGGCACGGCTGGGTCGCCTGGTTGGTTGCCGCGGCACCATCGGGAGGCTGCTGCTGGTGCACGGTTTGCACAGGTGCCACCGCAGCAATCAGCTGACGCGCCCGCGCGATGGTCTGGGTCTTGGTGCCGCTGGCTAGCAGACCGCAGTGCCTGATGCGGTGGAATCCGCATGGCAGGACGTGGATCAGGAACCGCCTGATGAACTCGTCCGGCTTGAGCGTCATGGTCTTGTAGCGGCCGGGTCCCTCGATCCGGTAGTCTTTGTAGCTGAATGTTACGCCGGTCGCGTCGGCGGCGATGAGGCGGCTGTTGGAGATCGCGACGCGGTGGGTATAGCGGGACAGATAGGCCAGCACCTGCTCCGGCCCGGCGAACGGCCGCTTGCTATAGACGAACCACTTGGTGCGATGCATCGGCGCGAGATAGGCCTTGAACGCGGCGTTGCCGACGAGGTGGGCGTGGTCGCCGAAGAACTGCAGGCGGCCGGCCTCGTGCGCGGCGAGCAGCATCTCCAGCATCAGACGGCGGAACAGCCGCGACAGCACCTTCACCGGCAGGAGATAGTTTGGACGGCAGCCGATCCAGCGCGTGCCGTCGAGCGATATCCCACCCCCCGGCACGATCATGTGGACGTGTGGATGATGGGTCATCGCGGAGCCCCAGGTGTGGAGTACCGAGGTGAAGCCGATCTTGACGCCGAGGTGCTTGGGATCGGCCGCAATCGTGCGCATTGTCTGCGAGGAAGCCTTGAACAAGAGATCGTAGACGACGGCCTTATTCTGGTAGGCGATGGCGGCAATCCGCCCCGGCAGCGTGAACACGACGTGGAAGTAAGGGACGTCCAGCAGTTCTGACTTGCGCTGCTTCATCCATGCCAGCGCCTGCGAGCCCTGGCACTTGGGGCAATGCCTATTACGGCAGCTGTTATAGGCGATCTGCGTGTACGAGCAGTCCTCGCAGCGCATGACATGGCCGCCGAGAGCCACGGTGCGGCAGCTCTCGATCGCCGACATCACCTTCAACTGGCCGAGGCTGACGTGACCTGCATTGGCTTTACGCCAAGCGGGCCCGTGGTCGCGGAAGATATCCGCGATCTCCAGGGCGGGGCGAGCCATGATCGCCGTGGCTTATGCCGGCGGCTTGTTCTCCGGTGTCAGCGGCGTCAGCCGATCCAACGGGCTCATGACCGCGCGGATCACGTTGGTGGCTACCTGCGCGTAGAGCGCGGTCGTATCGACCCTGGCATGTCCGAGCAAAACCTGGATCAAACGCACATCGGTTTTCTCTTCGAGCAGGTGAGTGGCAAAGCTGTGGCGCAATGTGTGAGGCGACACTCGCTTTTTGATCGCCGCCCTATCGGCAGCGGCATGAACGACGCGATTGAATTGCCGCGTCGTCAGCGGCAGCAGCGGATCACGGCCTGGGAACAGCCAGACCGCGGGCCGGGCGATGCGATACCAATCGCGCAGCAACCCCAAGAGCAACGGGGAAAGCATTGCAAAGCGATCCTTGCGCCCCTTGCCCTGCTCGATGCGCAGCAGCATGCGCTCGGAATCGATGTCCGACACCTTCAGCGCCACCACTTCGGAGACCCGCAGTCCGGCGCCATAGGCGGCGCTCAGCGCGGCCTTGTACTTCGGCCCGGGGGCCGCTTCCAGCAGCCGTGCGATCTCCTCCAGGCTCAAGACCACCGGGATCCTGCGCGGTTCCCGCACGAAGGTGAGGTGCCGCGCCATCTCGGGGCGGTCGAGCGTCACGTTGAAAAAGAAGCGCAGCGCTGCAACCGAGCCATTGATGCTCGACGCACGCACCCCGATCTGTGTCTGATGCAGCTGGAAAAGGCGAAGATCTTCAGGCATGGCCGTATCCGGCGCGCGGCCAAGAAAGGCTGTGAACGTCCTGACGTGCCGTATATAATCGTTGCGCGTCTTCTCGACGAAGTTGCGCACCGTCATGTCTTCGATCATGCGACGGCGCAGCGGGCTGATGGGCTTATCACTCATCGGGGTGCTCCTGTCTTGAGGTGGAGTTTGTTGAACCCCTCGATTCTCAAGACAGGACGCCCGGCTTGTCACCGCCGCCCGCTTACCTCACCCCGTCACTCGATCGGCGCCACCGCCTACGCGCGCAGCGCGCTCCTGCGAAGCGGGTTCGTTCGTTGGCTCTTCTCCGACCTCGTGCTATGTCCGCTTCTGCCCCGCTGCTGCGCGGCCAAGCGGACACAGCGAATTTAATGAGTACACGCCTGACCCAAGGCTGCTGGGCACCATCGCGTGCGATCACTATGGCCGGTGCTTATGGGTCCCGGGTCGCGCTTCTGCCTTCGCTCGTTGAGCTACGGTGGACGCAGTCGCTTGCCCGGGACGACAGCCATTATTATTCGCTGCATGATTCCCTGCCGAACTGGTGCTTCAATTCCGCCTTCGCCCGCTCGAGCCGCTCGCGCTGCGTCTTCGGCAGTTTCTTGCCCGCGCGGTTGATATAGAAGGTCAGCATCGACAGCGCCGAGCGGTAGGCACCCGACTTGCGGCGTTTGCTGCGCTCGGCCGAACGCTTCAGCGACGCCGCGATTTTCTTCGCACTGGTCAGCTTGAAGACGCCGCGGTCGAGATCGAGCGCGTCGCTCTCCTTCGTCACCCGCTGCGACCAGCGCTTGGGCGCTGCCCGCTTGGCGGTCTTCCGTGCCGGCGCACGCCGCGTCGCGCTGCCGCTCGTCTTTCGGCGCGCCGTCTTGCGCGCTGCC
>DATJZQ010000201.1:0-35805 GCA_035499005.1 Burkholderiales bacterium | reverse complement strand
GCGTCGGACGCGACGAATGGGCGAAGCAGCAGGCGTGCAGTCCTGATGGCGGGTGCAGGCGGCACAACTCCAGACTACCTCTGCGAACCGGCGTCCACCGCCGCCAGCGCGGTCATGTTGACGAGCCGGCGCACAGTGGCGGTAGGCGTGAGGATGTGGCACGTCTTCGCCGCGCCCAGAAGGACCGGCCCGACCGTGATGCCTTCGCCGGCGATTACCTTGAGCAGATTGAACGAGATGTTGGCGGCGTCCAGCGTGGGCATGATGAGCAGATTGGCTTCGTCCTTGAGCCGCGAATTGGGGAACAGCCGCAGGCGGATTTCCGGCGACAGAGCGGCGTCGCCGTGCATCTCTCCCTCCACCTCCAGGTGCGGAGCGGAGTGCTCCAGCAGCTCGCGTACGCGGCTCATCTTCTGCGCCGACGGCGTGCGCGAGCTCCCGAAGTTGGAGTGCGACAGCAGCGCAACCTTCGGCGTGAGTCCGAAGCGCTGCACTTCCTCCGCTGCGAGCATCGCAATCTCGGCCAGCTGTTCGGCGCTCGGGTCGGGATTGACGTAGGTATCGCAGATGAACAGGGTGCGCTCGTCGAGAAGCAGCAGGTTCATCGCGGCGAACTGTTTGACGCCCGGCCTGAGACCGATCACGTTGGCGATGTAGCTCAAGTGCATGCTGTGCTCGCCGTAGGTGCCGCACAGCATGGCGTCGGCCTCGTTCTGCTTCACCATCAGCGCGCCGATCAGTGTCGGGCGTCTGATGACTTCGCGCTTGGCCACTTCCACCGACACGCCCTTGCGCTGCATGAGCCTGTGGTAGAGCTGCCAGTAGCCCGGAAAGCGCGGGTCGTCGTTGGGATTGACGAGCTCGAAGTCGCGCCCCGATCTGACGCGCAAGCCCAGCTTCTCGAGGCGCGCGTCGACCACCTCGGGACGGCCGATCAGGATCGGCCGGGCCAGGCCCTCGTCCACCACGGTCTGCACCGCGTGCAGCACGCGCTGGTCCTCACCCTCGCAGTACACCACGCGTTTTGGCCGCTGCTTCGCCGCATCGAAGACCGGCTTCATGATCAGGCCGGAGTGATATACGAACTGCAACAGCTGATCGCGATAGGCGCCGAGATCGGCGATGGGCCTCGTCGCTACGCCACTTTCGGCGGCGGCCCCGGCCACTGCGGGCGCGATTTTCACGATCAGGCGCGGGTCGAACGGCTTCGGTATCAGGTAATCCGGTCCGAACGAGAAACTGGCGTCGCGGTAGGCCATGGCGACGATGTCGGACTGTTCCTGCTGCGCGAGCTCGGCGATCGCGCGCGTGGCCGCGAGCTTCATGGCCTCGTTGATGGTGGTCGCTCCCGCGTCGAGCGCACCGCGGAAGATGAACGGAAAGCACAGGACGTTGTTCACCTGGTTCGGATAGTCCGAGCGGCCGGTGGCGATGACGCAGTCCGGGCGCACCGCCCTCGCTTCCTCCGGCATGATCTCGGGAGTGGGGTTGGCCAGCGCCAGGATGAGCGGGCGCTCCGCCATCTTCTGCACCATCGCCGGCTTCAGCACACCGCCAGCCGAAAGCCCCAGGAAGATGTCAGCGCCCGCCACGATCTCGCCGAGCGTTCGCGCTTTGGTGTCGATTGCGTAGCGCGCCTTGTATTCGTCCATCTCCTCCGTACGGCCCTTGTATACGACGCCCTTGATGTCAGCGATGGCGATGTTGTCGCGCGGCAGGCCGAGGCTCACGAGCAGGTCCAGGCACGACAACGCGGCCGCGCCCGCGCCCGAGCAGGCGAGCTTCACATCGGCCAGACGCTTGCCCACGACCTTGAGCCCGTTCAGCACGGCGGCGCCGACGATGATGGCGGTGCCGTGCTGATCGTCGTGGAACACCGGGATCTTCAAGCGCTCGCGCAGACGGCGCTCGACGTAGAAGCACTCGGGCGCCTTGATGTCTTCGAGGTTGATGCCACCGAAAGTGGGCTCCAGGCTGGCGATGACCTCGACCAGCTTCTCCGGGTCGCGCTCGTTGACCTCGATGTCGAACACATCGATGCCGGCGAACTTCTTGAACAGCACGCCTTTGCCTTCCATCACCGGCTTCGCCGCCGCGGGACCGATCGCGCCCAGTCCGAGCACGGCCGTGCCGTTGGTGATCACGCCGATCAAGTTGCCGCGCGCGGTGTAGTCCCGCGTGCGGGCGGGGTCGGCTGCGATCTCCTCACAGGCCGCGGCAACGCCCGGCGTGTAGGCCAGGGCGAGGTCCTGCTGTGTAATGAGATTCTTGGTGGGCGTGACCGAAATCTTGCCCGGCCTGGGAAGCCGGTGATAATCGAGGGCTGCTTTCCTGAACGGGTCGTCCATCGTGGGTCTGTGACATTCACGCGTGCTGAGCGACGCGATAGCGGCAATTGTACCCTTGCGCTCCGGTCCTCCCCGCTCAGCCCGCCGTCAAGCTCTGCTAGACTGCCTGCATATAGTTCGATGTGAGATGTCGTTGTTCGGATTCATCTGGAGACAGCCCGCGCGCCGCGTTCTGACGGCGATCGGCATCGCGCTGCAGGCGCTGGCGGCGCACGCCCAGAACGGCAGCACGCCGCCGATCTGGGAAGTGCGCTCGCCCACTAACACGGTGTATCTGTTCGGCACCGTGCACGTGGGCGCCCGCAAGCTCTACCCGCTCAGCGCCGTAGTCGAGCAGGCCTACGCCGCTTCGCGCTCGCTCGCGCTGGAAGCCGATCCAACCGACCCGGCCGCCGTGCTGGCGGCGAGCCAGCGCTCGACCTACGCGCCGCCCGACAGCCTGGTCAACCACATCTCGCCACAGCTCATGGGTGATCTGCGAAAAGCGCTGCCCACGATTGGCCTGCCGGTCGAGTATGCGGAGGCGATGCGGCCGGAGCTGCTGGCAATGACGCTCGCCATGCTGGAAGTCGGGCGGTTGGGCTACGACCCCAATCTCGGCCTGGATATCCACCTTGCGCGCCGCGCCAAGCAGGACGGCAAGCGCATCATCGAGCTGGAGTCGATCGCGGGTCAGCTTGCGCTGCTCGCCAATTTCTCGCCCGAGCTGCAGGAAGCGATGCTGCGTTCGGCAGTTGAGGATGTCATGAGCGGCAGCCTGAGCGCAGATGTGCGCGACCTGGTTGCGGCGTGGAGAACGGGCGACGACAAGCGCTTGCTGGAACTGGTGAACAAGGAGATGGAAGAGCTGCCCACGGCGCAGGCGCAGGAGCTGCGCGAGCAGCTGTACGACGCGCGCAACCGCGAGATGAGCGAGAAGATCGTGCTGATGCTGGCCGGCAGCGAACCCACGTTCGTGGCGGTGGGCGTCGGGCATCTGCTCGGCAGCACCGGCATTGCGGAGCTTCTGCGCAAGAAAGGCTACGCCGTCCGGAGGTTGTAGACCTTGTGAGGTGCGAATGAACGATCTCGCCTCCACACTCCGCGTAGAACTGTACCCTGAGATCGAGCCGTTCGAAGCCGGCATGCTGCCGGTGGGCGCTCGTCACACGCTGTACTGGGAGCAGTCCGGAAACGCCCGCGGCGTGCCGGTCCTGTTTCTGCACGGCGGACCCGGCGCGGGCAGCAGCCCCGGGCAGCGGCGCTTCTTCGATCCTGCGTTCTATCGCATCGTGCTGTTCGATCAGCGCGGCGCAGGCCGCTCCACCCCGCACGGCGAGCTCGCCGACAACACCACGCCCGATCTCGTTGCCGACATCGAGAAGCTGCGCGCGCATCTGCGCATCGAACGCTGGCTGGTGTTCGGCGGCTCATGGGGTAGCACGCTGGCGCTCGCCTACGCTCAGGCGCACCGCGAGCGCGTCCTCGGCCTCACGCTGCGCGGGATATTCCTGGGCCGTCAGCAGGAGATCGATTGGTTCCTGCACGGGCTGCGCCAGGTTTTTCCCGAGGCATGGCGCGACTTCGTCGAACCGATCCCGGTGCCGGAGCGCCACGATCTGTTGAACGCTTACGCATCTCGTCTGAACCATCCGGACCCGGCCGTGCATTTGCGTGCGGCGCGCGCATGGAGCGTGTACGAAGGCAGCTGCTCGACCCTGCTTCCAAACGCCGAAACCGTCGCACACTTCTCGGGCGATCACGTGGCGCTCGGCCTCGCGCGTATCGAGGCGCACTATTTCAGGCATCGCGCCTTCCTGCCCGAGAACGCGCTGCTGGATGGCGCTCACCGTCTGCGCGACATTCCTGCGGTCATCGTGCAGGGCCGCTACGACATGGTTTGTCCGTGCGTCACGGCCGAGGAGCTGCACCGCGTGTGGCCACAGGCCGAGTACATCCTTGTGCCCGATGCCGGGCATTCGGCCTGGGAACCCGGAATCCGCGCGCACCTGGTGATGGCCATGGAGCGGCTCAAGGTATCGACGGCGTGAGCCGGTACGGTCCCCTGCTGCTGATGCTCGGCCTGTTGCTGGGGCCCGTTTACTATCTGTTCGCCGAGTATTCGGGCGGCCAGCCTGGCGAGACGGCTGCGTTGAGCGAGCGCGCTGCCCGCTGGACGCTTCCCGACGGGACCATCCTGCACTTCGTGCGGGGGCAGGCGTATCGGCCGCTGACGCTGCAGCTCGACCCGCAGATGAACCGCATCGCGTTCCGCCTCACGTTTCAGGCGACAGCCGCGGAGTCTGGCGGGTCCAAGGAAAGCGACGAGTACCGCCTCAGTCTGATGCAGGCTGACCAGCCCGTCTTTCAGCGCGTGTTTGCGGTGAAGCTCTCCCCTGGCGCAACCGCGCGCGTGGATGTGGGCAGGCTGGAACTGTACTACCCGGGTGCCTACGAGCTCCTGCTGGAGGAGGCTGGTACACAGCACACTCCGGTTTCACAGGTCACGGTGGAGGTGCGCCAGAACATCGAAACCGTGTTCGCGCCGCTCGTCTGGGGCGGGGTTGCGATGCTGATCGCCGGCCTCGCGCTTGTGCTCGAGCCGTACCTTCCGGGCCGGCGAGCCGGTTCGCGCCTCTGACCGGCGCCCGCCCCGAGCGGGTTGCGCGACGAGCGCAGTTGAACCCATACTGCGCCTGCAAAGCGCGCTGGGCGCGTGCGCGATCGGGCAGCGGCGCGCTCCTTCCAGTACGTGAGAAAGGGAGATGGTCATGCGCAGTTGGAGGCACATCGTTTTCGCCGTTCTGCTCGCATCGGCGGGCTGGGCGGGCGCAGCCGAGCCTGAGGGCGAAGGCCGCTGCGCGATGAGCGCGGCGCAGGGCACCTCGCTGCCCACGAGCTGCTCGGTGGTCTGGATCTCGCCGCAGGACAAGCTGTACTGCTTCAGCAGCGAGAAGGCCAAGCGTTTGTTCCTGCAGGATCCCGAGATAAACGAACGCAGGGCACAGGCGTTCTTCAAAGACCCCGAGCTATGGGACAAGCTCAAGAAGTCGGACCCGGGCGGCTGAGAGGCGCCGAATGCATTCGCCCGCGATTCCCTCCGTCTTACTCACCTACATCGATGGGCTGAAGGCGCATGATGTGCGCAAGATCGCGGACACGGTCTCCGATGACCTCGCGTTCGTCTCGGCTACACGCACACTCAACAAGGCCGAGTTCCTGCGGATGCTGGGCGCGCTCTACACCGGGTTTCCGGACTGGCATTACGACCACGACGCGCCTGAGTGGCAGAGAGACCTGCTCGCCGTCAAATGGCGTCAGGGCGGGACGCACGAGGGAGTATTCGCGATGCCCGGCATGGATCCTGTCGCGCCCACCGGACGGAAGGTGCGGATCCCAGAGCACTACTTCTTCTACCGGGTCGCAGCCGAGCGCATCGTCATGATCCGCCCCGAGGTCGTGGCCGGAGGCGCCCCGCGCGGAATCCTGGAGCAGATCGGGGTGCCCCTTCCGCCTCTGTGACGAGTAGCTGCCGGCCCGCGACTCGGGTCGGACGCCACGCTACTCGGGTCAATCAGCCGTGGGTTTGGCCTCGCCAGGAGGCGGGGCGGGACCGTCCTGCTGCGGGGCATCACCCTTGTTCTGCTTGCGCTGCCGCTTCTCGTCCTGTTTTTTCCTGCGGGCCAGGTCTTTCTGCCGCTTCTCGTACTGGTAATTGGGTTTCGCCAACTTTTCGCCCTCTGAGGTGGTAAATCCGCAACTTCCGGTGCGGGCCTGCTGCTGTCCTATGATAAACCCTGCTGGGCGCGCCCGCCGGGGTCACTGAAACGCATACTGGAACACGAGGGTGCGGAAGGTCAGCCCGTTGTTGGGCTCCCGGATGCCGTCGTTGGATGTGTGCTGCACGCGCAGCGCGATCTCAAACTGGCCGCGGGCGCCAAAGCGCACGCCCGGACCGATCAGCTCATTGAACTGAAAGCCGGTGCTGAGCACGCGGGAGTCGATGCGCGTGTGCGAGATCAGGCTGACCCCGATGCCGGCATCGAGAAACACCGTCAGTCCGCTGCGCGCCGCCGGCTCGAGGCGCAACACCGGAGTCGCGCTGAGATCCCACAGGTCGGTCACCTGCGCGTTCGCCTCCGTGCCATGCCAATGGTCGAGCCGCCCGAGGATCGACACTCCGAGATCGGTGCTGCCCCCTAGATGCCATGTGTGCAGATCGGTCCAGCGCAACCCGACTCCCCAGATGTCGACGGACTCGCCTCGGCCCGCTTCGACGGAGGCAGCAACTCCTGCGCTGGCCGGGACGACGGCAAATAGCAGCGCGCACGCCATCCAGCGAGCCAGCCGCGCTCCCGGTCGAGGCACGGTGGACGACGACGCTCGGATGGGATGGGGTACCATCATCAGGATGCAGGGTCTACGCGGGTTTACTTACGTCGGTCTGCTGGTTGTAGTGGTCCTGATCGGCATCGGCCTCGCTGCTGCCGGGCAAGTCTGGAACACGACCGCCAAGCGCGAGCGCGAGCGCGAGCTGCTGTTCGCGGGTGCGCAGTTCCGACGCGCCATCGGCAGTTACTTCGATGCCTCGCCCGGCGTAAAGCAGTACCCGAGCAAGCTGGAGGAGTTGCTGCAAGACCAGCGCTTTCCGGTGGTCAAGCGCCATCTGCGCAAGATCTACCTCGACCCGATCACCGGAAGCCCCGATTGGGGATTGGTGACGGCAGGCGACCGGATCGTTGGTGTTTACAGCCGGTCGGGCGACAAGCCGCTCAAAATCGAGAACTTCGCTCCCGAAGACAGCTCCTTCGCCGGCAGCGCAGCGTACTCGGATTGGCGGTTCGTCTATGCTCCCGCGGCAGCAGCCGGCACTGAGCCCGCGACGGGGAGTTCAGCACCGGCACCGCCGGCTGGCAACCCCCCGACGGTCACTCCTATGGCGCCGAACCCCATGGCGCCGAACCCCACACCCAAGTAGCTTAGCGCCTGCGTGGGCGCCGCGCATCCGCCCGCACCTTCGTCCCTGGCTTCTCCATGCGGCCCGGCAGCGGCAGCGCGGTCTGATACTTGACCTGCTTGAGCGCGAAGCTGGACTTGATGTTGCCGACTCCCGGAACTTTCGACAGGAAGGCGAGGATGAAATGCTCGAACGCCTGCACATCGGGCACCACGACTCGCAGCAGATAGTCCGCATCGCCCGTCATCAGATAGCACTCCATCACTTCCGGGCGAGCGCGGATCGCCCGCTCGAAGGTTTCCAGCGCCGCCTCGATCTGCCGCTCCAGCGTTACCTGGATGAACACACTGACCCGCAGGCCGACTCGCACGGAGTCGAGCAGGGTCACGTAACGGCTGATGTAGCCGCCTTTCTCCAGCGCGCGCACGCGGGTCAGGCATGGCGAAGGCGACAGGCCGATCTGACGCGCGAGCTCCACGTTGGACAGGCGGGCGTCGGTCTGCATCAGGTCGAGGATCTTCCAATCTATCGCGTCCAGTTCCATTGGCGGAATTTCTGCCTGATATGAGGTCTGAAAACAGCATTTTATGTTGTTTTGAGCCGACCGATATCCGGCAAACGAAACCATGTGCTCCGCCAAACTGAGTAGGATGTCGGATTCGCGCTCGCGCTTCAGGCGCGGCGCGACACGCGAAGCACGGGTCACGCCCCACGAATCACGAATCACGGACCTTCCATGACCGACCTCTCCGACTTGAGCCTCTCCGGCCATTGGGCCGTTCTGCCCCCGGATCAAGATCCGACCGAGACCAGAGAGTGGATGCAGGCGCTCGACGCCGTCATCGAGAACGAGGGGCGCGAGCGCGCAACGTTCATACTGCGCAAGCTCCTCGACCACGCGCGCACCCAGCGCGTGGCACTACCGGCGGTGTTGAGCACGCCCTATTGCAACACGATCTCGCTCGCCGACCAGCCACAATTCCCGGGCAACCTCGAGACCGAGCAGCGCCTGATCGGCCTCGTGCGCTGGAACGCTTTGGCGACGGTTGCGCGCGCCAACAAGTTTTCGTCCGAGCTCGGCGGCCACATCGCCAGCTATGCATCCGCCGCCGACCTGTTCGAGCTCGGCTTCAATCACTTCTTTCGCGCCGGCCAGTCGGGCGATCTCATCTATTTTCAGCCCCACTCGGCGCCCGGCATCTATGCACGCGCCTATCTGGAGGGCCGGTTGAGCGAGGCGCATCTGGACAACTACCGGCGCGAGGTGGGAGGCAAGGGACTCTGCTCGTACTGCCATCCCTACCTCATGCCGGAGTTCTGGCAGTTCCCGACCGGATCCATGGGGCTGGGCCCGCTGATGGCCATCTACCAGGCGCGCTTTCTGCGCTATCTCGAAAACCGCAGCGTGCTCGCAACGTCCGGACGCAAGGTGTGGGCTTTCGTCGGCGACGGCGAGATGGATGAGCCGGAGGCGCTGGCCGGCCTGTCGATGGCCGCACGCGAAGTTCTGGACAACCTCATCTTCGTCGTGAACTGCAACCTGCAGCGGCTGGACGGCCCGGTGCGCGGCAACGGCTCCATCATCCAGGAGCTCGAGGGCCTGTTTGCGGGCGCTGGCTGGAACGTCATCAAGCTGCTGTGGGGCTCGGATTGGGATCCGCTGTTTGCGCGCGACCACGAGAGCGTGATTCTCAAGCGTCTGCACGAGACAGTGGACGGCGAGTTCCAGAAGTACGCGGCCACCGATGGACGCTTCAACCGCGAGCACTTCTTCAACAAGTATCCTGAGCTTCAGGCCATCGTCGCCCATATGTCGGATGAGGACATCGACCGCCTGAAGCGCGGCGGACACGACCCGGTGAAAATCTACGCTGCGTACCACGCCGCTGTGAACCACAAGGGGCAGCCGACCGTGATCCTTGCGCAGACCAAGAAGGGCTATGGCATGGGCAGCGGCCAAGGCAAGATGGGGGCGCACCAACAGAAGAAGCTGGAGGACGAAGCGCTGCTCGCTTTCCGCGACCGGTTCGCGCTGCCGCTCTCGGATGAAGACGTGGTCGGACTGCGTTTCCACAAGCCGGCCGCCGACAGTCCCGAGATGAAGTACCTGCATGCCCGTCGGCAGGCACTCGGCGGCTACCTTCCCGCGCGCGCCCCCAAAGGCCCTGGGCTCGCCGCTCCCGAGCTCAAAGCGCTGAGCAAATATCTCGAGGGCACGCACGGGCGCGAGCAGTCCACCACCATGGTGTTCGTGCAGCTGCTCTCGCAGCTGCTGCGCGACGGGCAGCTCGGCAAGCACATCGTACCCATCGTCGCCGACGAGGCGCGTACGTTCGGCATGCAGGCGCTGTTCCGTCAGGTCGCCATCTACTCCTCGGTCGGGCAGCTGTACGAGCCCGAGGACAAGGACGAGCTGCTGTACTACAAAGAGGCGCGCGACGGGCAGATCCTGGAGGAAGGGATCAGCGAAGCGGGTGCGGTCGCGTCCTGGATCGCCGCCGCGACCAGCTACAGCAGCCACGGCGTTGCGATGCTGCCGTTCTACATCTTCTACTCGTGCTTCGGATTCCAGCGCGTGGGCGACCTGATCTGGGCGGCGGGCGACTCCCGGTGCCGCGGCTTCCTCCTCGGCGCCACCGCCGGGCGCACCACTTTGTCGGGTGAGGGGCTGCAGCACGAGGATGGGTCGAGCCATCTCCTGTTCTCGACTGTGCCGAATTGCGTGGCATACGACCCGTGCTTCGGTTACGAGCTCACCGTGATTCTGCAGGATGGAATGCGCCGCATGCTCCAAGACCAGCAGGACGTGTTCTACTACATCACGGTGATGAACGAGAACTACGCCCACCCCGCGATGCCCGAGGGGGCACAGGAGGGCATCCTGCGCGGCATGTACCGTCTCAGCCAGTCGCGAATGACAAAGCACGAGCCACGCGTCCAGCTGCTCGGTTCCGGCACGATTCTGCGCGAGGTGGCGGCGGCCGGTGCGCTCCTCGAGCAGGACTGGGGCGTCGCCGCGGACGTGTGGAGTGTCACGAGCTTCACCGAGCTGCGCCGCGACGGCCTGGACGTGGAGCGTCACAACCGGCTGCGGCTCGAGGCCGAGCCAAAGCAGGCCTGGGTGGAGAAATGCCTCGCGCCCAGCGCAGGGCCCATCGTCGCCGCCAGCGATTACATGCGCGCCGTGCCCGACCTCATTCGCCCCTTCATTCCCGCGTCATCACGCTCGGGAGTGCGCCGTTTCGTTTGCCTGGGCACCGACGGCTTCGGCCGGAGCGACACGCGCGCGGCGCTGCGCTCCTTTTTCGAGGTCGATCGCCACAGCATTGTCATCGCGGCCCTCAAGAGCCTGGCCGACGAAGGCAGCGTGAAGCTCGACACGGTCAAGCAGGCAATGGCCCAATACGGCATCGATCCGGCCCGACCGAATCCCTGGGACGCTTGACGGCGGCGCCCAGGGGCTCTAGCCACCCGGCTGGCGCGTTTCCTGCTGCGGCTCGCCTGCCCTCAAACCACAAGAGCGGGAGGCAGGCTTGAAACCGATCACCCTACTGGCTGCCGGAGCCCTGGCACTGGCCGGGAACGACCTGTTGGCGTACCAGATCCTCGAGAGCCACTTTCATGTCGAGGTGGCGCCCGACAAATACGTCGATCAGCTGGTGCTGCGGTGTGAAGACGGCCGGCAGATTACCGTCCCTTGGCAATCGAAGCTGGCCGAAGCCTGTGGCGAGGACCTGATGGGCAACGTCACGACGCCGCCCAAGGCGAATGCGGCGCCGATCGACGAGCAGCAGAAGCAGGCGATGATGGAACAGCTGCGTTCGCAGTACGGCAACATCTCGGAGAAGCAGGTGGAATTCTTCTCCGGACCGACGGGCATATCGACCCGGTTCAAGCCGCCCATCGTCGAGGTACTCAAGAAGTACGAGAGCTGCCGCCGGGCGCAGAAAGACAAGGCGCTCTGCGCGGGCGAGCGGGATAAGGCCTTGGCGCGCCTGGCCGACCCGAAGCCGGTTCCGGCCGCGACGCGTACTCCAGAGGCCGAAGCCGCGGCGCGCGAAACGGTCGTTGCCGCCGCACCCGCCGAGACAACTGGGCGTTCGCCGAGCGCCGAAGCGGCAACGCCTGCCCGAGTCGAGGCCGCACCCCAGGCGGCAAAGCCCGAAACCGCTCCACAAACGGCCGCCCAGACGCCAAAAGCCCAGCCTGCGTCACAACAGGTCGCTGAGACTCCTCCGCAAGCGCCCGCACAGACCGCCAAAACCCCGCCCGCGACTCAGGCCGCTGACACCCCCCCGCCAGCGCCGCCTTCAGAGACGGAGGCACGTGCCGCCGCCGAGCAGAAGATCCTGCAAGAGTACATGGGGTGCATGCGCGCCAAGCCCAAATTCGACTGCGACCAGGCGCGCGCGAAGGCGATGAGCGCGCTCGACAAGCCCAAAGCAGCGCAGAAGAAGCAACCGCGCAAGCCCACTTCCTCCGCGGTGGGCCCGCAAGCCCAGCGCTGAAACCAGGCCAGTCCTGGCGCTCGCGCCGCCGCTTCGCCGGCGGCGCTTGCTTTTGTGTATCCCGAAATGTTTTCGTCTGGCGCTCCGCGCTGGTGGTACCCCACCGTGGCGGCGATTTCAGGATAATGGCGAGAAGCTAACCATCGACCGGAGAGCCTTGCCATGCTTCCCCCACGCATCGACCCCGCCGTCGTGCAGCGCCGCATCGGCGCTTATGCAGACACAGAACAATCCCTGCAGGAGCGCGGCGACGTCTACAAGGAGCTGCTCGGTTTCGTCCCGCCACGCATCGAGGCGCGGCTGAACGTCACGGGTGCGCTCGACCCCAAGATGATGGATCTGCAGGAACAGATCCGCTCCCACGGCATGTATCCCAAGTGCTTCGACGTGAAGACGGCGCAGCTCATGCTGTTCGGCATGCTGTTGATGGACCTGAGCGACGCAGCGGCACTGCATGCGATCGCCGCCCGGCGCGCGGGCGCCAGCTGGGAAGAGCTCCAGGCAGTGATCAACCTGTGCTTCCTGTTTCGCGGACTGTCGGCGGCAAACCGCGGCGCCGAGATTCTGGCCAATCTCGCGAAGCGGGAGGATGAGGCGGTGGGAAGATGAGCGGCGTCATTGCAGCGGCCGTAATTCCGCACGTGCCGACACTGAGCCGGCGGGAAATCACTCCCGATTTCCAGCACACGCTCGTCGATGGCGAGCGCGAGCTCGGACGGCATCTGCGGTCGCTCGCGCCGGATCTGTGGGTGATCGCCTCGACGCACTGGGTGTCCACTTTCAACTGGTTTGCGACCTGCCAGGCCGTGCACGAGGGTACGTGCGTTGCGGACGAAGCCCCGGACCTGATTCCGGGCATGCCCTACCGCTATCGCGGCGATCCGGAGTTCGGTGCGGCGCTCGTCGACGAATGGAAGCGCCTCGAGATTCCCGCGGCACGCAACGAGTCGCCTCACTACGAATGGGACTACGGCACCTGCGTCCCGCTCTCGCACCTCGACCCCGAAGCACAAGTGGCGGTGGTCGGCGTTCCGGTCGTGCTGATGGCGGATCATGCCGAATGCATGCGCGCGGGCGCCGCTATCCACGCGACTGCCAAGCGCACCGGGCGGCGCGTGGTGTTCCTGGCCAGCACGGCGCTGAGCCATGCACTGGTGCGCGGCCGTCACCTCATGCCCACGCCCGAGCGCGTCGCCGCGGACCGGCGCCTGCTCGCGCAGCTCGAGCGCGGTGCCTTGAGCGAGATCGTCGCCGGATTCGGCGCCTACAGCCGCGCGGCGGTGGCCGAGATGGGTGGCCGGGCGCTCGCTACGCTGCTCGGGGTGACGCAGGCGCTAGGCGGCACCGACACCCACCTCGAGGGGCGGCAATACGGCGGCTACGCACAATCATCCGGCAGCGGCAACGCCAACATGCTTATCGCGGCGCCAGACACTCTCGCTGCGCTTCACTGACGCGCGAAGGCGCAGAAGCGCTCAATCTGCGAAGCGCGCTTCGGGCAGACCGCGCATGCCGGGGTGCGCGGCAAACACGGCGCCGGCAAGCGGTTCGCGTGCGAGCTGCTCAGGCGTAAGACGCTGGCGCGCGGTCGAGATGTAGAGCGTATCGAGCTGCCTCCCGCCAAAACAGCAGCAGGTCGGACTTGACACTGGCAGCTCGATGACTCGGTCGATCTTGCCGTCGGGCGTATAGCGCACGACTCTCCACCCACCATATTCCGCGTTCCACAGGCAGCCGTCGGCGTCGACGCACGAACCATCCGGACGGCCCGGCTGATTTGTCGTGTCGACGAAGACGCGTTCGTTGCGGATCGTGCCTGCGGCAAGATCGAAGTCGTAGGCCCAGATCGTGTTCAGGTGCGTGTCGGCGAAGTACATGACGCGATTGTCGACGCTCCAGGCGATGCTGTTGGGGATCACGATGCCGCTGCGAAACCGGGTGCAGCTCCCATCCGGATCGAGGCGGTAGAGCGAGCCGCTCGGAGCGCGCGGCCCGTCGCTCATGGTGCCGGCCCAGAAGCGCCCGCCGCGGTCGCAGCGTCCATCATTGAAGCGGTTGCCCGGCACATCTCGCTCAGGTGCCGCGATGAGCTTCATCGCGCCGGACTTCGGATCGAGCAGATAGAGGCCCGACTTCATGCCCGCCACCATGGCGTTGCCGGACGTGGTGAGGCCAAAGCTGCCGATCACCTCGGTCAGGGGCAGCGCATGAACTTCATCGCTCGCCGGGTTGTAACGCTTCAGAGCGGGTGCGCGGATGTCGACCCACCACAGCACTTGGTCGCGATCGCACCAGACCGTGCACTCGCCGAGCGTATCCTCGCTGCGCACTACGCATTCCGCTCCGATCGACATGCCCTGCTCCTCCGTAAGGATCGCCGTCGCGTGAGCGGCGAGCCGCGCCCGCATCCGGGGCGATTATAGCTCCGCGCGCTCGCGCGGCTGGTGCAGGGTCAGAGGCGCTTCAGCAGCTAGCGCTCAACGCCAGCGAAGAGAAGCAGAGGGGAAGAAAAACAGACGCGGCCGGCTAAGGCCGCCACTCGCGGTAGCCGTCGATGCGGCCTTCGGCGTCGACCGCCTCGAGGCGAACCGGGAAACCCCACAGGCGACCGAGATGGCGCAGGACCTCGTTGGCCTGGTCCTCCGCGAGCGGGCGCCCCCGGAACAGCTGATTGCGCAGGGTCAGCGAACGGTCGCCGTCGCGCTCGTACCGGGATACCTGGATGTCGGGCAGCAGATTGTCCCGCTTGTACTGGTCGGCCAGCATGCGGCGCACGCGCTTGTAACCCTGCTCGTCGTGAATGCTGTCGACCTCCAGCTCTGCCTTGCCAACGTGATCCGCCACCACGAACAGGCGCATCTCGCGGATCAGCCGCGGCGAGAGATACTGAGCGATGAATGACTCGTCCTTGAAATTGCGCATCGCGAAATCGAGGGACTTGCGCCAGTCGGTGCCGACCAGCTCCGGGAACCAGGCTGCGTCCTCCTCGGTCGGGTCCTCGCAGATGCGCCGTACGTCCTGCATCATGGCGAAGCCCAGCGCATAAGGATTGACGCCGCGGTAGCCGTCCTGGTCGAAGCCGCGCTGCGTCACCACGTTGGTGTGGCTGTGCAGAAACTCGAGCATGAACGCGTCGTCCACCAGCTTCTTCTCATACAAGCGGTTGATGAGCGTGTAGTGCCAGAAGGTCGCCCAGCCCTCGTTCATGACCTTGGTCTGGGTCTGCGGATAGAAGTACTGAGACAGCTTGCGCACGATGCGCACCAGCTCGCGCTGCCAGGGAGCGAGGCGCGGCGAGTGCTTCTCGACAAAATACAAAATGTTCTCTTCCGGCTCTTCCGGGAAAACGCTGGTCGAGGCAGCGGTCGAAGACGGTGCCGCTTGAGGCAGCGTACGCCACAGGTCGTTGAACTGACGCCGCTGATGCTCTTCGATTTCGTTGCGGCGGGCCTCTTTTTCCTTGGCCGACAGCGGCTGTGGGCGCTTGTAGCGGTCCACGCCGTATTCCATCAGCGCGTGGCACGAATCGATCACTTCCTCCACGTCCGCCACACCGTAGCGCTGCTCGCACTCCATCACGTAGCGCCGCGCGAACACCAGGTAGTCGAGGATCGCGTCGGCCTGGGTGAACTGCTTGAACAGATAGTTGCCCTTGAAGAACGAATTGTGACCGTAGCTGGCGTGGGCGATCACCAGCGCCTGCATCATGAGGGAGTTCTCCTCCATCAGGTAGGCGATGCAGGGATTGGAGTTGATGACGATCTCGTAGGCGAGGCCCTGGTAGCCTCTGCGGTAAGCCTGCTCGTGACGGATGAAGGCCTTGCCATACGACCAGTGCGGGTAGCCCAGCGGCAGGCCGGCGGACGCGTAAGCGTCCAGCATCTGCTCCGAGTTGATGATCTCGATCTGGTTCGGATAGGTGTCGAGCTGGAATTCCGCCGCGGTCTGCGCGATCACCTCGTCGTAGCGCTGCAGCAGCTCGAACTCCCACTCCGGTCCGTGCGGAAGCGGGGTCATGCCGGTTACACCTTTTCCTTGCGGAACAGGTCGCGGAAGACCGGGTAGATCTCCTGCGGCTGAGACACCCTGCGCATGGCGAAATTGAGGTCGGAACCCTTCACTTCCTCGTATTCAACCCACAGGCTGCTGTTGCCCGACTGATTCTCGTCCGGGCACTCGATATAGGCGAAGTAACGCGTAAGAGGAAGCACCTGCTCGCGGAGGTAGCGGGCGCTCTTCGCTGGGTCGGCGCCGAAGGCGTCTCCGTCGGAGGCCTGTGCGGCGTAGATATTCCACTCCGACCGGCGGTAGCGCGCTTCGCAGATCTGATGCATCAGCTCCAGCGCCGAGTACACCACCGTGCCTCCGCTCTGCGTGTCATAGAAGAACGTGTCTTCGTCGACCTCCTGTGCCTCGTCGGTGTGGCGTATGAAGACCAGTTCGACCCGCTCGTATTTGCGGGTCAAGAAAAGATACAGCAGCGTGAAGAAGCGCTTCGCCAGATCCTTCTTGCGCTCGTCCATGGACGCCGAAACGTCCATCAGACAGAACATGACTGCGCGCGCGGCGGGCCTCGGCACGGTCACGCGATGCCGGTAGCGCAAGTCCACGTCGTCCAGGAACGGCAGGCGCTCCAGTCGTCCTTCCAGTTCCACCACGCGGCTTTCAAGCGCCGCGATACGGGCTTGCGGCTGGCCGGCTCTGGTCGCGGCCGCCAGCGCTTCGCGCGCCTCTTCCAGCTCGTCTTTCAAGGGACCGCCCAACGCGATGCGCCGCGCCAGGGCGGTCTTCATGGTCCGCGCCACGCTGAGGTTGGCCGGAGTGCCCTCCTTCACGTAGCCGGCGCGCACGAGCTTCTTGCCTTCCGCCTCCGCGACCGCAGTGCGCATGAGGTTGGGAAGCTCGAGGTCCTCGAAGAAGATGTTGAGAAACTCCTCGCGCGAAAGGGTGAAGACGAAATCGTCGACGGCCTCGCCGCTGCCGGCCTCGCCGCCCCCGCTGCCACCGCCGCCGCCCTCGGGCCGCGGGATCTTGTCGCCGCGGACGAACTCCTTGTTGCCGGGATGAACGAACTCCCAGTCGCCGCCGGCACCGTAGCGAAACCCCGGCTCGGAGATGTCCTTGGCGGGTACTTTGACATCGCCGCCCTTGGCCATGTCCGTGATCGAGCGCTCGGCGATCATGCCTTTCACGGAGCGCCGGATGTGATCTTTGTAGCGCCGAATGAAGCGCTCGCGGTTGACGGCGCTCTTGTTCCGTCCGTTCAGCCGCCGGTCGATGAGGTAGTTCATATCAGGGCGGCGGGCCTCAAGAGCTCGCGCTCAAGATGACTTCTGCACCCGCAGGTACCACTCGGACAGCAGCCGCACCTGCTTCTCGGTGTAGCCCTTGGCGACCATGCGGTCGACGAAGTTCTGGTGTTTCTTCTGGTCCTCCACCGAGGCCTTGGCATTGAAGGAGATCACCGGCAGCAGGTCTTCGGTGCTGGAGAACATCTTCTTTTCGATCACTTCGCGCAGCTTCTCGTAGCTGTTCCAGGTGGGGTTCTTCCCCGCGTTGTTGGCGCGCGCGCGTAGCACGAAGTTCACGATCTCGTTGCGGAAGTCCTTCGGGTTGGCGATGCCGGCCGGCTTCTCGATCTTCTCCAGCTCGGTGTTGAGCGCGGCGCGGTCGAAGAACTCGCCGGTGTCCGGGTCGCGGAAGTCCTCGTCCTGGATCCAGCAATCGGCGTAGGTCACGTAGCGGTCGAAAATGTTCTGCCCGTACTCCGAATAGGACTCCAGATACGCGGTCTGGATCTCCTTGCCGATGAACTCCGCGTAGCGCGGCGCCAGGTAACCCTTGATGAACTCCACGTACTTGCGCTTGGTCTCGTCCGGGAAATCATCGCGCGCGATGCGCTGCTCGAGGACATACATCAGGTGCACCGGATTCGCCGCGACCTCGGTCTGATCGTAGTTGAACACCGTGGACAGGATTTTGTACGCGAAGCGCGTCGAGGCGCCGTTCATGCCTTCGTCGGGGCCCGCGTAGTCGCGGTATTCCTGATACGACTTGGCCTTGGGGTCGGTGTCCTTGAGGCTTTCTCCGTCGTACACCCGCATCTTGGAGTAGATGCTCGAGTTCTCCGGTTCCTTCAACCGCGTCAGCACCGAAAACTGGGCCATCATTTCGAGCGTTCCGGGGGCGCACGGCGCCTTCGCCAGCGCGCTGTTGCGGATCAGCTTCTCGTAGATCCTCACTTCCTCTGCGACCTGCAGGCAATAGGGAACCTTGACTATATATATCCGGTCGAGGAACGCCTCGTTGTGGCGATTGTTGCGGAAGGACTGCCACTCGGATTCGTTGCTGTGGGCGAGGATGATGCCGTTGAAGGGGATCGCAGAGAAGCCTTCAGTTCCTTTGAAGTTTCCTTCCTGGGTCGCCGTCAGCAGCGGGTGCAGCATCTTGATGGGCGCCTTGAACATCTCGACGAACTCGAGCAGCCCCTGATTGGCCAGACACAATCCGCCCGAGTAGCTGTACGCATCGGGGTCGTCCTGAGCAAATTTGTCCAGCTTGCGGATGTCGACTTTACCGACCAGCGAGGAGATGTCCTGGTTGTTCTCGTCGCCCGGCTCGGTCTTCGAGATGGCGATCTGACGCAGCACCGAAGGTTGGATGCGGACCACCCTGAACTTGGAGATATCGCCGCCGAATTCCTGCAGCCGCTTGATCGCCCAAGGCGACATGATTCCGGTGAGGTAGCGGCGCGGGATCCCGTAGTCGGCCTCCAGCACGCTCGCGTATTCGTCGGGGGCGAACAGGCCAAGCGGAGATTCGTTGACCGGCGAGCCCTTCAGCGCATAGATGGGCTTGCGTTCCATCAACTGCTTCAGGCGTTCGGCGATGGACGATTTGCCGCCGCCGACCGGCCCGAGCAGATACATGATCTGCTTCTTTTCTTCCAGTCCCTGCGCGGCATGCTTGAAGAACGCGACAATCTGCGCGATTGCGTCTTCCAGGCCGTAGAACTCGGCGAACGCTGGGTAGCGCTTGATCAGACGGTTGGAGAAGATGCGCGACAAGCGGGGATCGAGCCGCGTGTCGATGAGCTCCGGCTCGCCGATCGCGCCCAGCATGCGCTCCGCTGCGGTCGCGTACGCGCTGGGATCGCTTCGGCACAGCTCCAGGTACTCCTCCAGCGACATTTCGTCCTGCTGTCCGGCGGAGTACTTGGCTTTGTATCCTTCAGCAAGCTTCATCATTACAGCACTCTCCTAAAGTTGTCAGTGCATCGCTTCCAAGCTCCCTTCTTATTTTTTGTATGACTTTCGCTCTCTGTGCACATCTCGTTCGCGCGACTTCCGTCGATCAACTACGGTCGTGCGCTGTGTCTCTTGAGACGACCAAGCATGCTACGCGATCAGCGCGCACCGCGTGCTCGACTGACGTATTGCTTAACGCACAAGACCGGAATGCGTAGACTTAAGTTCATTGGCGAGGGCATCTCGCTCCGCAGTCCACATCGTTGTGCTCGTCCGCGTTTTCGCGCCATCGCGCAACACGAACGACTTGCGCACTGTCGACATCCCGTTTCTGTCTGCGCTCATCTCTCGTGGACATAAGCAGCTTTCTTGCCAGAGTCACTAAACGGAGATTCTGCATGGGAAAAGTGTACGGAACCCGCTCGCGCCGATCATTTCTGGTGCACGCTGCACCCCACAGAGGAGCAGTGGCTGTGCACGAAATCGTTCAGAGCAATCGAAGAAGAAGCGCGAAACCGTTTCCGTCGTACGCCGAACGCTCGAAAAGCATGCGTGACGCACCACCGCGCGGTGTGAGCAGCACGCGGCCATGAGTGCCATCAAGAGCGCGCCAGAAACTTGTTGTGCGCATCGATGCCGTCGACGATATGCGCGCCGACCGCCGAGAACGGCCAAGCTGTTTGCGGGCGCGCGTCAGTCGCGAGCGCGTAACAGGTGCGGCTCAATCAGCGGGCGGTGCCCGCGCAATCGCTCGAGGACCTGGAGGTTGAATCGCCCGGCCTCGGCCCTGATCTGAGTGGTGTGCCGCGATTGGCACATGTGATGCTTATTGAAATGAAGGGAGGGTTGTTGGCACGCCTTGGCCAGACGCCACAGCGCACCAGGGTATTAGGGAGTGCCATATGCTCGACCGAACTGTTCATATCATCGGCGCCGCATCGGGGCGTGGGGCGCGAGACAGTGGCTGCGAAGCAGGCCCCGAAGCGCTGCGGCGTTCCGTTCTTTCCACCCGCTTGTGGCGCGCAGGCCTGAATCCGGTCTGGGATTCGGTCCTTTACCCCGCGTTGGGGATCGACAATACCGAAGCGGTGCATGGCCTGTGCTCCCGACTGGGGCAGCGCGTGCGGGGGATCGCCGCGCGCGGCGCGTTCCCGCTGGTCCTCGGCGGAGATCATTCATGCGCGATCGGTACCTGGAGCGGTGTCGCCGCCGCCATCCGCCCGCGCGGCCGGCTCGGGCTGATCTGGGTGGATGCACACATGGACGCCCATACCCCCGCCACGTCGCCGAGCGCAGCTCTGCATGGCATGCCGCTCGCCTGCCTGCTAGGTCACGGCGAGCCTTCCCTGGTTGCGCTCATGGAGTCTCGGCCGCTCGCCGCCGCCGACGTGTGCCTGGTAGGCGTACGCAGCTTCGAACCCGACGAAGCGGAGCTCCTTTCGCGCCTCGGCGTGCGAGTATTTTCCGGGGATGACGTGGACCGCCGCGGCCTGGCCGAGGTCATGGCGGAAGCGCGCGATATCGTCACAGGCAACACGGCGGCCTTCGGCATCACCATCGATCTGGATGTGATCGACCCCGCCGAAGCGCCGGGTGTAGGCACGCCGGTGCCGTGGGGCATCGAGTGCGCGGCGCTTGCCCATGCCCTGGCGACCGTGAGCAGCGACTCGCGCCTGGTGGCCGCCGAGATCGCCGAGTACAACCCACACGCCGACAAGGATAGCCGCACCGCCAATGTCGCCGTCGAGCTCGCGTCAGCTCTGCTTGGCGCGGTAACCGTACGCGCTGACCGCGGGGGCGTCGCCGAATTGGAATGGCACTACGGGGCGCACAACTACGATCCTCTGCCGGTCACGCTGGTACGAGGCGAGGGCGTCTACCTGTGGGACGAGCACGGGCGCCGGCTGCTGGACATGATGAGCGCCTACTCGGCGGTGAGCCATGGTCACTGTCATCCGCGCCTGACACGCGTGCTGGCGGAGCAGGCCGGCACACTCAACGTGACTTCGCGCGCTTACCGCAACGATCGGCTCCCGCTGCTGTTCGAGCGTCTGTGCGAGATCACCGGCCAGGACGCCGTGTTGCCCGCCAACACCGGTCTCGAAGCGGTGGAGGTGGCGATCAAGGCCGCGCGCAAGTGGGGCACCAAAGTCAAGGGCGTGGACCCGGATGCAGTGGAGATCATTGCCTGCGATGGCAACTTCCATGGCCGCTCGATCGCGATACTCGCCATGTCTTCCGAGGAGCAGTACCGCGATGGGTTCGGGCCATACCCGCCTGGCTTCTCTCGCATTCCTTTCGGAGATGCCGACGCGCTCGAACGCGCCATCACGCCACGGACCGTGGCTTTCATCGTCGAGCCCATCCAGGGCGAAGGCGGGATCATCGTGCCGCCCGCGGGTTACCTTGCGCGCTGTGCCGAAATCTGCCGCCGGCACGACGTGCTGCTGATTTGCGACGAGGTGCAGACTGGGCTCGGCCGCACCGGCCGCATGCTCGCGTCCGACCACGAAGGCGTGCGCCCGGACGGGTTGATCTTGGGGAAAGCCCTCGGCGGCGGTCTGCTCCCAGTCTCGGCCTTCCTGGCGCGGCGGGACGTGATGGATGTGTTTCGGCCGGGCGACCACGGCAGCACCTTTGCCGGCAATGCCCTGGCCGCGAGCGTTGCGCTGGAGGCCCTCGCCGTGCTAATCGAAGAGGGCCTTCCGGAACGGGCAGCGGAGCTCGGCGACTACTTCCTGCGCCAGTTGCGTGCGCTGCGCTCGCCGTTGGTGCGCGAGGTGCGTGGAAAAGGGCTGCTGCTCGGAATGGAGCTCGAGCGCGACACAGTGAGCGCGCGGCTGGTATGCGAGAAGCTTTTGGAGCGCGGCGTGTTGACCAAAGACACCCACCACACCGTGGTCCGCTTCGCCCCGCCGCTCGTCGTCAGCCGTGCGCAGATCGACGAAGGCGTCGCGGCGCTCCGCGATGTGCTGCTCGCGCTGGGCGGCCAGCTGCGAAGTGCAGCGTGAGCGCACCGCGCCATGGATAGCGCCTCCAGTGTGCTAGAGCAGCTCGGCCTGGCTGAGCGCAATTCCGGGGTCTATACCGGGCACGAGTGGCTGCCGGCGCAACAGCATTTCCCGTCGATCAATCCCGCAGATGGCCGCGTGATCGGATGGGCCGGCCGGAGCACTCGCAGCCAGTACGAGCTGGTTCTGGGCGGCGCGGCCAAGGCCTTTCCTGCCTGGCGCGCTGTGCCCGCTCCGCACCGCGGAGAGCTGGTGCGCCTGATCGTCGAGGCGCTCCGGCGCAACAAGTCGGCGCTGGGCACCTTGATCGCGCTGGAAGCGGGCAAGATCAAGCAGGAAGCCGATGGCGAGGTGCAGGAGATGATCGACATCGGCGACTTCGCGGTCGGCCAGTCGCGCATGCTCTACGGCCGGAGCATGCACTCCGAGCGTCCCTTCCACCGTATGTACGAGCAGTGGCATCCGCTCGGGATCGTGGGAGTGATCACGGCTTTCAATTTTCCGGCTGCGGTGTGGGCGTGGAACGCATTCATCGCCGCGGTGTGCGGCGATGTCGTGGTGTGGAAACCCTCGCCCAAGACGCCTCTCACGGCCATCGCAATCCAGCACATCGTCAACGGCGTCCTGCATCAGGCGGGGCACCACGGCGTGTTCTCCCTGTGCACCGGCGACAGCCCCGAGCTCGCCCAATGGCTGGTGGAGGACGCGCGCGTCGCGCTCGTCTCCTTCACCGGCTCGAGCCGCGTCGGCCGCCACGTGGCACAGGTGGTTGCGGCCCGCATGGGGCGCTGCCTGCTGGAGTGCTCCGGCAACAACGCGGTGATCGTGGATCAGACGGCGAACCTGGATCTGGCGGTTCCAGCCATCGTCTTCGGCGCCGTCGGCACTGCCGGACAGCGCTGCACCACCACGCGCCGGCTGATCGTGCACGAGTCGCGCATCGACGAAGTTGAGCGGCGCCTGGTCGGTGCGTACCGGCAAGTCAGGATCGGCGATCCACTCGAACCCGCCACGTTGATGGGCCCGCTCATCGACGAGGACGCCCGCACGAGCTTCCGCGAAACGATCGCAGAGCTCGAGCGGCTGGGCGGCCGGGTCCTGGTCGGTGGGCAGACCCTGGACCGCGCCGGCTTCTTCGTCGAGCCCACGCTGGCGCGTGCCGAGAACCACTGGGCGGTGGTGCAACGCGAGACCTTCGCCCCGGTGCTTTACATCATGCCGTTCGCCACGGTCGAGGAAGCGATTGCCCTCAACAACGCCGTGCCGCAGGGTTTGTCGTCCGCTCTGTTCACCGATCGCCTGGAGCAGGCGGAGCAGTTCCTGTCCGTATCCGGCAGCGACTGCGGCATCGCGAACGTCAACATCGGCACCTCGGGGGCCGAGGTCGGTGGCGCGTTCGGCGGCGAGAAGGAAACGGGCGGCGGCAGAGAAGCGGGGTCGGACGCATGGAAGGCCTACATGCGTCGCCAGACGAACACGATCAACTGGAGCCGCGACCTGCCGCTCGCGCAAGGCATCCAGTTTCGCTTGACCTGAGCCGTCGCTGTCATGCCGCAGCACCTCACGGTGAATGGCCAGGCCTACGAGGTCGACGTGGCGCCGGACATGCCGCTGCTGTGGGTGATCCGCGATGTCATCGGGCTCACTGGCACGAAGTTCGGATGCGGTATTGCCGCCTGCGGCGCCTGTACCGTGCACCTCGACGGCGTTGCCGTGCGCTCATGCGCGCTCCCGGTGAGCGCGGTGGCCGGAGCCAAAGTGACCACGATCGAAGGTCTCAGCGCCAAAGGCGATCACCCGGTGCAGAAAGCCTGGCTCAAGCACATGGTGCCGCAGTGCGGCTACTGTCAGAGCGGGCAGATCATGCAGGCGGCTTCGCTGCTCAAACTGAATCCCAAGCCCAGCGACGAAGACATCGACGCCGGCATGGCCGGCAACATCTGCCGCTGCGGAACCTACACCCGGATTCGCGCGGCTATCAAGGAAGCCGCCGGCGCGAAGGCGTGAGCACGATCGAAAACCTGAGCCGCAGGACGTTCCTGAAAGGAACGGCCGCGCTGGGCGGCGGCTTCGCGCTCGGATTGATCCTCGATCCGTTCCAGCCGCATCCGTTCTATGGCGGCTTCATCGGCAGCGCGGAAGCCGCGGACGCCGCGCCACCTCCCGCGATTCCACCTCCCACGGCGACGCTGAGCCCGAACGTCTTCGTGTCCATCGACAACATGGGCACGGTCATCATCGTCGCGCATCGTTCGGAGATGGGTCAGGGTGTGCGCACCAGCTTGCCGATGATCCTGGCCGATGAGCTCGAGGCCGACTGGGGCCGGGTCAGGATCGAGCAGGCAGTCGGCGACAAGATCTACGGAAGCCAATACACCGACGGCTCGCGGAGCGTGCGCCACAACTACGAACGCATGCGCGAGTTCGGCGCAGTGGCGCGCACGATGCTGGTTCAGGCAGCGGCCCTTCAGTGGGGTGTGCCCGCAGCGGAGTGCAGGGCGCAGAACCACAAGGTGGTACATGCGCCGAGCGGGAAATCGCTCGACTACGGACAGCTCGTCGACACCGCGGCGACCCTCGCGGTCCCGAGTGTGAAGCAGGTCACGCTCAAGGACCCCAAGGATTTCCGCTACATCGGCAAGCCGCTGGCGAGTGTGGACCTTCCCGACATGCTGGTGGGCAAGGCGGTCTACGGCATCGACATCAGGCTGCCCGGCATGCTCTACGCAGCCGTGGAGCATTGCCCCGTGACCTACGGCAAGGTCAAGTCGTTCGATGCGAGCGAGGCCTTGAAGGTCGCCGGAGTCAAGAAGGTGGTGGAAATTCCGCAGAACCAGCCGCCGATCGTGTTCAACACCCTGGGCGGCGTTGCGGTGATCGCGACCAACACCTGGGCCGCGAACGAGGGGCGCAGGAAGCTCAAGATCGAGTGGGATTACGGCGCCAACGCGGGCTATGACTCCGATGCCTTCCGCAAGGACATGGAGGAGGCAACCGCCAAGGACTGCAAAATCGTGCGCAAGGAGGGCGACGTGCTGGGGGCGATGAGGGATGCCAACAAAGTGGTTGAGGCGGATATCTATGTTCCTCATTTCGCACATGCGACGATGGAGCCCCCCGCTGCGGTTGCGCTGGTCAAGGACGGCAAGTGCGAGCTGTGGTCCTCCTGCCAGGACCCGCAGGCGGTGCGCTCGACCGTGGCCGGAGCCATCGGCTTCGAGGAGAAGAACGTCACCTCGCACGTGGCGCTGCTGGGCGGCGCGTTCGGGCGCAAGTCGAAACCCGACTTCGCGGCAGAAGCGGCGATCCTGGCTCGCCAGCTCGCGCTGCCGGTGAAGGTGACCTGGAGCCGCGAGGATGATCTGCAGCACGCCTACTACCATGCCTGCAACGCGCAGCGCATCACAGCCGGCCTGGACGCGAGCGGCAAGGTCGTGGCGTGGCATGGCCGGTCCGTTTTCCCGACCATCTGGTCGACCTTCGAGAAGACGGACCCCGAGTACGGACACAAGATCGAGCTGAGCCTGGGCTACCTCGATCTGCCCTACGCCGTTCCCAACATTCAACTCGAGAATGGCAAGGCCAAAGCACACGTGCGCATCGGCTGGCTGCGCTCGGTCAACAACATTCCGAACGCCTTCGCGCACAACACCATGGCCAACATGCTGGCCGAGGCGGCGGGCCACGACCCCTATGAGTTCCTGCTGGAGCTGATCGGGCCTGACCGCGTGCTGGATCTGTCGAGCACCGACTACTGGAACTACGATCAGACCTACGACGAGTATCCGATCATGACTGCCCGACTGAAGAACGTCGTGCGGCTGGCGGCCAAGAACGCCGGCTACGGCAAGAAGCTGCCTGCGCGCCAGGCGGTCGGGCTGGCCGTGCACCGCAGCTTCACCACTTACGTGGCCACTGCGGTTCACGTCAAAGTCGACAAGGACGGCAGAGTCTCCGTTCCGCGCGTGGATGTGGCGTGCGACGCGGGCCGGGTGATCAACCCGGACCGGGTGAAGTCTCAGATGGAAGGCGCTTGCATCTACGGCATGAGCGCGTGCGTCACCGAGATCACTGCCAAGGAAGGCCGGATCCAGCAATCCAACTTCAGCGAGTACCCGGTGGTGCGCATGCCCGACGCGCCGCGGGAGATACACGTGCACATCGTCGACGCGGGGAATTATCCGCCGGGAGGCGTGGGCGAGCCGGGCACCCCGCCGTTCGCGCCGGCCCTGTGCAACGCCATCTTCGCCGCCACCGGCAAGCGTATCCTCGAGCTCCCGATCAACCAGGGCAAGCTCGCCGTCTGACACCAAGCGGGACGGGAAACTCGGAGACGTCCCGGTTTCCGGGACGACGGCAGGTTCAGGACCTGGCGTCGAGGCACTGCAACATGGCGTCCAGGCCGAGCACGTAGGAGTGCAGGCCGAAGCCATCGATGGTGCCGACCGCTGCCGGGGCAACCGCGGAAACGAGCCCACGCTTGGCGATGTTGGTCATGTGCACCTCGACGTAGGGGAACGGCAGCGTCGACACGCAATCGCGCAGCGCACGGCCGCCGTAGGTAAACCCCGCCGGGTTCATCACCAGCCCATCGAAGCCTTCGTCTACGGCGCGGTACAGGCGGGCGATAGCTTCGCCCTCGAGGTGCGTGTAGAAGATATCCAGCTCGAACCCCTTCGCGCGCGCATGCTCTTGCAGTATCGCATCGAGCTCGGCTGCGCTGACCGTGCCGTAGATCTCCGGCTGTCTGCGCCCCAGGTAGCTCATGTTCGCGCCTTGCACCAGCAGGATCCGGCGCACCCGTGCCACGGCGGGCTACCCGAGGGTGACAACGAAATCGAACCGGCCGGCCTGCACACCACCAGCATCGGAAATCGACACCAGCAGCTCCGGCCGGAACAGGAAGTCATCCCGGTTCCCGGGCTCGTTCGGAAAGTAGAGCTGCGTGGTGAGGACCGGACGGGCCGGTGCCTGGACCTTGACGTGAATATGGCGCGTGCGGCCCGGATAAAGCCCAGGCACGATCGTCTCGAGCCGATAGCGCCCGGAGCTGTCGGTGAACTGGTGGCCGCGCAGGCGATAGCCGGAGTTGTCGTAGTTTCCGGTGTCGTCGCACTGCCAAAAATCCAGCAACGCGCCCTCGACTGGCTGGCAGGCCGTCGACAGCACCAGCCCGCCGACGACGCACCGCGTCCCGCGCACTCCGGTGTCGAGCAGTGATGTCCGGCGCGGCGAGCGGGGCCTGAAAAATGGGCCCTCCATCTGGCGCGGGGTAGACGCCTCGCCGTGTCCACACGCCGGCGTGGGCGCGAGCTCCTGCGCGGAGGAGCGGCGCACGCTCCACATCGACAGGGCGAGCGCGGGGAGCGCCGCGCCCAGGCGCAGAAGGTTGCGGCGGTCAGGGATGCGACGGCGATCAGGCATAGTGCTTCCCTCTTGGTAGCAGCATCGTACACCACGCTTGCCAAGCGGCGCGCGAGCGCCGAGACTGCGCTGCATCGCGTTTGAGGGCTCGGAGGCCGAGCATGAGCAAGCTGAGAATCATGGTATCGCGTCATTCCGCGTTCTACAGCCCGGTGCTGGCGGCCGTCACCGCCGGTTTCTTGAAGGACGAGGGGTTCGAGCCGAGCTACGCCGTGGTGCCGCCGGGACGGACCGTCGCGCAGGTCCTCGCTGCAGGCGAGATCGACGTCGCGCAATCCGCGGTGTCCGCAAGCTGGGCTGCGTTGGAGCAGGGCAAGCCGTCACCCTTGGTTCACTTCGCGCAGATCAATCAGCGCGACGGTTTCGTGATCGCGGGACGCCGTGCCGATCCCGCTTTCCAGTGGGACAAGCTGCTGACTGGCGGATTCATGTTCGTGCACGGCGGCCAGCCGCAGGCGATGCTGGCTTACGCCATGCATCTGCGCGGCGTCAATCTGGCAGACGTCCAGAGCGTCAACCGCGGCGGCACCGAGGAGATGTTGAGCGCTTTTCGCGGCGGCGACGCGGCCTGGTTTCACGAGCAGGGACCCTATCCGCAACAGCTCGAGCATGAGGGCGTCGCGCACATCGTGGCTTCTGTCGGCGAAGCAGTCGGGCCGGTCGCTTTCAGCAGCGTCGCCGCTTCCAGCGACTGGCTGGCGCGCCCCGAAGCGAAGCGTTTCATGCGCGCCTACCGCAAGGCGCGCGCGTGGGTCGCCAGCGCGCCGCCGGCCGAAGTTGCGGCGTCCGAGCAATCCATGTTCCCCGGGATTCACCGCGACGCGCTGACTCGCACCATCGCCTACTACCAGAACTTGGGCAACTGGGGCGGCAGCGTGACGATCGCACCAGAGCCGTACGAAACCGCGCTAGACGTCTTCAGTCATTCCAAGCTCATCACGCGCCGCCACCCCTACAGCAAGGTGGTGGTCGCACCGCCCGACGCCTAAGGTTTGATCAACGCGACGCGCGCCTCATTGCCGCGCATGCGCAGCGATGACCTGGGCTACGCAGCAGGTTAGGCGCTTCGCGTAGCTGATGTGCAGAAATTCGTTCGGCCCGTGGGCGTTGGACTTGGGTCCCAGCACGCCCGTGATGAGAAACTGCGCCGCTGGGAAGTGCTCGCCAAGCATGGCCATGAAAGGAATGGTTCCGCCCTCCCCTGACATCATCGCCGGGCGGCCGTAGTGATCCTGGGAAGCGGCATTCACTGCCGCCTGCAACCAGGGCGCCGTCGCGGGCCCATTCCAGCCAGTGGCATCCTGGTCGGGTTCGAACACAACTATGCTGCCTTCGGGCGGCTCGGCCTCGAGTATGCGCTTCAAGTCGCGCACCGCCTGTGCACCGTCGATGAGCGGTGGGATGCGCAAGGACAGCTTGAGCGAAGTCCTGGGCCGCAGCACGTTGCCGGCGTCCCGAATCGGGGGAATTCCGTCGGCTCCGATGACGCCGAGAAAAGGCCGCCAGGTGCGATTGAGCACGGCCTCGCCGGGGTCGCGCACCATCGCGCGCGTGCCGCCGGCGAACGGGAATCGAGCCCACATACCTTCACCGAGAACGGCTCCGGCCTGACGGGCCTGCTCGACGCGCTCGGGTGGAATCGTGCAGTGGAACTCGGCTGGGAGGATCCGGCCGCTCGTCGAGTCCTCCAGACGTTCCAGCAGGCGGCGTGCGATGCGGAACGAGGAAGGCACGATGCCGCTCGCATCGCCCGAGTGCACGCCTTCGGTCAGCACCTCGACGGTGAGCGTGCCGGCGGCGAGGCCGCGCAGAGAAGTGGTCATCCAGAGCTGGTCGTAATTTCCGCAGCCCGAATCGAGGCCGATGACGAGGTCCACCTTGCCCAGCCGTGAACCCAGCTGCTCGAGGTGGGCGGGCAGATCGTAGCTGCCGCTCTCCTCGCAGCATTCGATCAAGCCCACGCAGCGCGCGTGCGGGATCCCCTGAGAGCGCAGCGCGCACAACGCGGTGAGCGCGGCGAACACCGCGTAGCCGTCGTCGGCAGCGCCACGCCCGTACAGTTTGTCGCCCTCCAGCACGGGCGTCCACGGTCCGGTGCCGTCGCGCCAGCCCAACATCTCCGGCTGTTTGTCCAGGTGCCCGTAGAGCAGCACAGTGCGATCGCCCGTGCCGGCCAGCTCGAACAGCAGCAGCGGAGTGCGGCCGGGAAGGCGCAGCACTTCGACGTGCAAGCCGGGAAGCGGTTGCGAGCGGCACCATTGCTCCGCCAATGCGACGGCGGCCTCGATGTGACCGTCAGCCTGCCAGCGCGCGTCGAAGTGAGGCGACTTGCACGGAATGCGGATGTACTCGATCAGCCGCGGGACGATCTCGCGGTCCCATTGGTTGGATACGAGCTGGCCGATCGCTCTGGCGTCCATCAGCGCCTGCTCCGGCTGACTCAGGCGGGCTGGATCGTGAAGCCCACGACGTCGAAGTCGTCGCCGCGCTCGACCACTCGACGCGGGTTGATCGGGTAGCCGCGCTCGTGGATGCGCATCGCGTACGACTGGCTCCACGACAGCGTGTCGCGACCCACAACCAGCATCACTTCCGCGCCCGTCAGACTGGTCTGGGTCTCGGCCGGCAGCAGCACGCCGGACTGCTCGGGACCGGAGCCGTCCAGCGGAAGCAATTGCACGGCGACGCTGCCGCGCGCCAGCACCTGCACGCCGACCACCCGGCGCCCCATCTCGTCGGTCGACAGGCGCCGGATCACACCCACGCTCCACGCAGCGGGCCAGGTGGGTTTGGCGGCAATCAACGAACCGATGGCGAGCCAGTCGCGATCGAGAGAGGGCAGTACCGCGCCGAAGCCTCCGCTGCTCTCGTTCTCCACGGTCCACGCCTCGGTGAGCTCGTCGAGATCGGGGCTGCCCTGCTCGGCGTTGACAGCACCCAGCACATGCTCCAGCCCATGCGCGACATTCAGCGTAGAGAGCACCCGCTGCCTCAGCTGCGAGCGTGCGGGAGGGTCCGGCCCCCAGTGACGCGACAGGTGCTGCAGCACCTCCAGAACGAGCGCCGGGTGAAAATCTCCCACCAGGTTGAGCTCGGCCGGCGCGAGGCGGGTCTCGGTCGTACGTTGAATAAGTCGTTCGGCGATTACGGCGGCGTGGCCAGGACCGAAGAAACGCACAGTGGGCGACGGGGCCATGCCGACGCCGACACGGTACGGAGAGCGGGTGGCATGCAGATCGACCGCGAAGTGACAGCCTGCCGCCGGCCGCCGATGCAGCAGAAAGAACTCAGCCACGGTGGCGATCACGCGCTCCGCAATCACTTGACTGGCCGGCAGGAGGTTCTCGGTGCCGGACACCGACAACACCAGCGCGCGCAGATATTCGCGCCGCACGGTGGAATCGCCTGCCATGGCCGGATAGACCTTCAAGCGCTCGCTCATGAAGCGCTCGCGCTCGGCGTAGGCGAACAGCGCCCCCATCCGGGTCCACAACGACGGCTCAACCGCGGCGTAACGCAGCAGCGTCCAGCGCAGCAGGAGGGTCAGCGCGCGAATCGCGCGCGCCGTCA
The DNA here is from genome assembly GCA_035499005.1 of Burkholderiales bacterium. Taxonomy (GTDB): domain Bacteria; phylum Pseudomonadota; class Gammaproteobacteria; order Burkholderiales; family SHXO01; genus SHXO01. The sequence goes on along the minus strand of DATJZQ010000201.1, from coordinate 4,761 downwards.
TCATCGGCACCAGCGGCGCGACGGCGGCGGCATTCGCTTCACCGGCGTGAAACAGCTGCAGCGAGGTCTCATAGCCGGCAGCAAGCTCGCGCGCCAGGTGCACCACCGCATTCCAGATGCGCCGCTCGCGGTACGTCTGCTGGCGGCCGCCCGCATCCAGATATTCGCGCGTCACCTGCAGCCGCTGCTCCTGCACCAGCTCGTCCAGACGGTCCACCACCTGAAAAACGCGCAGCGGGTCGGCCTTGATGCCCTGCCGATAGGCCTCCAGCCAGAAGCCGGCCTCCTCGACCCGGCGCAGGGGATCGACTGTGGCCTGGGAGAACCCCAGGAGCTGGCTGTCGAGGGTTTGGTCGTTCATGCAAGCGCACCCGTCCTGCGAGTTGCCAAGGCGCCTGCCTCACGATCAGGGGTCATGCGGCAGCGCCTGGCGCAAGCTCCATACCAGGTACTTGGCCTGGCCGCACCCATTGGCCTTTCGCACGAGCCCGGATTCGACCGACCGCACCAGATTCTAATCCCGGACCCGGTCGCACGATACCTGCAAAAACCCGTCACGCAGGGCTGGGCTTCCACTGCGCGGGGCTGCAGCGCATGTAATTGGATGCGTAAGGCGCCTCGGCGCCGAGCTCGCGCGCCGCATGCCAGGCCCATCTTGGGTCGTCCATGACGCCGCGGGCCAGCGCCACCAGGTCTGCGCGCCCCGCCGCGACGATCTCCTCGGCCTGGCGCGCACCGCTGATCATCCCCACCGCCATCACCGTGAGCCCGGATTCCTTCTTCACCTTCTCGGCGAAGGGAACGTTATACCCCGGCGCGAACGGAATCTGCTGGCGCGTGTCGAGCTGACCCGAGGTAACGTCCATGAAGTCGCAACCCAGCGCCTTCAACTCTCTCGCGAGAATGACCGTCTCCTCCGGCATCCAGCCGCCCTCGACCCAGTCGGTGGCCGAGACCCGCACGCCCAGCGGCCGGTCCGCAGGCCACACCCCACGCACCGCTTCGAACACCTCGAGCGGGAAACGAATGCGGTTGCGCGTGGCTCCGCCGTACTCGTCATCGCGCTGGTTCGCGAGCGGCGACAAGAATTCGTGCAGCAGATAACCGTGTCCGGCGTGCAGCTCGCCCAGGTCGAAGCCGATGCGCGCCGCGCGGCGAGCGGCCCGCACGAACGCCTCCTTGACCTCGCTCAAGCCTGCGCGCGTGAGAGCGGCCGGCGCAGGCCAGCCCGGGCCGAAAGGCAGAGACGAAGGGCCGAGCGTCGTCCACGGGTTTTCATCTGGCGCAAGCGGTTTGCCGCCAAGCGCCGGCGGATGCACTGAGCCCTTCCGACCTGAATGCGCGAGCTGGATTCCGAGCTTCGCCACGCCGAAGCGGCGGCAGAAATCGATCACGCGTTTGAGCGTGGCTTCGTTCTCGTCGCTGTACAGACCCAGGCAGCGATGCGAGATGCGGGCCGCCGGCGAAACGTGAGTGGCTTCGGTAATGACCAGCCCCGCGGCGCCCATGGCGAATTGCCCGAGATGCATCAGGTGCCAGTCGTTGGCCGAGCCGTCGTCGGACATGTACTGGCACATCGGGGATACGACGATGCGGTTCGCCAGCGGGACGCCGCGCAGCTCGAACGGCGTGAACAGCGCGCTCGTCATGGCACGAAGGAGCGCGGAGGCACGCTTTACGCGAGCGCTGCCACGTACGACGTCTTCACCGTGGTGAAGAATTCGACCGCATAGCGCCCCTGCTCGCGCGGGCCGTAGCTGGAGCCCTTGCGGCCCCCGAAGGGGACGTGGTAGTCCACTCCGGCGGTGGGCAGATTCACCATGACCATGCCGGCCTGGCTGTTGCGGCGGAAATGCGCCGCGTGCTTGAGCGAACTGGTCACGATGCCCGCAGACAGACCGAAGGGCGTATCGTTCGCGAGGTGCAGCGCTTCCTCGTAGTCCTTGGCTGCCACGACCGCGGCGACGGGGCCAAACACCTCTTCGCGGTTGATGCGCATGGCATTGCTCGTCTCGGTGAACAGCGCAGGCTCGAGATAGAAGCCTTCCTTCTCGCGCTTGAGCAGACGGCCGCCGTAGGCGAGCTTCGCCCCTTCCTTCTTGCCTTCCTCGATGTAGAACAGATCCTGGTTGAGCTGGTTCTTGTCCACCACCGGGCCGATCTGGGTGCCGGCTTTGAGCGCGTCGTCCACCACCAGGTTCTTGAGCCGCTCCGTCAGCGCGTCGACGAATTTGCCGTGAATGCCCTGCGTCACGATCAGGCGCGAGGAGGCAGTGCAGCGCTGGCCAGTCGAAAAGTAGGCGCCGTTGACAGCCGACTCGACCGCAGTCTTGAGATCGGCATCATCCAGCACCACCAGCGGGTTCTTGCCGCCCATTTCGAGCTGAAACTTGGCCAGCCGTGCAGCCGCCTTCTGCGCGAGCTTGCGCCCGGTGTCGACTGAGCCGGTAAAGCTGATCGCGTCCACCCGGGCGTCATTCACCAGCACCTCGCCTACCACGCTGCCGCGTCCCATCACCAGGTTGAAAGCACCGGCGGGCAGCCCGGCGCGCGAGATGATGTCCGCCAGCGCCCAGGCCGAACCGGGCACCAGATCGGCGGGTTTGAACACGACACAGTTGCCATAGGCGAGCGCCGGTGCAACCTTCCAGGCCGGAATGGCGGCCGGAAAATTCCACGGCGTGATGATCCCGATCACGCCCAGCGGCTCGCGCGTCACCTCGACGTCAACGCCAGGCCGCACCGAAGGGACCAGCTCGCCCGTGCGGCGCAGAACTTCGCCGGCGAAGAACTTGAAGATGTTGCCCGCCCGCACCACCTCGCCCACACCTTCCGCGAGCGTCTTGCCTTCTTCGCGCGACAGCAGCTTGCCCAGCTCGTCCTTGCGCGCCACGATCTCGGCTCCGACCTTTTCCAGCGCGTCCGCGCGCGCCTGCACGTTGAAGGCGCCCCACGCCGGCGCGGCGGCACGGGCGGCGGCGATTGCCTCCTGGGTCTGGGTCTGGTCGGCCTGGGCGTACTCGCCCACCACATCGCTCAAGTCCGACGGGTTGATGTTCTTCGACCACGCCGTGCCCGCCACCCACTGGCCGTTCACGTAGTTGGAATGCTGCTGTGCGCCCATGGTGAAATTCCTCGAAGTGAGACGGGCGATGCTAGCCAAGCCGGGGGGAAGCGTCAAATGTGCTCGCCCGGAGCCAACCCAACACTAGCGCGCAGCGGGAAGCACCCGGAAGACCATGGGCAGCGACACGGAGAAGCCGTGACCCAGCTGGCATTGCTGAGGTGCCGACGCGCCAAGCGGAAAAATGCGGTCCACCGCACGCTGGGCAGCCTGGTCCAGGAGGTCGCTCCCCGAGCTGCGCTCCACCCAGCTGTCTTCGAACAGGCCCTCGGAATTACACGTGAGGCCGAACCGCACCGTGCCCTCGATGTTCGCCTTGCGCGCAGCCTCGGGGTAGTCGGCCCGCGTGAGCTGGCTGCGCAGCTGCTCCGTCAACCTGCGCACGCACGCCTCCATTGGCTCCTCTCCTTGTTGAGCGTGTGCTGCTGCCGGGGCCAACAATAGGGTAAGCGCAGCGAGAGCGAGCGAGCGCGCTGATCTTGCCTGCATGATCTTCTCGGGACGATGAACCCAGCAGCGCTGGCCTCGCCTGTCAGTGCGCTCCGAATACTACCGGTTCACGCCTCGAGCCGTGGTCAGCGCAGGGTCCGCGCCTGCTTGGCCCCTCCGCGGACATGAGAGAATTAGGACATTACCTTGACCATCGCAGTTCATGCAGCCCGTCACAGCAACCGCCCGTGCAGCCGTCCGGGCCCTACGCGCCTCCAAGATCCGCGAAGTGGCGAACGCGGGCCTGGGGCGTCACGACATCGCCGCTTTCTGGTTTGGCGAGCCCGACGAGGTCACGCCCGACTTCATCCGCCAGGCTGCGGTGGATGCGCTCAACGCCGGAGACACGTTCTATACCCACAATCTGGGCCTTCCGGAGCTGCGGGAAGCGCTCGCCGCGTATTTGACCCGTCTGCACCGTCCGACCGACGCGTCGAATGTGGCCATCACCAATTCCGGCATGTCCGCATTGATGTTGTCGGCGCAGGCGCTGATCGGTCACGCTGACCGCGTGGTCGCGGTCACGCCGCTGTGGCCGAATCTGGTGGAGATTCCGAAGATCCTGGGCGCCTGCGTCGAGACCGTGAGCTTGAGCTTCACGCCGCAGGGCTGGACACTCGACCTCGCGCGCCTGCTCGACGCGCTCACGCCGGCGACTAGCGCAGTGTTGATCAACTCGCCCAACAATCCGACCGGCTGGACCATCGGCCGCGACGCACAGCGGGCCATTCTCGAGCACTGTCGCCGCCACGGCATCTGGATCATCGCGGACGACGCCTACGAACGTTTGTATTTCGGCGCCGCGACGAACGGTGCGCTCGCAACGGCGCCGTCCTTCCTGGATATCGCCACGGCGGAAGATCGCGTGGTCAGCACCAACACTTTCTCCAAGAGCTGGCTCATGACCGGTTTCCGTCTTGGTTGGATCACGGCACCCACCGGACTCGCGTTGGACCTGCCCAAGCTGATCGAGTACAACACGTCGTGCGCTCCGCCTTTCGTGCAGCGCGCGGGAGTAGCAGCGCTCGAGCGCGGAGAACCGGTGGTCGCGCGGACGGTATCGAGGTTACGTCGAGCGCGGGACTATCTCATCGGGCAACTGCGGGCGACGCCTGGGATCGAGGCCGCCGCGCCGGAGGGCGCAATGT
>DATJZQ010000200.1:0-13055 GCA_035499005.1 Burkholderiales bacterium | reverse complement strand
TTCTTCTTTGCAAGAGCGTTGTAAACATTGCGCAGCGGGCAACGATTCTGCGGAGACCATGGGCGAAAGGAGAATAACCACCTTCTTACACGGTCAACAGCTCTCCTTGCAGCGATCGATTTGGCTCATATGGATTAACTCGTTGTTTCGACAGACTGGCACAACTGGCATGCCGCCTGCGATGGTGCTCGTTGCGGAAGAAGCGGGAGGCGCGAAATCCGTGAAAGACGATTTGCGGATGCGGCAGCAATAGACTGGTTCTTCAGGAGACCGAAATGACCATACAGCAATGGGATGCATCCGTTCTTCGCGTAGTGCGCGGCAAGGGGGGCTTCTGGGAAGTGACGGCCGCGCGCCTCGAGGCGCCGCTGTTTCACTTCCGGACGAAACAGGACGCGAAGAGCTACGCAGAGGATATCGCCCGGGCGCAGCCGGGGATCTCAGTGGAGGTTTGCGGAGAGGACCCCCGCCTGCGTAGCGTAGACGTCAGCCGCAGTGGACTGCTACAGCCGGGACCACCCGATCCGCGCTCCCAACTGGCGGATGCGGGAAGTTAGCGCGCGTCCTTGCGGGCGTCTCTCATCTCCTGTTGAGCGCTGTTCTGGGCACCCGCAGCCGTGCGCTCGGCGTTTGCGTCAGCGATCGCTTCGCTGAGGGCGGCCTTGGCCTGCTTCAGACACACGTCCTTATCATTTCCTCCCAAACCGCCGCACCTCTGCTTCGACACCAAGTAGTCCGCGTACCCGTTCCGGAGCTGCTGCTCGTACCGCGCGGCGCGGGTATTCTTGTACGCCGCCATCGCGCCCGCTTCGGAGTGCATCCTGTGCGCTCTGGCTTCGACAACGCATAAGTCCTTCGCCTTGCCAGCCAGACTGTCGCATCTGGCTCGTTCGCTCTTGTAGACGGCCGCCGCTCGCGCCTTTGCCTCCTCGTACTCCTTCTTGCTGATCTGCACTGCCGCTTGCGCGCTCGAAGCGAGGACAGCAAGCGCTATGGACACCGACACGCCGACGAGTCTGCCCACTGCCGACTTCCACCCGAGCCGAGAATTGTCCATACGCAGCGCGACCGCGAATGCCTCGATGCCCGCCTCGGCCTCGATCGCACGAGCGGTGACGGCGTCAGCCCTTGGCCGTGCCCTGGGAGCCGTCCTCGTCCGTTGCGCCGCTATCCTCTTGCTGTCTGATCACGCGGTCCTCTGCTTGACCGCGCGCGCAGTCCTGCTGGAAAACCGCATAGGCATCTGCCGGCTTCATGCCGGTCAATAGATCATTCTCGTAGATGATGACAGTGATGCTCGCGATGATCTGCCGCTCGACATACGCATCCCCGGGGATACGGTCATTCAGGGCCGACAGGTACGTTTCGATCGGAACGCCCGACTGCTTGGCGAGCAGAGTCTGGCCAGCCAGCTGGCCGATATTCTCGCAGGTGAGGTTTCCAATTTCGTAAGCGCTCGCCCCGAGGGGGGCCAGCACGAGCGCACTGACAACGAGCATTCGCTTGAACATGATCGGGTTCTCCGTACCTGGCACGAGGGATCGCATGGACGCGACTCACCGTCCCTGCGGACAGCACAGACGTGATGCGCAAGCGATGTGCCCGCCCCTTCATCCCGGCGACCCGAGCGGCGACGGAGTTGATTGAAAAGAGTTTGCTTGTCGGGAGTGGCTTCGGCTTCACGGCGGCGATCATGTAAGAGCTTCCCGCGCCGCATGTAACGATTGCAGATTCACGTGAAGTCCGCAGTGGCGTCACGTCTTCCACACCGCGATCATTACAAGGACTGCGAGCGCCATGACGCTCGTCGCGATCCACCCCGAGACCCGCAGCCAGCCCGTGACGACGAAGGGCCCCATGACTTCCCGCTTGATCGCGAGCCGCATCATCACTGCCATGATCGGAACGGCGATGACGCCGTTGATCACCGCGCTCCAGAACAACGCTCTGATCGGATCGACCGGGGTGAAGTTCAGCCCGACTCCGAGCGACGTTGCGATGACCAGGATCGCGTAGAAGCCTTTCGCGTTCTTGGGGCGGCGCCCCAGGCCGGTGCGCCATTTGAACGCTTCGGCCACCGCGTACGCCGCCGACCCGCCCAGCACCGGCACGGCCAGCATCCCGGTACCGATGATGCCCGCCGCGAACAACGCGAACGCGAAATCGCCCGCCAGCGGCCGCAGAGCCGCAGCCGCCTGAGCGGAGGTCTGGATGTCCGTGATGCCGTGCGCGCGCAGCCCGGCGATCGCCGTCAGCATGATGCAGAAGGCCACGAGGTTCGACAGGGCCATGCCCAGGTACGTGTCGAGCTGAATGCGCTTGAGCTGCTCACGAGCTTGTTGCGGAGCGCCCTTCAAGGGCAGCTCCCCGCGGGCTGCGCGCTGCTCCTCCACCTCGTGAGAGGCCTGCCAGAAGAAGAGATAGGGGCTGATGGTGGTGCCGAGCACCGCCACCACCGCGACCACGTGCGTGGCTTGAAACGGGATCGATGGGACAAGCGTGCGGAAGAGGACCTCACCCCAGTGCACGTTGACCAGGAAAACGGCAACCACGTAAGCCAGCAGCGCCAGCGTCAAAGCCTTCAAGACCGGGGAGTAACGCGGGAAGGGAACGAAGACTTGCAGCAGCAGAGACACCAGGCCTAATGCCGCTGCATACCAGTGAGCCGGCCCGTCGACGAGCAGCTTCAACGCCGCCCCCATCGCGCCGATGTCCGCCGCGATGTTGATCGTGTTGGCAATGACCAGCAGTGCCACCACGCTATGCAGCAGCCAAGCCGGGAAATGTGCTCGGATATTGGCGGCCAGCCCCTTTCCGGTGACGCGCCCGATGCGGGCGCTCACCAGTTGAATGCCCACCATGAGGGGGAAGCTGAACAGCGCAGTCCAAAGGATCCCGTATCCGACCCGGGCGCCGACCTGAGAATACGTAGCGATGCCGCTGGGATCATCATCGGCGGCGCCCGTGACCAAGCCCGGCCCGAGCCTTCGCCAGAGCGATGTCGCTGTCCAGACGCCTTCTCTATGCTTGCTCACGAGACCACCTTAGGCTGCTCGCTGTCGGACGCAGGAGTCGACGGCGCAGATGCAAACAGCTTGCGAAAAGGCATTTCCGTCGTCGCCGCGAGCTGCAACCACCTCAGCCCTTGCAGCCCGCTGTGGGGCAATCATTCGGTGTCTGAGGTTCCTTGCCTTTTGGCTTCTAGTCATGTCGGACAATGCCTACGCTGGCGTGTTTAGAAGCGGCGTTCGCTAAATCTCGACGGCAGCACGAACCACGCAGGGCGGAGCGCGGTCCATTTTCAGATTGGCATCGCAGAGGAGCTCGATCATGCTTGTGAGACGGCTTGTACTGGCATGGCTCTTGGTGGCTGCGGCTGGCTGCGGCGGCCGGGCCCAGCTGACAGTCGCTGACGGAACCGGCCCGGCGCCAACTTTGCCTCCGCCGCAGAAGTCGCTGCTTCCGACCATAAACATCGCGCCAGCGAAGGGTTGGCCCGTCGGCGCCAAGCCAGTGGCCGCGAAGGGAACAGCCGTCGCGGCATTCGCAACGGCCCTGGATCACCCACGCTGGATCTATGTACTGCCGAACGGCGACGTGCTCGTCGCCGAGACCAATGCACCCCCCAAGCCGGACGACAACAAGGGCATCCGCGGGATAGTGCAAAAACAGGTAATGAAACGGGCCGGGGCGGGAACCGCCAGCGCCAACCGTATCACGCTGCTGCGCGACACCAACGGCGATGGTGTCGTGGACGTGCGGTCGGTATTCCTGCAGGGGCTGAATTCGCCGTTCGGGATGGCGCTCGTGGGCAACGATTTCTACGTAGCCGATTCCGACGCGATCCTTCGTTTCCCCTATACGCCGGGACAGACGCAGATCACGGCTCCTGGGACGAAGGTGACCGACCTGCCGGCGGGGACGCTCAATCATCACTGGACCAAAAGCCTGATCGCCAGCGCCGACGGCAGCAAGCTCTATGTCGGCGTGGGCTCCAACAGCAACGTCGCCGAAAACGGATTGGAGGTCGAGGAGGAACGCGCAGCGATCTGGGAAATCGATCTCAAGACCGGCAAGCATCGCGTCTTCGCCTGGGGCTTGCGCAACCCCGTCGGCCTGGCCTGGGAACCGGACAGCGGGGCACTTTGGGTGGCTGTGAACGAGCGCGACGAGCTCGGCAGCGATCTGGTCCCGGACTACATGACCTCGGTGCGTGACGGTGCGTTTTACGGATGGCCCTACAGTTATTACGGCCAGCACGTCGACGACCGCGTAAAGCCGCAAGACCTCGACCTGGTCGCGAAAGCGATACCGCCCGACTACGCGTTGGGACCACACACCGCCAGCCTGGGGTTGAGCTCCTCGAAAGGAACGTCTCTGCCGTCGCCGTTTCGGCACGGGATGTTCGTTGGTCAGCATGGCTCCTGGAATCGAGAGCCGCGCAGCGGCTACAAGGTCATCTTCGTGCCGTTCCAGGGCGGCAAGCCATCGGGCCAGCCGATCGACGTTCTGACCGGGTTCATCGACGACGATGGCGCTGCTCTCGGACGCCCGGTGGGCGTTGCCATCGACAAGCGGGGTGCATTGCTGGTGGCCGACGATGTCGGTAACACCATCTGGCGCGTCACTGCGTCAAGCGGTGTGTCGGGCTAGCACGAGTTGGTGCCCAAACGATTTCTAGGCGCCGTAGTAGCGGCCAATCTCACTGTGCCGGCCCGGATCGGGGCATGCTTCCTGGTCGAAGGCTCGCCCGTCTTCTGACGACTCCATCGCGAGGTCGAGGACGAAGCATCTCCGCTCCTGATCCAATACCAAAGCGCTCCACGGCACAGCAGCAATCCTGTGACCCGCGCCGAACGCGTTTCCGAACGACAACACCGCGTACGCGATCTGGCCGCGCCGCACATCCAGCATGATCTTCTCGATGTGTCCGAGGTTTTTGCCCGCGGCATTGACCACGGGCTTCCCTTCGAGGGTCGAAGCGCCCACGGCACCTGGTCTCGACACGGCTTCGTCGGGTTGATCCTCGACGCCCGCAAGGCCGCCGGTGCGAGTTGACGGTGCCTTGACTCGAACTGTCCTCATTCCCGTCTCCCATGAAACGATTCTATCGGTCGGTCTGGCAGGGATACATCCTCAGTAATCCAAGCAGCCACCGACACCGCGATCGGGTCGCTGGCCGGGAACGTCTCTTCGAGCGCCTCGTCGAGGAGCCATTCCATGTGCTCAGCAGCGCGGATCGGAGCGTTTGGTGGCGATGCCTTCTGCCTCACGTCACGCACGCTGCGCATCGCCCGAGCCAGCACCTGAGGTCTACGACAACGGTGGCCTGCGTCCCAAAGCGAAAAAAACGATAGCGAGGATGATGCCGATCACCGCCAGAATCCACGCGATGTTGACGGCAGTGCCGGCAATACCACTGAAGCCGAGGACCGCTGCCACAATTGCGATGATGAAGAAAACCGCAGCCCAGCCAAGCATCGTGAACCTCCTTTCTAAGACGGTCTGCTCGAGACCGCACGCGGAGAACCCGCTCCTTGCTCGTACGCTCCAGCTGCACGAATCATGCGGCAAGCCTCGTGCCACGAAAGCGCGTCGCGAAGTCAACGGGTTGGCATCAAATCATCGCCGACGCTTTGCAGGAACTACCGGTTCGGCGTGTAAAGCGTGGAAACAGCGCAGCGGGCGTGCTGCTCGCCAATGCAGATGCAGATACGAACTGCTGCAAACGCAAGAGCTTGGAGCGTTCGCTACGAGTAGACAACACCGTGGACTGGCCGTTCTTGGGCAGCCTCAGTGTCCGAAACCGTTTGGCTTAGCGCCACGCGCTTGATTCAGTCCTTGGGGCAGGTCCAGTCAATCTGTCGAGACGATATCCACGCCCGTATACGGAGTGCAAACGCCAGCCGCGCTCGGGCGTGAGCTTGAGCTTGATGCGGACGCGGCTCACGTGCGTGTCCAGTGAGCGGGAGTGAGGTTCTGCGCTTTGGTCCCATATGGTCTCCCGCAGGTGCCCGCGCGACAGAACCCGCCCGACGTTTTGCAGCAGCAGCGACGCCAGATCGAAGTCTTTGCCGGTTAACTCCAGCCATCGTCCATCGGACCAGATGCCGCGCATCTGGCCGTCGACTCGAAATTCGCCCACTTGGAACGCTGGAGCCCCGCAGAAGCGCCGCGTCACGGCGTCGAGACGAGCCAGGAGCTCCATGCGCCGGATCGGCTTCACGAGGTAATCGTCCGCGCCCGCGCTCAGCGCGATGACCGCATCTCGTTCCTGGTGGCGCGCCGTGGCGAAGATCGCCGGCACGCGAGAGCGCAGCTGCTCGCGCACCTCGCGCAGCACTTCGATGCCGCTCACCTCTGGCACGTTCCAATCGAGCAACAGCGCGTCGAAGGTCTCGTGCTTGAGAACCTCCACCAATTCCCGACCCCCCTTGAACGCGTGAATTTGATGGCCGGCGCCTCGCAGCCAGTGACTCACCAGTTCCAGGTGAGACGGGTCATCCTCTAGGATGGCGATCCGCATGATTCGATCATCGTCGGTTGTCCCCTGCCGTCGAAAAGGGAATACTTCATCTGCACCCCGCCGGTGAATCCATCGTGAATGCGAATTGGTTCAAAGTCTGGCGAGAGAAATGTCGAAACCGCCCTTGCCCATCCGACATTGTCAAGGCGAGGCATGGTGCGTCGCCCTAATCACGAAGGAGCGTTGGCATGGAATACATGCTTTTGATCTACTCGGACGATTCCCGATTTGAAGCGATGAACGCCGTGCAGAAGGCGGAAGGGTTGGCTGCCTATGGCGCCTACGCGGAGGCGCTGCAGAAAAGCGGTGCGATGCGTGGAGGCAACCGGCTGCGGCCGGTGCAGGCCGCCACCACGGTGCGGCTGAAGTCCGGCAAGACCGAGGTGCTGAATGGTCCTTACGCCGAAACACGGGAGCAGCTCGGCGGCTACTTCCTCATCGATGTGCCGGATCTCGACGCCGCGCTCTCCTGGGCCGCCCGCTGCCCCGGCGCGAGTCACGGGGTAGTGGAAGTGCGGCCGGTCTGGGCCATGGGACAGCCCTGAATTTCGTGTGGAGCCAGACCGAAACGAAGGAGCCCGCGCCGCCGAAGCGGCGGCGCGGCACAGCTACGGCAAGCTGATCGCATTCCTCGCTGCGCGCACGCGCGACGTGGCCGGCGCGGAGGATGCGCTGTCGGAGGCTTTCGCCGCCGCGCTTGCCGAGTGGCCGGCTCGCGGCGTGCCGCGAAGCCCGGAAGCGTGGCTGCTCACCGTGGCTCGCCGCAGGCTGGTCGATGCGGCCCGCCGCCGGAGACTGGACCAGACCGCGGGAGAGCAGCTGGCCTGGCTGGCCGAGCTGACGGCGGATGAAGACGATCGACTTGCCGTGCCGGATCGCCGCCTGGGCCTCATGTTCGCCTGCGCACACCCCGGCATCGACCGCCCCGTGCGCGCGCCGCTGATGCTGCAGCTCGTGCTCGGCTTCGACGCTGCGACGATCGCTTCGGCGTTTCTCGTCGCCCCGGCTGCGATGGGGCAGCGGCTCACGAGGGCGAAGGCGAAGATCCGGCACGCGGCCATCGGCTTCGAGGTGCCCGAGCAAGCCGCGCTGCGCGAGCGCCTCGATGCAGTGCTCGATGCAATCTACGCCGCCTATACCGAGGGATGGTCCGATCCCCAAGGTTCCGACGCGCGCCGCCGCAACCTGGCCGAAGAGGCGATCTGGCTCGGCCGGCTGCTCGCGTCAATGCTCCCCGACGAGGGCGAGGCGCTTGGCCTGCTGTCGCTGATGCTGCATGCCCACGCGCGCCGCGAGGCACGCCGCAGCGCGTCCGGCGAATACGTGCCGCTGAGCGAGCAGGACCCGGCGCGGTGGGACGCTCGCATGATCGACGAGGCAGAATCGCTGCTGGTGCAAGCCGGCGGCTGCGGCACACACGGCGGCCGCTACGAACTGGAAGCCGCTGTTCAATCCGCACATGCCGTGCGCCGCCGCACCGGGAAGGCCGACTGGCCGGCGATCGAGCAGCTCTACGACGCCCTGTGTGTGCTCACCGGGTCGCCGGTGGCGGCGCTCAACCGCGCCGTAGCGCTGGCGGAGACGCGGGGTCCGGCCGCCGGCCTCGCGGCGCTCGACGCGCTGCCCGATGACGCTCGGCTCGCCGATTATCAGCCGTACTGGGCGGCACGCGCCGAGCTGCTCGTCCGCACCGGCGCCCTCGACGCAGCGTTGAGCGCGTACCAGCGCGCCATCGGTTTGGAGAGCGATCCCGCGGTGCGGAGGTTTCTACAGCAGCGTGCCGCGCTATGTCGATCGGCTACACCGGCTGGAAGCTGAACGATTGGCCACCCAGCGCAGCTTCGACCATCAGACCTGAAATGGGCTCCACCAATACCAGGACACCGTCGGTGTAACCCGCGCTGTCAGCCGCACCACTCTTCAACGCCACGGCAGAAGCATTTGCGGCGAACTTCAGCTTCCCGTTTTTGAAATTTTCGAGCGCCGCTTTGTTCTCGAAGAGAATGAGCTGGCTGAAGCTCTGTCCGCCGAGTTGCGCGCCGATCGTGGCCTGCGACAGATCGGCCCAGCCGACCATCTTGCCCTGCTCGTAGACCTCGCCGCGCCCGTACGCACCGCCTACGATCGCGCCACCTTTCGCTACCGACGGGAAGATCGCGTAGCCATAGGCATTAGCGAGCTTGTTCTGAACACTTGGATCCAGTGTCTTGATGCGCGTCATCGCCTTGTCGACGTTGGCCTGAAGGTCGGCCTTCTTCGCTTCCGTATCGGGAGCGGTAGCACAGCCAGCCAGCGTCAACAGTGCTCCAGCGATCAGGCAGGTATACAACGATGCGCTTCTCATAGAGTCTCCTAGACATGAGTTTGCGGACAGAGCTGCACGATACGAGCTCTCGCTGACGCGGACCTTGTAGTTGCCGAGCGAGCTCCCAGCTCTACCCCGCTTGCATGTACCGGGCCAAACTCTTGCAGCCGCCATATCAATGTGTTGGGCGCGGTTGATATCCGCTGCGTGTAAAACCTCCCTCGTGGCTTTGCAAGGGTTACCAACGCGCGCGGAGCAACGCCTCGCTCGGCGAGCGGAAGTCCATGAGGTTTCTGATTTCTCTGCGATTGAAAGCGCTGGCACCCGTTATGCATCGAGTGCTGCGCTGCTGATGCTTGTCTGCTCAGCTCAGAACAAACAATGCGAAGCGCGTACGCGTAAAGGTCGAGCGCTTTGCAGTCTTTACAAGCGGCCTTGAGTGGAGTCACACGATGAGAGGCAAGCACAGGAAGCTCTGGAGGAATGGCCTGGTGATACTGGGCGTGGTGGGCCTCGGAATTTCGGGAGGGACCCTCGCTGCGCTCATTTCAGGCGCGAGCAGCTTCGGGTTCCACAACGAGGCGTGGGCGGGCCAGAGAAGAGCGGCGCAGGGTCATCATCCGGAGCGCGCCGCCATCGGGAGTCCCGTCTTTGCGCAATTCCACTGGGGTTTACCGGAGGAAGACGGCATGGACTGGTGGCTCAACCGGTCCAGTTCATCGAGCACAGGTGCGGGTTTGGAAGAACTTGATCCATCAGGCCTCGGAGAGGCCGCGCAACACCAAGGTGGGAATCTGTCAGACCCTCACTTTTTTGTGATGGGCGCAAGCGAGCGAAGCACCAGCCTGCTCATGTCGGCAATCATGGGATTGTTTCCCAACGGCAGGTTGGTTGTTGCAAGCTCGCCGCCAGCGTCGCCGCCATTCGTGGAGACGCAACTTGCAGATCCAAACGGCCCTCAACTCAATCAACCCGTGGCCGCCTCTGGCGATCCGCCAGCATTGGCCGCAAGTGCAGCCGAACCCAGCCTCTTCGCACTGCTCCTCGCCGGTGCTCTCGGGGTCTGCTGGCTCCGCCGGCCGCGCGGGTGGTTCAGACCCGCGGCCCGACCGTCCGTTGACATCCCTGCGTAGGTCTCCTCCTACGCCGCGACCCGCTCGATTCTGACAGAGCAGCCAATTCAAACAGGGTACGGTACGGACTCCGTCGCTGAGTTGCGTCACTTCCCCGCAGGGACGGCGTACCGACCAGGAACAGGATGTCAGGGAGGTTTGTATGTTCACGTTTTTCGACGTGGCCACCCGCGAGGAGATCCCGTGCATCTTTCACGAGATGCGCGGTGGCGAAAACGCCATCGTCGGCGTTGCCGAATTCCGCGAGCCAACGTGCGACTCGCCCTGCTACGTCCCCGTGCTCATCCTGGGTGAAACGCGCGACAAGCAATTTGCCGAGGTCGATTGGCGCAAAGCCAAATCGCTGGAAGATGCCAAGCGACTCGTTACTCAGGACAACGTATCGTGGGTCAGCTTGGACAGCGGGGACGCCGCTCCGCTCCATGTGCCGGTGCCGCCCGCAACCGAATGCTTTCTGTGCGGGCGAGAAGCCAGGATCAGGGCGGTAGTCGGTGAGCCCAGCGAACGATGGCTGGTGGAATGTTGCGGCGACTGCCCGATGTACGAGATCTCTCGGCCGGCGCTGGATACGCTGCAGGACAAGCCTCACAAAAAACTGCACACGATGCGGCTGCTGAAGCAGGTCAAAGCCAAGAACCCGACAGACACCCCTGTCATCCGAATGGCCTGGTGGTATCCGGTGCTGCGGGTCTCGACGCGCGGCAGCGAGCAGCAGCAGGATCTCTGAGTTCAACGACGGGCGCGCGCCCGCACAGTACCATCCAAGCTTGACCAATCAGTCCATCGGATACGGTAGCGTGGTCGCCAGCTTTTCCTGCTTCTCGCTCACCGGCGGTGCATCCACCGCGTCCACCTCGCGCCACCAGGGCTGGACTTTCTCCGCGCGCGCCGGTTCGATCGGCTCGCCGAGTCGGGGCATGAGCAGCCCGAGCGGCGCGCGCTGCAGCAACACTTCGGGCGGCTGATCCCAGGCGTGCATAGCGAGGCAGAAGGTGCCCCAGTGCACCGGCAGGAACGCGCCGCCCCGAAGGAGTGCAAACGCTTTGAGCGCGTTCTCCGGCCCGAGATGCATGTCGCCCCACGACGGATGCAAACCGCCTACCTCGAGCATCACCAGGTCGAACGGTCCCAGCCGCTCGCCGATCGACTGGTACTGCGTGGTGAGACCTGTATCGCCGCTGAAGAAGACGGCATGCCGCTGACCGCGGATCACGAACGACGACCATAGCGTGGCATTGCGCGTGCGCAGCGTACGACCGGAGAAATGCTGCGACGGCGCAGCCTTCACCGTGAGTCCGCGCAGCGCGAACGACTCCCACCAATCGAGCTCGGTAATGCGTGCGGACGCGACACCCCAAGCCTCCAAATGTGCACCGACCCCAAGCGATGTCACAAACGGGATGTCCGTCTTCGCGAGCGCGCGGATCGTCGGGTAGTCAAGGTGGTCGTAGTGATCGTGCGAGATGATGACCAGGTCGACCGGCGGCATGGCATTGAGCGCCACCGGCACTGGCTGAAAACGCTTTGGTCCGGCCAGCGCGAGCGGGGAGGCCCGCGGGCCCCACACGGGATCGGTGAGCACACGCATGCCGTCGATCTCGATCAGCACCGTCGAGTGGCCAAGCCACGTCGCCCGCAATCCGGTCTCCGGCTTGCGCCGCCAGCTTTCGAGCGGATTCACCGAGGGCAGCGGGCGCGCCGGCCACCGGCGCTCGCCGCCGCGCATGAATTCGGTGAGCGTCGGCATCGGCACGTTCGGGTCCCGCAACCCGGGCAGGATCGGATGCAGGTTGCGGAAGCCGTCACCCGCCCAGCGCGGCGACGCCTTCATGCGCTCGAGGCGCGCACCCTGCGATCTGGCTCCGAGCGACTTCACGGACCGAGTGATACACGGCTTGATGAGTGCCTGCCGGACTCTAGCACTAGAACGGCTCCTTGTACGGACGCAGATCTATCTCGTGAGCCCATGCCGAGCGCGCCTGCCGATGAATGTGCCAGTAGGTTTCGGCAATGGCGTCGATGCCGAGCAGACCGTCCTCGCCTCGCTCTTTGACGAGCTCCGGCCGGCGCTGTAGCAGCCGATCGCCCTCGATACCGCCGTCGATGACCACGTGCGCGACGTGCAGGCCCTCCGGCCCAAATTCGCGCGCCATGCTCTGTGCAATCATGCGCAGGCCGGCTTTTGCTGCCGCGAAGTGCGCGAAGCCCGGCTTGCCGCGCATGCTTCCGGAAGCGCCGGTGAAAAGTACCGTGCCACGCCCGAGCGGCACCATGCGTCGCGCTGCTTCGCGGCCGACCAGAAATCCGCCAAAGCACCCCACTCGCCAGAAGTCTTCGAACATGCCGGCGGTGAGCTCCCGGAAGTCGAGCTTGCGGTTGTTGCCCGCGTTGTACACGACGAGATCGGCGGGCTCGCGGCCAGCACCGGGCGAAAACGCGCGGTCGAAGGCGCGCACCACGTCGGCTTCACTGGTCACATCGGCCGTGATCGGTTCTGCGCTGCCGCCGCCGTTGCGAATTGACCCGACGACCTGGTCGATCTTCTCTCCTGTCCGGCCCACGACGAGGACGTGATGCCCTTCGCCGGCGAAGCGCCGGCACAGTGCGGCGCCCAGGCCGCGCTCGGCTCCGACACCGAACACGATTGCGACGGGCTTGGACATGCGATCTCCTCGATAGTAGGGCGATGAGGTATTAGCGCGCCGGGGTGGACAGGGACCACACTCGGGCCAGTTGAGCGCGCTCACTCCGCTCAAACCATACGCCGGCGCGGATCGCCGCCGCCAGCGTCACGCCGTATACGACGAGCCCGGCGGCGAGCGCCGCAAAAAGCCCGTGCAACGAGCCGGTCGCGTACAGCACCAACACGCCACCGCCCAGAGCGATAGCCATGCGCATGAAGCCGCTCAACAGGGGCCACAGCAAACGCCCCGCACCTTGCGAAGCAAAGTAGAGCGAAAGGCCCAGTCCGAAAAATCCATAGGCCGGCCCGACGATACGCAGATACGAGCTTCCGGTTTGCAGCACACGCGGCTCGTCCGTGAACAGGCCGAGCCAGGCTTGCGGCCAGAGCGCCGCGAGCAGTCCGATC